>JBKDZS010000067.1:0-17514 GCA_047971445.1 Flavobacteriales bacterium
AGCAAAAAAATCCCAATTAAAACAAAAACATAGAAAACCTTATTCTAAAATGGGAGAAACAACAGTATATCAAACCAAAAAAAATCAAGCTAAAGTACAAGTTGATGCCGAAGATGTTGAATTTGAAGAAATAAAAAAACATGAACGCTAAAAACAGCCTTTTAACCTTTCTTTGTATTGTAGGGTTTATCATTCTACCCTTGTTGTATTTTTCACCTCTTTTACAAAATCAAAAAGTTTTACAACCCGATATTGTTCATTTTTCTGGAGGAGCTCAAGAATTAAAAGATTTTAGAACTGATACAGGAACAGAATCTTATTGGATTAATTCCATGTTTAGCGGAATGCCTACTTATCAATTTGGAGCACGTTATGAGTACGACCTGATCACCTATATCGATAAGGCATTCAATTTTTTACCCCGACCAGCCAGTTATATTTTCATCATGTTACTGAGCTTTTTTATTTTATTAAAAGTACTCTCTATAGATTGGAAAACAGCCGCTTTAGGTGCTGTTTTTTTTGCTTTCTCTACCTACTTTTTTATTATTATTGCCGCAGGACATAATGCCAAATTACATGCACTAGCTTACTTTCCGGGAACTGTTGCAGGAGTTCTTTTAATTTACCGTAAAAAAGTTCTTTTGGGTACGATTTTTACCATTCTTTTTATGGCTTTACAAATCAAAGCAAACCATTTTCAAATGACCTATTACATGGGGTTCATACTAATGGTTTACGGTCTGACAGAAATTATTTATGCTATTAAAAACAAAACCCTCCTAGATTGTATTAAGGCCTCACTATTGGCCATCTTTTCCCTTTTTATAGGTTTGGGTATCAATTCCAATCGTATTTTAGCTACTTACGAGTATGCACAACATTCTACTCGCGGTCCTTCAGAACTGGTAAAAAATAAGACGTCAGATGCTACAGACTCGGGAATGAATAAAAATGAAATAACTGCTTGGAGTTATGGGATTGGGGAGACACTCAATTTATTTTTACCCAATTTATATGGGGGGAGTTCTTCTGAAACATTAAATTATCAAGGACAACCTATTACTAGTTCTTATTGGGGTGAGCAGCCTTTTACTTCTGGTCCTGCCTATCAGGGAGCAGTGGTTATCTTTTTATTTGTCTTAGGACTTTTTACCATTCATACCCGATATAAATGGTGGTTATTAGCTTCCACTTTACTCAGTATTTTTCTAGCTTGGGGACATAATTTTTCTTTTCTAACCGATTTTATGATTGATTATTTTCCTCTATATTCTAAATTTAGAGCGATTACTTCTGTACTCGTTATCTCAGAATTTTGTACTCCTATTTTAGCTGCTATGACAGTTTGGAACTTTATACAAAATCCTTCTGAAACTAATTTAAAAAAGCTTTATTTTATAACTGCTATTTTTGGAGTTTTCCTTATTGGAATTCTTCTTTTTGGAAAGGATCTATTTGCCTTGATGAGCACTCAAGAAAGTGCTTCTTCCTTACCTCAAAACATCATTTCCGAAATCAAACAACAACGTTACAATTTGATTAGAGACGATGTTATCAATGCCTTTTTCTATATTTTAATCACAGCAGGTGCTTTATTTTTATCACAAAAACGCAACTTATATTTTCCTACTAAAACGACCGTATTAACATTTGTTATTTTAGCTGTTGGATTATTTGATCTATGGTCAACTAATAAAAACTATTTAAATCATAATCATCTTGTTGATGCCTATTATATGGAGCACTCGTATCCAACGAATCTCACCAAAAAAATGCAGCATGATATTCAACAAAGTCCTATGTTGACTACTCTTACGGGACGTCAAATGGAAAATATTATCATTAACAAATCTCTTAAAGATTTAAAGGAAAAAGATACTTCACGTTACCGTGTTTTAAATTTACTTTTAAACCCCATGAATGAAACACATACTTCCTATTTTCATCATTCTATTGGAGGATATCATGCTGTAAAAATTCGGCGCTATCAAGATTTATTCGATCACTATATTTCACAAGGAAACCCTCAAGTTTTAAATATGCTTAACACACGGTACATCCTTCAACAAAACCCAGAGGCAAGTTCTTTAGAGAATTTGGTCAAAATTCAGCATAATCTTGATGCTAATGGAAACTCTTGGTTGATAAACGAAATTAAGGTTGTTTCTAGTGCTGATGAAGAACTGGAAGCATTAGAAAAAATAGACACTAAAAAACAAGCAATTATTCATGAGGCTGATCAAAAATTTATTACAGCAAAACGGTACAATAAAAGTTCTCATGATACCATTCAATTAAAGCACTACGCTTCCAATCATTTGGTTTATGATTTTACATCCAACAAACCTCAATTTGCTGTTTTTTCAGACGTAGAATATCCTGGATGGCAAGCTTATATAAATGGTAATAAAGCGCCTCATATTCGAGTAAATTACCTTCTGAGAGGATTGGAAATTCCTGCGGGTAATCATACTATTGAATTTAAATTTGAACCTTCTATCATTCAGACAGGGAAATGGGTTTCCCTTATATTTTATGGTGTATTTTTGATTCTTATAGTTGTTATTTTTATTGCTGATAAAAAAAAGCAAATTAGATAAATGAAACACAAAGTTCTCATCATTACGTATTATTGGCCTCCTGCGGGAGGTCCAGGTGTACAGCGTTGGGTGAAATTCGCTCAATATTTGCCTGACTTTGACATACAGCCTATTATCTATACACCTGAAAACCCTACTTATCCCATTTTGGATTCAGGAATGGAGAAAGAGATATCAAAAGATTTAACCGTAATTAAACAATCTATTTGGGAACCTTACCGATTGGCTCATATGTTTTCGAAAAAAAATCAAGAACATCATGCAGGTTTTTATGAAGAACACATCTATCAAAATTGGAAATCTAAATTAAGTCTATTTATTCGAGGTAATTTTTTTATTCCAGATGCACGTAAATTTTGGATTAAACCTTCTGTTCATTTTTTAACAAAATACCTTCAAAAAAAATCTATTAATACGATTATCACAACAGGCCCTCCTCATTCTATGCATTTAATTGGATTAAAGTTAAAGCAACAATTTCCTCATTTAAAATGGATTGCTGATTTTCGAGATCCCTGGACCAATATTTACTATTACAATTCTTTAAAATTAACCCCATGGGCTGATCGTCAACATAAAAAATTGGAGAAAAGGGTTTTACGTACTGCTAACCATATTATTTCCGTTACACCCGAGTACCAAACTTTATATCAACAACAAACTTCACAGCCTGTTCATTGTTTAACCAATGGATTTGACATTTCTGAAAATCTCTCTCATCATACATTAGATTCTAAATTTTCGATTGCTTATATTGGATCTATGTTTAAAGAACGAAACCCTCAAATTCTTTGGAAAGTCTTACAGGAACTTGTTTCACAAGACAAAATATTTGCTCACGATCTAACTATAAAATTCATTGGTAAGTTTGATGATTCTGTTCTACATGATCTTGACTCATATCATTTAAAAGAACATCTAGATTTTAAAGGTTATCTTACTCATGAAGAAGCTATTTTGGAACAACAACGTTCGCAAGTATTACTATTGGTAACGGCTAATCAAACCGATAAAAAGGGAAATATTCCCGGTAAACTATTTGAATACATGAACTCAAAACGTCCTATCATCGCTTTCGGGCCAAAAGATAGTCAAATTGAGAAAATATTAAATCAAACTCAGACTGGAGCTTATTTTTTATTTGAAGATAGTGAAAAACTAAAATCTTATATTATGAGTCTATACTATCAATTTAAAGCTAATAATCTAAAAATAAACTCTAACAATATTGATGCATACAACCGAAAAAATATTACCCAAAAATTAAGTGCAATTATTAAAGGTTAAGAATCCTAAACTGAAACCCTGCCTTTAATAAGTGGGTGATGTTTGTAATTCACTAATTCAAAGTCATCATACGTAAAATCAAACAAATTCGTTTTTTCAGGATTCAGTTTCATAACAGGTAATGCATGAGGTTTTCTAGATAGTTGTAATTCTACCTGTTCAAAATGATCACTATAAATATGTGCATCACCAAATGTGTGAATAAATTCTCCTGCCTCTAACCCTGTACATTGTGCCATCATTTGTAATAGCAAAGCATAAGAAGCTATGTTAAAAGGAACTCCTAAAAAAATATCCGCACTACGTTGATACAATTGTAATGAAAGTTTTTCATTCGCAACATAAAACTGAAAAAAAGCATGACAAGGAGGTAAAGCTGCTTTTCCATTGGCTACATTTTCTTCAAATGAAACAGAGGTATCAGGTAATACACTAGGGTTCCATGCTGAAACTAACATTCTTCGACTATTCGGATTGGTTTTTAACACCTCTATTATTTCTTGAATCTGATCAATTTCTTCGCTATTCCAGTTACGCCATTGTAATCCATAAACAGGTCCCAAATCACCATTGGAATCCGCCCACTCATTCCAAATTCGAACACCATTTTTCTGTAAATATGATACATTTGTATCTCCTTTTAAAAACCATAACAACTCATGAATAATTGATTTCAAATGTAATTTTTTGGTCGTCACCATAGGAAATCCTTCTGACAAATCAAACCTCATTTGGTAGCCAAAAACACTTTTGGTTCCCGTACCCGTCCGATCACCTTTAGCTACTCCATTTTCCATTACATATTTTACTAAATCTAAATATTGTTGCATGATTTCTTTTATTTTTACATTGTGAAATTATAAAAAATATTACACTCGTAACACCCCTAAATATACTATAACTTAAAAAGTTATCCAATTAATATTCCAGCTAGTGTCGCCGACAAGAGAGAGGCTAACATCCCTCCTATCATTGCTTTAACACCAAATTTAGAAAGCAATGATCTTTTAGCTGGAGCCAAAGACCCTATTCCCCCTATTTGAATCCCTATGGATGCAAAATTAGCAAACCCTGAAAGCATAAAAGTTGAAATCACAATTGATTTATTTTCAATAAATCCTCCTATCATTTTTAACTCTTTTAAACTGCTATAAGCTATAAATTCTGACACAATTAATTTTTCACCTAATAACCTTCCTACTAATTGCGCATCCTCCCAACAAACTCCAATTAAATACGCTAATGGAGAAAATAAATACCCTAAAATATATTCTAATGATAATTTTTCAAACTTCCCTCCACTTTTAGAAGCTATTATTTCGTTTAAACTGGTTATGTTACCTAGTCCTTCTAAAATCCCATTTAACATAGCAATCAGAGCAACAAAAACTAATAACATTGCTCCTACATTGGCTGCTAATTTTAGACCTTCTGTAGTGCCCTGTGCTATAGCATCTAAAATATTACTCTTCGACCCTTTTATTTTCGATTGAATTTCTTCTATTTCTTCCTTTATTCTTTCTTCCTGAGGAACTAAAATTTTTGAGATCACAATAGCGCCTGGTGCTGCCATAATGGATGCCATTAATAATTGTTTTGCAAAAATAACACGAATGTTTTCATTGGGAACACCAAAAGCATCAATACCTAACATATCAATATAAGCTGCTAAAACACCTCCTGCAAGTGTTGCCATTCCGCCAACCATTACCAAAAAAATTTCTGATGAAGTCATTCCATTTAAATATCGCTTTATCATTAACGGAGATTCTGTTTGCCCTAAAAAAATATTACCTGCTACCGACAAGCTTTCTGCTCCCGAAATACCTAAAGTCTTAGTCATAACCCAAGCTAAACCTTTGACCACTAACTGTAATATTCCTAAATGAAATAATAAAGAAGTCAGAGCTGAAAAAAATACAACGGTTGGTAATACTTGAAATAAAAAAATAAATCCGAAAGATTCTATATTCATTAAGTCACCCAATAAAAACGTACTTCCTGCTCTTGTATAATCTAAAATTTCAATAAACCCTCTGCTTATTCCTTCAAAAATGGTTTGAACTATAGGTATAAACTGAATGGATAGAGCAATCGTAATTTGCATTAATAGACCTACTCCAACAAGTTTCCAAGGTATTTTTTTTCTATTTGAGCTTAATAAATACGCTATCCCAAAAATAACAACAACACCTACCATACCTCTTAGTAACCCTTCTATTGTAAAGCCCTGGCTATCTTTAATTTTGACAATTTCTTGAGCACAGCCTATTGTACCAACAAGTAGTATCATGAGAATACTCAATACTCCTTTCATATTCCTAAGAGTTTATTTTTTTTTATCCAATTCATCTCGTAGTTTAGCAGCTAGCTCATAATCTTCATTTTTAACCGCTTCATCTAACATTGCTTCTAATTCTTGTTTTGAAATATCAGAAAAAGCGACCTTATTTTCTAAAGTAAATGAAATTTCCTCTTCTAATTCAGTATCTAAATCTGATTGTTCCTGCTCTTCACTCTGATCTTCTTCTTCAAAATAAACCCCCGCCTTTTCAATAATTTCAGCTGTTGTAAAAATAGGTATTTTAAAACGAACTGCTAAAGCACAGGCGTCTGAGGTTCTCGAATCTAAAGCAGTTTTAACTCCGTTTTTTTCCCATATTAAATGAGAATAAAAAACCCCTTCTATCAATTTATAAATGATCACCTCATGTAGCCTAACTTCATAGGTATCTGCAAATGATTTAAATAAATCATGGGTTAAAGGTCTTGGCGGATGTAAATCTTTTTCTAAAGCAATGGCTATTGATTGCGCTTCGTAAGCTCCTATTACAATAGGAATCTTTTTTTTTGTTCGACTCTCCTCTAAAATCAGAGCATAAGCCCCTGTTTGTGTTTGACTATAAGAAATTCCTTTTATATACAACTGAATCAAGTCCACTAATTTTTTATACTTTTTAAATTTTAGAGTCGAAAGATACAATAATTAAGTGAATTCCTAAAAAGCCTAACTTTAAAGTTTTTTAATCTTTAATTTAGCTGTTTTGCTATAAAAAAATGTCTATTTTTGTTTTTGATGTTAACAGGAAGTCATTTCTTACATGTATCTTACTGTATGCATAGTGTAAAAAATAATTATGATACCACAATGAATCAAAACAACACTAAAAAGGATGAATACATAGAAGCTGAAATCATTGAAAGCCAACCACTTTCTGATTCAAAAGAATCGTATCAAAATCAAGAATATTCTTACCACCCCCCTAAAAACAGCAATAAAGGGTGTTATTTAATTATAGGATGTTTTTTTATTTTTTTAATTGGACTCATCACAGTTATTGGTACAATTTTGGGTTTTTTTACTGATATTTTAATATCCATTTTTTAATTATGAAGCTCACCAAAATTAGATCTTTTAACTCTAATTCAACAGAAAACACAAAAGATAAAGGAAAGGCTGAATGGTACTTATCTTGTGGTTTACTTTCTTTATTTTTTCTAGGTTTACTGGCTGTTTTAGGAATTGTTTTTTCCATTTTTGGAAAGATCATTTTAGCCATGTTTATGACAAATTAATCGTTATTCTTTTCAAACTTGTAATCACTTATTTTCTAAAAAAGATTTACACTCTTTTTCTACATCAGGTAAAAACTTCAAGAAAACTAGTTCAATTTTTTCTTCATTAGCATATAAGTACTTGACTGCTTCTTCTATATTATTTTCAAAAGAAGTTCGATGCTTCAAATGCTTTAAAGCATGCTCAATACCTTCTAAATTTTGATAATGAAATAGCCAATTATGTTCACGCATACTCAATATTATTTTTTGAACTTTTTTAGGCATTTGAATACTAAAACTCTCTAAATCATCATACGTTTGATTGCAAAAATCTTGTAAGCTTACATCAGAGAATTTCCACCAATTTTTTGCCAAAAAATAATCAAAAAATACATCTAGAATTACAGGAGCATATTTATAAAAAACGAGATGCATTTCCTTAACCAAACAGGAAACAACTTGATGCTTATCTGTAAAGTCATCTATTCTTCTATGAAGTAAAATTCCTTTTTGAATCATTTCAGAATATTCCTCATATTTTTTTCCTCTCACATATTCACCTAAAAGATTCCCTGCTTTTATTGCAGGAATACCCATTGATAAAAATTGATGTGCTAGAAAATTCATACTATTTCAAAAAGTCTTTCTTTTTAATCTTAGTTGAGATAATGTCTGTCACTTTTCCATTTAACTTTACCTTCACACCTGATAATTTTTTTTGAAAACCAGCTCCAGTATCTAAATACCATATGTTTTTTTCTTTATCATAAAAAGGAGCCTCTACTAAAACATGTCCTACAAATTGCATTTTTCCAATATTTTTCAACTCTTCTCTAGTATAAATAATTCTCAAGTTTTCTTGTTTCACAGGGTAATTGTTTTTTTTATCAATTCCTGCATGACTAACAAAAACAGTCTCATTTTCCCAAAAATGAGGCAATCCTCCTAACCAATTTATAATGGAGTTACCTTTTAATCCTTTCTCTTCTAACATTTTTTTGACTCTCTGAGAGAATCCTTCTTCCTTTAACTCTTTATGAAGAATATGATCATTATTTCCTTTTAACTGGATAAAATTTTCTGGATATTTTTTAGATAACCCCATAGAAAATAAAATAGTTTCATATGGATATTTTCCCTTATTCACTATATCTCCTACCTGTATCAAAATTTCCTTTCGAGGATCCCAATATTTCTCTAAAAAAGCTTTGTATGTATTCACACAACCGTGAACATCTCCTACAATAAAATATTTCATTGATTATTGATTTTTTTTATTTTATAACGTTATTCCTTAGTTTTTCAACTAAATATGAGTAGTCTTAAAAAAATTAATTAAGCTTATTCTTTGGTTCTATATTTGTCGGGAACAATTAGTACAGGAATATCCGTTATTTTTAATACATCATGTGTCACACTCCCTACCAATGCTTCATATAAAACTCCATGTCCATGAGAACCTATTAATATCAATTCAGCATCTACTTCCTTTGCTTTTTCTAAAATAGTATCTGAAGCTACTCCTTGTATAACTTCTATTTCGTAAGCGATATTTTTTTCTTTTATAAAATCTGTCAATTCCTGGAGAAGCTCTATTTTATCTTCCACCATCTTTCCCTGAACACCGTGAACGTATTGCATACCCATATCTCCTACCACATACGACATATCTAACGGTAACACATGAATGAAATATAATTTCACATTTTTATTTTTTGCGTAGTCTATAGAAAAATTAATAATTCTTTTTGAAAAATCACCAAAATCAACCGGAACCACTATATTTCTCATTTTCAATTATTTTAGTATATATTATCTCCTGTAAAAATACAAAAAAGAAATCGAATTAATAAAAATCATTCTATATGCTTTTTTGCCTTATATGATGATCGAACTAATGGACTACTTTCTACATGTTTAAATCCAAGTTGTTTACCATATTCCTCGTATGCTTTAAATCGTTCTGGCGTAATAAATTCACGAAGAGGTAAATGTTTTTTTGTAGGTCTTAAATATTGACCTATTGTCAATACATCAACCTGAGCTTTTCGAATATCATCTATGGTTTGAATAATTTCGTCATGTGTCTCACCTAATCCTAACATAATTCCTGTCTTTGTACGTCGTTGACCTGAATCTTTTAAGTATTTTAAAACAGCTAAACTACGTTCGTATTTTGCTTGAATTCGAACTTCTCTCGTCAATCTTTGAACCGTTTCTATATTATGAGATATAACTTCAGGGCTAGCTTTCAATATTCGATCAATTAATTTTTTATCACCCTGAAAATCAGGGATTAAAGTTTCCATTGTAGTTTGAGGTGAAATACGTCGAACGGCACGAACCGTTTCTCCCCATAAAATAGATCCCCCATCTTTTAAATCATCCCGATCCACTGAAGTAATAACAGCATGTTGAATTTTCATTAATTTAATTGAGCGCGCTACCTTTTCTGGCTCCTCCCAGTCTATCGTTTCAGGACGCCCTGTTTTTACTCCACAGAATCCACATGAGCGTGTACAAATATTTCCTAAAATCATAAAAGTTGCAACACCTTCCCCCCAGCATTCTCCCATATTGGGACAACTTCCACTTTGGCAAATTGTATTCAACTCATATTTATCAACAACTTCTCTTAATTCTGTATATTTTTTTCCTGTTGGTAATTTTACTCTCAACCATTTTGGTTTAGGAGCTTCATGACTTACCTCTTTTAAGGGTTTTTTCATATTTACGTATTCCTTAAATGCAAATATACATTTTTCTTTTTGTAAGATGTAACGATTTCATTTTAGTAAATACTACTAAATTTTCTTGATCCAAAAGGAATTATTTTAAGTTCTCATAAGAATTCTTAAATTTGTTGCAAATAAAAAAATCAAACCAAATGGATCGATTGTGGGTTTTCCAATCTGATAGACCTTTTACAAAAATAGAGATAGAACAAATTTCAATTATAGTAAAGCAATTCTTAATTCAATGGAATACGCATGGAACCCCTTTAGAAAGTAACTTAAAAATATCGTATAATCAATTTATTATAATTCATGTTAATGAAGACAAAAGCCATGTTTCAGGTTGCTCTATTGACAGTTTAATGCATATGATTCAAGATCTTGAAAAAAAATTTAACTTATCACTCTTAAATCGAATGAATATTGCGTATAAGGAGAAAGGAACTATAAAAACCCTTCCTTTAAAAGAGTTTAAAACAGCTGTTAAAGAAGGTCATATCTCCTCAGACACCATTATTTTTGATAACACCATTAGCTCTTTAGAGGAGCTTAATAACCAATGGGAAATTCCTATTAAAAATAGTTGGTTAAAAACTTTGGTTAAATAATTGCACTATATATCTAAAAGATAAAAAATCACAAACTTAAAAATGATTAAAAACATACTAAGAACACTCATAGGAATAATCTGTTTATCTTCCATTTTAGATGCACAACATAAAACAATTTTTTATAAGGACACCCTTCAAAAAGCATGGGTTGACAGTGTGTACAATTCTATGAATCAAGATGAAAGAATCGGACAACTTTTTATGGTAGCAGCTTACTCCAATCGTGATGTGAATCACAAAGCCTCAATTACAAAGCTTATTAAAGAACAACATATCGGAGGTTTAATCTTTATGCAAGACAATCCCCTAAAACAAGCTACCTTAACTAATCATTACCAACAAAATTCCAAAACACCTTTATTGATAGGAATTGATGGAGAATGGGGGCTAGATATGCGTTTAAAGAACACCTTCCGATTCCCCTGGAATATGACTCTAGGTGCTGTACAAGATGAAGATCAAATTTACGAAATGGGTGCTCAATTAGCACAGCATTGTAAACGATTAGGAATTCACATGAATTTTGCCCCAGTTGTTGATGTAAATACCAATCATAAAAATCCAATCATTGGAAACCGTTCCTTTGGTTCTGATGTGGACAATGTTGTTCGTAAAGCACAAGCCATTGCTCAAGGAATGCAAGATTACGGTGTGATACCTTCTGCAAAACATTTTCCTGGTCATGGAGACACTAATACAGATTCTCATAAAACCTTACCTACATTGAATCATAATCGTCAACGTCTAAACGATATTGAGCTATACCCTTTCAAGAAATTAATTGATGCCAATGTGGGAAGTATTATGGTTGCTCATCTGAATGTTCCCGTATTAGAACCTAATTCTAAATTACCCTCTTCTATATCGCCCAAAATAGTAAACGGGTTACTAAAAAAAGAAATGGGATATCAAGGTTTGATTATTACTGATGCATTAAACATGAAAGGTGTAGCAGATTTATATCCTCCTGGAGAAGTTGATTTGATGGCCTTTAAAGCAGGAAATGATATTTTGTTGTTTTCTCAAGCAGTTCGAGTAGGAAAATCAAAAATCAAAAATGCTTTGGCTAACGGGAAACTTTCAGAAGATCGTTTAGAAGAAAGTGTTAAAAAGATTTTAAATGCAAAATATTTTGTTGGCTTAAATCACTATCAACCTGTTAACCTAAATAATTTACATAACGATTTAAATGATAATCGCAGTAAAGTAATTAATCGCAAGCTGGTAGAAGAATCCATTACCATTTTAAAAAATGAAAAAAACGTGTTACCTATTGAAAACTTAGCCAATCAAACTTTCGCCTATGTGAACTTAGAAGAAGGTTCGGGAACAACGTTTTACAATATACTTAGAAAATATGCTGATGTAAAAAAAGTAACGATCAAATCTGCAAGTGATATTTCTAAATTAAAAACTTATGATTACGTCTTTATTGGCGTACACAAATCCAATAAAAACCCTTGGAAAAGTTATAAAATTTCTCAGAATACCCAACGTATTATTAAAGCCATTTCAGCACAAAATAAAACTATTGTTTCTATTTTTGCCAGCCCTTACAGTTTATTAAATGTAAACACAAAAGAAATAGAAGGTTTAATCATCTCTTATCAAGATAGTAAAGAGGCACAAAATGTGACACCACAGGTAATTTTTGGAGCCTTACCAGCAAAGGGAAAGCTACCTGTAACTTTAAATGAAACTTTTAAAGCAGGAGACGGTATTACATATCGAGATATACAGCGATTAGGTTACGCCTTCCCTGAATATGTGGAGATGAGTAGTACAAACCTAAAAAAGATTGATGAAATTGCCCAAAAAGCCATGACCTTACCCGCTACTCCAGGAATGCAAGTACTGGTAGCTCGTGATGGAAAAGTAATATTTGAAAAATCATATGGTTATCAATCGAAGAAACGTTACCAAAAAGTAGAAAATGAAAACTTATATGACCTAGCATCCATTACCAAAGTTGCAGGCACTTTACCTATGATTTTTAAATTAAAAGATGAAGGTCAATTAAGTTATGATCAACCTTTAATTACCTATACAAAAAAAGCTAGTGGCACTAATAAAGCAAACTTAACTCTACGGGAAATCTTAGCACATCAGGCGGGTTTAAAGGCTTGGATTCCTTTTTACAAAAAAACATTAAACGAAGATTTATACCCTAGTAGTCTTTATTATTCTAACACACCTAAGCAAGGATTTAAAACAAAAGTAGCAGACGGGTGGTACATTATGGATACTTATAAAGATTCTATTCTAACTCAAATATACACTTCTAGTTTAGGAAATAAAAAATACAAGTATTCTGATCTAGGTTATTACATTATGCAAGATATCATAGAGTCTAAAAGAGGTAAAACACTTGACCAAATAACTAAAGAGGAAATTTATAAACCTTTAGGTGCCTATACTATGGGTTACCTTCCTTTAGAACATTATGAAAAAAAGGCTATTATTCCTACAGAATTAGATACTTATTTTAGACGACAGTTGATTCAAGGTTATGTACATGATCAAGGAGCTGCAATGAGTGGAGGTGTTTCCGGACATGCTGGTGTTTTTTCCAATGCAAACGATTTAGCAAAGCTTATGCAATTATACCTACAAAAAGGCTATTATGGTGGCAAACGCTACTTTCAGGAAAAAACCGTTGAAGAAGCTACAAAATATCAATATAAATGGAATAATAATCGTAGAGGACTAGGATTTGATAAAAAACCTTTAGATCGGATTGGACAAACTTGTAAAAGTGCTACAGAAAATGTTTTTGGTCATGCTGGCTTTACAGGAACCATCGTTTGGGTTGATCCTGATGAAAAACTAGTTTACATATTTCTCTCCAATCGTATTAACCAATTAGTAGAACGAAATACACTATCCAAAAAGAATATTCGTGAAGATATTTTTCAAGCTATTTATGATGCTATTATGATTCGTCATACTCCTAATTTAGGATAATACAATCTTATTTAAAAACTACGAAATTAAAATAGACAAATTATAATTCCAAAACAGTATACAGTTTTTATTTATTACTCAATTCACTTATCTTTATCTTTTTAAAATAAGAACCAAATGTATCCAAAGCTCGATATTTTAGCTATAGGCGTTCATCCAGATGATGTAGAACTATCATGTGGAGGAACCATTTCCAAAGAAATTTCTTTAGGAAAAAAAGTAGGTGTTTTACATCTAACTGAAGGGGAATTAGGTACCCGAGGAACTCGTGAAATTCGTTTAAAAGAGTCTGATAAAGCTGCTAAAATACTAGGAATTCATGTACAAGAGCATCTCAATATTGGAGATGGTTTTTTTGAAATTACTGAAAAAAACTTAAATCAAATTAGTATTGTTTTAAGAAAATATCGCCCTAATATTGTTTTACTAAACGCTGTTAACGACCGGCATCCTGATCATGCAAGAGCAAGTAAGCTATGCTCACGAGCTTGTTTTTTATCCGGTTTATCTAAAATAAAACTTTTTGATGAAAGGGAAACTATTTTAGAAAAATGGAGACCCTCACAAGTCTATCATTACATTCAATGGAAAAATTTAACACCTGATTTTGTAGTAGATATTTCAGGATTTATGGATATCAAAAAAAAGGCTTGCTTAGCTTATGCTTCTCAATTTTTTAATGAAAATTCAAATGAGCCTGAAACACCTATTACTTCAAAAAATTTTTTAGACAGCATCGACTACAGAGCTCGAGATTTAGGTAGAATTATCGGTGTAGAGCACGCTGAAGGTTTTACGGTGGAACGTTTTATTGGAGTTGATAATTTATCCGATTTAATATAAAAAAAATAAAAAAATCTTTTGCGATAGCTACTAGTTTTATATATTTGCAGACGCATTATAAATGGTGATTGTAGCTCAGCTGGTTAGAGCGCTGGATTGTGGTTCCAGAGGTCGCCGGTTCGAACCCGGTCTTTCACCCTACGATAGAAACACTCTCAAATTAAGCTTAAGAGTGTTTTTTTTATATAACTACTTTATTTTTTCAGAATTAAGAAGTATATGACCATATAAAAACTCTTATTATCTTATGAAATCTATTATTTACTCATTAGTATCCATTGGTCTCTTTTTATTTACTTTTCAAACCATATTAGCACAAGGGTCTCCAAATTATCATGGAGGTATTAAACTAAAATTAAATGAGGATGGTTCCAAATACATCCGATTTATTTCATGGGTACAAGTTCAAGGGGTTTACAACAATAATGTTGCAGAAGATGAAAATCATATAAACTTCAATTTACGTAGAGCCCGTTTTTTATCTTATGCTCAAATTACGGATAAGTTTTTAATTTTAACCCATTTTGGTCTAAACAACTTAAACAATTCAACGTTAACTCCTACAGGAAAAGGTGATAATTCCCAATTATTTTTTCATGATGCTTGGGGGCAATATCAAGTAGCTAAAAATCATACTTTAGGAGGTGGATTGCATTATTTTAACGGAATTTCCAGGCTAAATAATCAAAGTACTTCTAAGTTGTTAACCCTTGATGGACATCGTCAATCATGGGCAACATTAGGTTTATCAGATCAACTAGCTCGTCATATTGGAGTTTTTGCAAAAGGAAATTTTGGAAAACTTCAGTACCGTATTGCCTTCAATGATGCTATTAAAAATGGCTTAGATCAAAGAACACCTGAAAATGGTGGTTCAGCTGTTTATGGTGGCACCAATCTACTAGGAACAAAAGAGGCTGGTAGAACCTTTGCAGGCTATTTTGAATATAACCTTTTAGATCAAGAATCCAACTTCCTTCCCTTTAAAGTAGGTACCTATCTAGGAACCAAAAAAATCCTCAATATCGGAGCTGGTTTCTTCAGTCACCCAAACGGTTCTGTCACCGCTGATAAGCATGGAAACCTAAAAGGTGATGATGTATCTATTTTTGCTATAGATGTTTTCTACGATACTCCTATCGGAAAAAATGGAAGTGCTATTACCGCTTATGCTACCTATCAAAATAATGATTATGGAAAAGATTACCTATACAACGTCTATGGTACTGGAAGTATGATTTACGGTCACCTAGGTTATCTCATTCCTGGAAAAAATACAAAACCCCGTATTCAACCTTACATTTCCTATTCCAATAGAAATTATGATGCTATTAATAACAACCAAAGTACATTTGGAATTGGTTCAAATTTATATTTAGAGGCTCACCACTCCAAATTAACCTTAGAATACAAAAACGAAAAACTAGATAGCCAAAATAACAGTATTATCACCTTACAAGCTACTATTTACTTATAAAACATCATTTATTTCATCAATTTAATAGCTTCCTTTGCAAAATATGTTGCTATTAAATCTGCACCAGCTCTCTTAAAAGCAACCAAACTTTCCATCATTGTTTCATCATGATTTAACCAACCTTTCTCTGCTGCTGCTTTGATCATTGCATATTCACCGCTAACCTGATAAACAGAAACAGGAACTTCCGAAAATTCTTTAATTATTTTTACAATATCCAAATAAGGCATACCTGGTTTTACCATCACTATATCAGCACCTTCTTCTATATCCAACAAAGCTTCACTAACGGCTTCTTCAGCATTATAATAGTCCATTTGATACGTTTTTTTATCTCCAAAACCTGGTGCTGAATCTAAGGCATCTCGAAAAGGCCCATAAAAAGACGAAGCATACTTTGCACTATAGCTCATAATTCCTGTGTCAATAAAACTTTCCGACTCCAATATTTCACGAATAGCTAAAATTCGTCCATCCATCATATCTGATGGAGCCACAAAATCAGCTCCAGACTGCGCGTGTGATAAAGCCATCTGTGCTAAAACCTCAACCGTAGCGTCATTCACAATAATTCCATCTTCTACAATACCATCATGACCATAAGAAGAATAGGGATCCAACGCAACATCCGTCATCACAATCATTTCAGAACAAACTTCTTTTATTTCACGTACAGCGCGTTGCATTAATCCATTTGAGTTTAATGCTTCTGTTCCTTTATTATCTTTTAAATTATCTGGTACTTTTACAAAAACTAAAACAGAACGAATTCCCATCTCCCATAATTCCTTTACTTCCTTTCGAATTAAATCCAAAGACATCCGAAAATAACCTTGCATGGAAGCAATTTCTTGTTTTATATTTTCTCCTTCAATCACAAATAGAGGCACTAAAAAATCACAAGGAGTTAATGTGTTTTCTCTAACTAAACTTCGGATAGATTCGTTTCTTCTTAAACGACGATTTCTTTTATAAGGAAACATAGTGTTCAATTTTTTATTATAATAATATAAAGTTTTACGGTAAAATTAACGAATATTTTGTACATTTGACATACTAATAGTAAAGATGAGGCACCTTTTTAACATACTTGCCGTTTTTATATTTTATGCAAACCTTTCTGCAAGCGATTTTAGCGAGCATAAGGGTAATCCTTCTATTGAAGAAGAAAGTAATGTTAGAATTTATCCAAACCCTGTAAAAGATCTCTTTTATATTTCCTCTCACAACAACATGCCAATCAAACAAATTATTATTTTTAATATTGTAGGGCATAAAATTTTGGATTATTCTCCTAAACACCCTAGCAATAAAGAACAAATTAATATTTCTCGATTAGCTTCTGGAAAATATTTCATCAAAGTTCTTTTGAATAATCGTACTCAGGAAATCAAACATTTAATTAAATTATAAATGTAGTTACATTGGTGTTGTTG
>JBKDZS010000068.1:0-27966 GCA_047971445.1 Flavobacteriales bacterium
TAAATTTTTCATCATTTGAAGCCCAAGCACTTGAAGAGCAGTAGCGTTCAGTATAAAATCGATAAAATCCGTTAACTACTCTCAGATTTTCTACAAGATCCTCGTGAGTAATAATAGTTCCATCCTTATGCTCAAAAACCAACTTAAGTGCTCGTATAGAAGCTCCTTCGTTAAGTTTTGCATCAAATTTAATTAAGTAGTGATGATTTCTTCTACAACAACTGCCACAAATACCTGATTGTTTATTGTCATTATAATACCAGGTTCTAACACTTCCTTCTACGATAGAGGGTTTTTGATATGTTTTAAACTGTATATTAGCAAACTTTTTTTGTTGAGTGGAGTCAAAAGCTTCGAAAGAGATGGTGTGTATACCGTTGTTGTAATTACTAGGTTCGTATTGAATTTCAAAAGCACCGGGTTTTACTTGTATGGTTTCGCCATTGGCGTATTGCACATTGTTGTAATAAAAAATACCGTTACCGTTGGAAGTTGGGGTAACAAAATAATCAATACCATTGGAGTCGCCACTTACATTAAGATTGCATTGTATTCTTCCTTTGGATTCACCCATATAAAGAAGTTCTTCTCCGGTTATAGAGGTGTTAAAATTAAAATCCCGTTGAAGTAGGTTTATAGGTATGGTAGCGGTCTTTTTTAAGCCATAAGAATCTTGTGCGTTAAAAGTAATCATGGTGTTTTTCCCCTGGTATTTAGTAGGGGTATAGGTAAAGGCTACGTGCTCTTTTCTAAGTTGAATGGAGTCTCCACTATTATATTTTTGACCGTCCAGTGTAATAAAGCCTTCACCACCTGTAAGCGTAAATTGAGCTTTATAGGTAGGAGCTAGTTGATGATTGGTCTGAAGTTCGGGAGTAAGTAAGTAGGTTAGTAAGGCATTTTCATTAAAGAAAATATCCTCGGATTTATGACCGGTTTGTGTTTTTAATTCCAAATCATAGCCCAATTTTTTGACATTGACGTTAAGGGTACTACGGTCAGTGTGTCCAAACTGATCGTATATTTCAACGGTAAGAGTTGCGGTGGTATTTTCATTAGATTCACTAAAGAACGAGAAAGGGGTAATGCCCTTTTTTAGTTCAATTTCATCGCCATTACGGTATGTTGTATGGTTAAGATTAATAAAGCCTTGCACCCCTTCAATTTTTACGGTTCCTTGGTAGACATTGGGGTTGTTAGGATTGTCGAATACGGGTTCTAATTTTACGGTTAAATCCGCTGTTTGTGTAAAGAAAATTTCCTTGTCATGAGCTTCTTCTAAATTGAGTTCCAATTTAACGTCAATACTTTTGACCTCAAGAGTTAATTCGCGTACCAGTTTTTGTCCCTGTGTATCGTAAAAGGTAAAAAACAGGGTGTGCATACCCTCATTTCCTTTAGGGTCAAAGGTAAGAGGCAGGGTACGATTTTCGATGAGGTTGTACGGTGTATTTTGGATTAAAGAAGTACCGTTTTCGTCCAGTAGTTCGTTGTCTTGTTTGGATTCAAAGGAATAGGTATATTCCACCCAGTCGGGTTCGTCAATGGTTATCCAAATGCGTAAAGGTTCTTCTTCTGATTGGTATAATTTAGTTCTTTCCGAACTTACTGATGCTTCAAAAGCGCGGTTGACTACGTTAAAATTTAAGGTGTCGTAGGCGTCGTAGGTTTCATTACCGTTAGAAGCTTTAAAAATAACGGTATAATCGCCTCGTTCTAGAGGGACAAAATCGAGTTGATGAGCGTTTTTACTGTCAATATCAAAATTACGGGTTTGTCTTCCTTGGTAGAAGGTTTTGCCCTCTTTGGTAATGCGGTAGGTAACGTTAAAAAGCTGTTCGTTGATTTCATGGTCGTTATCAACGGTTAGTTGAATGTTGGAAACGGATTTCCAGTAAACATTCTCAGTAAGCATATGGGCAGAAAGGTTAAAGGGAAATTCATTTTGAAGTTTTTCATCCAAATCACGGTTGTCACACGAGGAAACCCATAGAAGAGCAAATGTAAGTGTGAGAAATATTTTTGTATAAAAATGAAATTTTTTCATTGAGTTGTTGTTTTAAAATTGGTATTTAAATCCGCCTCTTATTCGGGGTTGAACACTTCCTACATCCGAATTGACGTAATAATTATAGCCTGCGTTGACAACCAGTTTAAGGTTGCCTCTCCAGGCGGAACCAAATAAATATTGAGCAAATTCTATGCCTGCTGTACCTCCGTAAATAAATTGGGACTCCGAATGTATTTTAGTATTGTTGGGTAAAAGGGCTTTCCCACCATTAATACTTTCATAACCACCAATCAATCCGGCACCGAGGTAAATAATGGAGGAATTGTCGTAAAAACTGACTACTTCCCTATAATGTTCCAGTTGACCGGTATAGAGTTGTACCTCTATATCATGAGGCGTATTGGCAAAATTTTCCAAATGAAAATTCACGCCACCTCGCCAAAAGCGGGTGGTTTCTGTAAAATAGGAAAATCCTACAAACCCCAGTGCTCCGTTCGACTCGTAACCGGCTGTTACATCAATGCTTTTAGAACCTTTCACTTGACTAGTTAACAAAATTGGTATACTTACTAAAATCCCACATAGTAAACTTATTTTTTTCATAAATCTTTGACTTTTTAAGTGCTCTTTTTTACAAAAGGTTCTCAAAATTTTTCATCGGATGTAGAAACATCCTTAGCCTTTTTTTTGTTTTTTTCATTTAAAACCCCTTTCCCCGCATTTCGGGGTTTGTTAATATACCTGGAAGGAAGGGGCATTCGCAAAATAGTATTGGATCCACTTTCGGCCAGTTCTACATAAAATTTTTCATTGGTTGCAATACCAAAATTATCAAACACAAAAATCTTATATAATTTCTGATTTCCGTATACAGTTTGGTATTGCGCTTTATATTCGTAAAGCGGACTTATTTTTTGATCGGTCACACTGGAGCGCCTTAACCCTCCTTCATTGGGTTGAAATTTAAACTGCCAGTTTTTAATAACAAATTGCTTGTTGTTACTATTGAATAGGACAAACTTAAAATACAATTTGTCGCCTGCAATCCATGAATTTTCAAATTTTAACACCGTTCCTTGTGATCGAACTCCAATGCCTTTTACTTTGGTGTACCGCTGAGAAGAATATAAAATTTTGGCAATTTTTTGATACGGAATGGTATCGTATTTTAATTTGTGATTTTTTATAAAGGCTTCCTGTTTGGCAATTAACTGATCGGTTTCCATCACCTCATATTCGTCTTCTTGGTTTCCAATCGAATTAAAATGAGAGCCTGCATAACGGGTTTCGTTATGTTCAGGAGGTAAAATTTCACCAATAAAAGGTGAAGTGTTTTTAGGAGTGTTAGAAGTGTAATAAACAGTGATGTTGTAAGTGATGCCCTGATCGTTAACCCCTAAAATATTGGTTTTTTTAAACTTTCGACTGGCCTTTAATTTGACTAGCGAATTATTTCCAACACTCACAATAGCAGGTTTTCCGTTGTCGGTTTCAATATACCGTAAGTTTCCGTAATCCAATTCCGAAACAAAACCACCTAAGGTAATGTAGGTTACCTCTTGGGTCGATAATTGAACCGTGTCGTATACTACCTTTTGTGCACAAAGGGTACTGGTTAAGACGAGTATAGATAATAGTAAAACTTTTTTCATCTAATTTATTTTTAAACGGACATTGCTGGTTCTAATTTTAACTTTGGTTTTCCCTTTAAGAAAACCACGAATCAAAGAAGAGGCACCAGGAATTTTTCGCAATTGACGATCGTCTCCAATTTCATCACTTAATTCCTCTCTTACATCCGATTCAGCTTCTTCTCCTGTTCCTCCAATTACTTCAATAGAGGGTTGTCCGTAGGTGTCAATCACCTCAATATCACAAGGTATTTGCCGATCACCTAGCTGAATGAATTGAATTTTTAATTTCATCTCATTGGATATCACAACCCGAGCAACTAGGGTAGAATATTTTTTAATGAGGTGTCCGTTAACCATAAAAGCTTCCTGGTTTTCGATGTAAACTCTGTTATTCGATTTGGTCACGTAATTCTTTTTTTGACGCGTACCGGTAATCTTGGCTTTATAGGTTTTGTTTCCTACTGGTGTAGAAACTTGTTGTTCGGCTACGGCGGGCGCTTCCTTTCGGCGCGAAATTGAGGCAAAAGTTTTTTGGTTTACCGGAGGGGAAGTGGTTTGCATATCTGTTTGGATAGGGGTTGGTTTTTTGGCCTCTCGTTCAACGTAGACTACCTTGGTTGTCGGTTGTGGTTTTACATGAACTTCCGGCTCTTCTTGAACCTGTTGGGCAAGCCTCTCTAATTCCTCTAAATTGGAGGAAGTATTGTCATAATATCCCTCGGTATAATACGGGTTTTTTTCTTTTTTCTCATGGACTAAGTCCAGGTTTACATCCAGTGTTTTATCTCGTTCGCGTATTTTCTTTTGCTCAATTTCAGCATTGAGTTGAACACCGTAATAATGTTCCTTATCAGCTTTAAGAGCTGTGGTAGATGCCTCAGGCGTATTATCGTTAGGATTGTGTATGACGCTTTTGGCATTGCCCTCCACAAGGTTGGCAACCAAAAAACTGGTGGTAATTAAAAAAAATACCAAAGGAATAATTCCAAAATAAGCAATGCGTTGCTTTTTACTCAAGGTGTCGTACCAGTTATGAAACTTATCTTTCATATTCGTTGAGTATTTGATTATTGATTACTTTTAAATCTTCTACAAATAAGCCGTGCGGATTATTGTCAGAGCGCTTAACATCTCTAATTTTCCCCACGGTTTCCAAATTTTTAATTACAATTTTGGTAGGGCGAACTAGTTTTTCTTTGCCATAAAAATGAAAAGAATAAGGGTACTGGGAAGTGTTAATAAGAATACTATCCTGCTCGATTTCAGTGGAAATATTTCCTGCTATTATTTTTGCATAATAGCCTTTTTCTCTCCGGAAATCATCAATAGCTTTAATGGATTTATCTCCAAAATAATAAGATTTTCTTACATCGTTCTGTATTTGGGCAGGGTCAGGTTCTATGTTAAACAATAAGTTATGCATAACTTTTATATGGTTTCGTATTTCTACGGGTCGATTAGATAATTTATCATCCGATATTGCGAGTCTTAGTGCTTTGCCATCTTCCAGTACATAAATACGATCGCGATTAGATTCAATTAAGCTTTTTGCAAATATAAGAATTCCTGACATAATAATAAAACAGACAACCACAATAGATGCTGATAAATATTTAATTTTGGTAATTGCTTTGTCGATATCGGTAAACTCTTTATAAGATTTCATTATAGTATAACTTGTTTTTATAGGGTTTTCATTTTTTTAAAGAATTATTTTTTTGCAAACTATTTTTTTTAATGCTAGTAGTTGTAGCAACGGGTTTACCGGTCTGATGACAATTTATAAGCATAAGATACTGTTGTGCTGACAATATGACGGGTAATGATAGGAACAAGACAAACCAAGATTAAGGTAGAAAAACAAACTAGCATTAACAAAAGATCAAATGTAGTGGAAACAATATCCTGATGCACTGTTTCGTTGTATTTTTGAAGGATTAAGCTTGTAACACCCTCTACAATATAGGTTATGCCGAGCCATAAATATGTTTGAACGTATTTTTGCAACCAGGCATAGCCAGAGTTCTCAAGTGCAGGAATGATGGATAAGGCAATGGCAAAAAGGCCTATAACAGATAAAATAATTAAAAAAGTGGTTCGGATAATATTTAAAATTACGATAGAACCCGCACTGAGCATCAACATAAATTCTTCAAAAGTCGTAATAAGAGCGTGTTTGAATTCGCCCACATTATTATGGTTAAAAGCTAGAATTAAATCCGTTCCAATCTTATTAGATTCGTTGTGTAGAGGATTTTCTTTTTCGATTTCTTTTAAAATTTCCTTTAAAAAAGCATTGGATTCGGCCTCTCCATCGTTAGCAGACTGTGCCTTGGTTTTTTTCTCCCATAAATCTTGATAGACGACGTTGAGATCAACCTCACTAGCAAAGGCACTTTTACAGATGTGGTTAACTTGATCTAAAGTCCCGTTAATTAGTCCGAGTAAGGGACCGTACATCGTTAAAATAAGAAAAATAATCAGTATTTTTCCCAGCTTTTGCATATTGATGCGCTTTCCAAAATATAAGTTAACGCTGATAACAAGTACTAAAATAACGGCTCCTAAACCGGCTATTTGCATTGCTGTATTATTCAGCACATGCAGGTTGTCCATTCCAAAATTTTGGAGGGTTTTTAAATAAGCGTTTACTTCTTCTACAATTTTAAACATGGTTTAACCTTTTTCAGTTTTTCTAGAAAAAAAAGCTTTGTTTTTAGCTTCTAATGTTCTTTTTTTATCGATTTGAGCTACTTTTTCATTAAGAAGTGTAACCGTCTTTTTAATTTTAACCAATGTGGCGATCACTTTGTCAATAAAGGTTAGTCGCTCGGCATCGTTCATTCTTAAGCCTTCTTTAATAACAGAATAAAGTTCTTCAACTTGTTCAACGGTTTTTGCAACTAACTTTTCATGCATTTTCACAACAAGTTGGACTTCCTCAAGGCTTAAGGTTTTAAGTCGAATACTTTCTAATTTTTCCAATCCTTTTTTATATTCCTTTATAATATCCTTTTGAGCTTTAACAACTTCTGTAACTCTTTTTCCACTCCGGACGATATCGGATACTCGAGTAAGTGCTTTTTCCCATTTCTCACTTAATTCAAGCGATTTTTTAACGATGTTTAGTTGGTCTCCAGCTGTTTGGTTACTGGTTTCCTGTAAGCCCTGGATAGCAATATTAATGGCTGTGTTTTTAGGGTCACTTACGATTTGCTGTCCGTATACCCATGATGTTAGACACAGAGCGAATAGTATTAAGGGGGTTTTAAATGTTTTCATTGTAATTTTTTTAGTGTTATAAGACGTTATATTGAGGTAGTTAAGTTGTTTTCAAGATCAATGATGTTTTGTAAAGCCAAATCAATATCTCCATGGCATTTTTCAATTTCATTGTAAACCTGTAGGTATTCTTTTTGTTCCGTTGTGTACAGGTAATATTCGTGTCGGGATACTTCCAAGCCGTATACTTTGGCTATATTTCCTAAAATAACGGCTAGTTCTTTGTATTTAATCCCTTCTCTATTTTGCCGATTTAAGGAAAGAATTAAAGAAGCAGCATGCTCGGTAATTCCTAAATAATGTTTGATTTGATCAAATTTATCCAGGTATTTTCTCATATCTAATAATATTTTACAATCGGCATTGTTTAAAATGGATTCTTTGACAATTTCATTGTCCAGTATGTCGTCAACATCTTGAGTAACCAAGGCAACTTCTCCAAAGTATTTACGAGCCGTTTTAAACAGGTATTTCATAAAATGCGCCATCACATCACTTGACATGGCTTTCCAAGCTTCTTCAATCAAAATAACTTTGCGTTTACCGGATAGGGTTAGCATTTTTTGAATAAACGTATCCATAATGATTAAACTCACGATAGGGAATAAGGTTTTGTTATCCTTAATTTTTTCCAGTTCAAATACAATAAAGGGTTCGTCTATTAGAGATTTTTCAGACATGTCATTTAAAAGGTAGCCAAATTGATTTCCCGTTTTAAAAGGTTTTAGACAAATTTCAAAAGACTTGAAATCAAAATAATCCAATTCCTTATTCTCTGTTGAGAGGGCTTTAAATTCATTCATCATATAACTAAAATAACTGTCAAAATTTGCTGGGATGGAATGGTCAATAATATGATGATAATACAATTCAAGCGAAGCATAAAGCATAGAATATTCTTCTTTTGAATAATGATCTGCATCACGTTTCCATAAAGTAAGAATCAATGTAATAATAGACTGCATTTTGTCTAATAAATTGGGAATATCCTGTTTTTTCAAATTTTTAATAAAAAAAGGATTGAATTTAATAGGATGCTCATCGTCATAGGTTAAGTAATGCCCTTTTTCATACATACAGGTTCTTTTATAGGAGTCCCCAATGTCAATAATGACTACATGAGTATCGAATTTTAAGTAGTCCCGAATCAGGTGATTGGTAAAGAAAGATTTACCACTTCCTGAAGGGCCAAAGACCAATTTATTGCGGTTGTAGGTTAACCCCTTGTCTTTAGGCTCATCTGAAATATCGACATGCAAGGGAATCCCCGAAATCCGGTCGTTGAGTCGAATGCCAAAGTCGCTTTTAGAGTTTTGGTAACGCGCATTGTTATTGAATAGGACACTGGATAAGGTTGGTGTAGAGATAAAACCATCTCTTTCAAAGTTAAAGGTAGACGTGTTTCCAGCAAAACACCCGTAGTAAAGAGTTTCTAGATCATTGTTTAAGAAGGTAGCGTCCATTCCGTAGCATTTTTTTACAGCACTTCTAGTTTGGGTTTGTAAATCTTCCATTTCTTGATAATTTTTCGTGAAAGGCTGTAATACAATAGATTGAATAACGGGTTTATTGAAAGAAGTCGCTTGTTCTATGTAAGTGCTATACAAATCTTTGTTTACCTTGTTATTGGAATCAAAATGAGATAAAGAAGCCATCATGTTTCGTTTTACTTTGAGCGAGCTTAAAAAATCTTCCCGTTCTGGTATGAAAATGATGTTATTCAGGATGTGAGATTCTTTAAACCCTAGTCCGATAGGATATAAAAAGGATAATGGAATTTCGCTTTTTTCGGTTTCATAGCTTGTTTCATGGTGAGTCGAACCTATTTTTTCAGGTAAATCTTTTTGTTCTATTAAATAATGGTAAGCATAATTTTCATTGACGTTAATGTAATTCATCTTTCCATTAATGTTTAGATAGCCATCCTTTACATCATTTGAATCTTCAAAAAAAGAATACCGGTTTAAAAGGTTTCTTAGTTCCTCTTCGGTAAGAGGCTCGACTTTAAAATGAGGGTTGTCGTTCAAATATTGATTGGATAACTTTACGGTATGATAAAAAGTATTATCCAATCCTTTAAATTCATCACTCACTTTGCTCCCTTTTTGGGGTTTTGTTTTTTTAGAATAAAATAAATAGTTGTATTCTTCTAGATATGGTTTTTCAATATGATGAAACTGGTATTGTCGATCCATTCTTTTTGAATTTTCGCTAAAAGGGGGCGCATAGCTTTTCTCAAAATAGAAATCTTGTCGATGCAAAATACTTTTCTCAGGAAGCGTATGGATAATGCTTTTCCATACAGAATTAATCTCGCTCAAATCATTTTTATTCAACTGGAATATCTCGGGTAATTTGATTTTGTAACAAAATGTGATTTGTCCGTTTGAATTGAAAAGAATATGATCTTCAATTTTGAAAATAGGTTGTTTACTCATGATTAATAGACTTTGTGTTTATAAAAACAGCTTTTGTTGTAAAAACTTCGTATAAACCCTTTATAACCGTGTGTTTTTTCATATTTTTTTAAGGCGTGATAAGCTAATACCATTAAAGGGGTTATAACGATTGTGTTTATAATAGCGTACAGTATACTCACTGCAGAAATAAAGAAAGTGAGTAAAATCAGTAAAAGGGTGATGCCATAAAATAGGAGACAAACAATACCGGATAAACCAAATAATTTAATAGGTTCACCAATCCCTTTGTTGGGTTCTAATTCCATGATTATTGAGCACCAAAAAATAAAGCTTTAATAGTAGCAATAGCAATAAAAATAAAAGCTGATCCGCCGCCCCATGCCATCACTTTTTTTGAAATATCTTTTTCATTGGTTGCAAAACTGTAGAAAATATATCCTAAAGATACCAGTGCTACAACACCTGAAATGGCAAGAACCAAGTTGGATAATGAGTCGAAGATGCCATGAATGAATCCTGTTCCTTCATCGAGTCCTTGGGTAAGTTTTTGCGTAGGGTTTGTTGCTTGTGCAATAGAATTGCAGGCAAATACTAAGGTTAAGATTGCGGTGACTAAACTTTTTAAATGTTTCATTGTACTAATTTTAATAGATTAATAAATATTTTTTTGAGTAGGGTAAGACGGCCTTTTTAAAACAGGCTTGTTTATAAATTGTTGGTTAGAAAATCATCTCTTTTAGAAGGGGTAGAATCTGTTTTCTTAGAGTCATTTAGAGGTTTTTTATCCTCTTGGTCTGAAAGATCAAGATTAGTTATTTCCTCATCTGCTGCTGTTTCTTTTTCTTCAAAAGAATCTGAATCTCTGCTGTTGTTTAATAAATCATGTAATTCATTTTCCAGTTTATTATCAAAAATGACACTTTCATTATAATCAGCGTAATTCGATAGATCTTTTACCTCTAAAATTTCTTCATCCTTAATTTCATAAGAACGGTTAATTTCGTTTATCAAGAATTCATCTTTATCCATTTCTTCAGCAAATATAGAGGTTTTAATATCTTTAATTGGAATATTTGAATCTTTTTTATTCTTTTTTGGAATATTGTAATTTTTTATTTTTGTTTTCTCATCTGTAAGGGGGTTCTTTTTATTGAGAATTCTAAAAAAGAAAAAAGAAAAATAGAAAGTTCCTAATATACTGGATAAAATTAAGAGTATGATATTTGTGTTGAAGTCCATTAGCTTTTTTGTTTAATCCCTTATAGGAATGAAAAAATACGAGATATAAATTGAATAGAAGAAATATAATATGTTCGTTTTACTTCCATAGCGTTTATGTAAAATTATTTTAGTATCTTCGCTTCACTATTTAGATTACTTCATTGTAGTAATTTTTTTGGTATGTAAGACAATTAGGGTAGGTTGAGGGGCCTACCCTTTATTTTTTATTAAGTTTTTCTGCCAATAGAATTAGTTGTTTTGATATATCGCTTATTTCTTGTTGATTAATTCCTAAATCGGTTACATCCATATTGTACTTGGATATGAAGGTATTATTTTTAGCCAATATCCAATTTAAATTGTAATTAAATTCGCAAGAATAATAATTTAATATTTGGGCAAAGTTTTTAATTTGACCGTTTAAATTCATTTCCAATTTTGAAATAGAGGCCTGTTTCATTCGTAAGTCATATTCTTCTTCTAGAGCTATAGCCAAAGCTTCTTGAGAATATCCAATTTCTTCACGTATCGATTTTAATCGATTACCTACTATTTCAAAATAATCGTCGTGATCTCCAAACATCGTTTATTATAATTTGATTCGTTTTTTTTGTGTTATGATTTGGTCTTTATAGGTTGCATTCTTTTTAGCATGTTGTAAATCTTGATTCCAATTCTTTAAAGATTTTGGAATTTTCAATGAAATGTTTAATTTAAAGGTATTGATTAATATATGGTTTAGTTCAGCCAACTGATAAGCTCTGTTGGGAATGTTTATGGTATAAGAATGTGTTGAGTTTTTAGCTACAGTAAAAGATTCTTTTTTTAGTTGAGTAGGGGAAAATTCTTTAGCTAAATTTTTATTTACTTTGTTGATTAAGTTTAAAATATCTGAAACTCTTTGGTCAATATCATGGAAGCTATGGAATTGGAGTTCCAGCCTTATAAAATCTTTGTTTAAGGAGGATTTTATAGTGGAAAAATGCGTGTAGCCTAAAGCGCATATAATGTCTAAATTATAACGCTGACCTTCTTTATCGTAAGCATTACCTAACGCAATATGATATCGGTATTTATCAACCAATGCATGAATGATTTGAATTTGATTTTCAGTGATAAAACCTCCAGTCGACAAATATCGGTAAGAAAGATCTAGATTCATCAATTCATGATGGGAAACACCCTCCATACCTTTTTCTGTGATGAAAAGATTTTTAGTTTTGTTTTTTAAATGCTTTGTAATCCAAACAGCACTGTTCCTTGAAGAATCCTTTACAAAAAGTTTTTTGACCTTTTGGTTTTTATCGATATAGTATGTTTGCATACCTACTTCAGTGGCTTCAATATCATGATATAAAAAAGCAACGTTAATCCCATTTTCATTTACAACAGTGTGACCGTTTTCTTTAAAAAAGACGGCATTGCAATTGTAAAGAGAATGCTTTAAAATAGGTGAATGAAGAGTTTCACTATTGATGCCCTTAAGATTGAAAAGAGTGGTGTCGTGTAAAGGGGTTAACTTATAAAAATTTGAAAAGTATTGATAGGAATTAAGTTTTTCTGTAGTTATTTTTTTAGAGTCAAGTTTGGGAATGTTTCGTTTTATCGCGTGAATTTTTTTATCTTCAGGCATATTGATGTAAGCTTTCAATATATGCAGAGCTTGTTTTTCATCATGCTTATCCCGGGTAGATAAATAATAGTTATGCAAACGGTTTCGAACAAAATCAATTAAATGACCTTTGTCTTGGTTTTTTAAGGAGTAATACGTGTATTTACAAGTTTTAGAATCGTAATTTAAAAAAATAAGCTCTTCATACTGTTTATTGATAAAGCAATTTTCACCCTTTTGGGGAGCATACTCATAACCCGAATAAATCAGAAACTCTTCAAAGCTGATTAGGTCGCTTATTTCATCGTATACATTCATTTCATCTTTTTGAAATTAGTGAAAAATCCTTTGTTAATACGTTGTGTACTGTAAATTAGATAGTGCAAATTACAAAAGAATATTGAAAATGTTAGGAAAAATATTAAAAACCTGAATTTGATCTAAGAAAACTATAAAAATGAAAACTATGTTGTTTGTCCGTTTTTATATGGTATATACCAAGTTGATTTTTAATAGGTTTTGACTTTTTATGTGTGAAATTTTGACTTAAATAAACTAAAACCTATTTAGCTTAATAAGAGCTAAAGTCATTTTCAAAAATTACTTTTTTAATTGTATTCTAGGACTTATTACCGTATTTTTTGATTCTAATGATAACTTTCCTCTAATAATGGATTGAATGGTATCTTTTAGTGAATTTACAAAATTCATTCGTAACATAGATTTATGAAAGATCAAACTTATTTCTCTCGTAGGGACTGGATCAAAAAAGTATCGTAATCGATTTTTTTCTGTTTTTTCAATTTCCTCAGCGTGTAATAGAGGTAATAATGTCATTCCAAAACCATCGCGAGCTAAATTGATTAAAGCGTTTAAATTACCACTTTCAAAAACTACTTTTTTATCAATTTCATTCTCCTTTATATCACAAATATTGAGGATGCTGTCTCTAAAACAATGCCCTTCTTCTAAAAGAAGTAAATCACTATTTTCTAGATCTTTGTTTGTTAATATCGATTTTTGCATCAATTTATGATTTTCAGGAATAAATGCTACAAAAGGTTCATAATATAATGGAACTTCTATCATTCCATCTTCTTCTAATGGGGTAGCAACAATTCCTATATCAATTACTCCTTCACGAATTTGCTTTAAAATTTCATTAGTAGGGAGTTCTTTTATGATTAGCTTTATTAAGGGGTATTTTTTTAGATATGTTTTTAGAAATAGTGGAATTAAATTGGGAAAGACAGTTGGAATAATACCAAGGGTAAACTCTCCCTCTAAAGTTCCTTTTTCTTCCTGAATAATGCTTTTTATTTTTTTAGATTCATTTACAATAAATTTTGCCTGTTCAATGATTTGAAGACCAATTTTAGTTGGTTTTATAGGATGTGTAGACCGATCAAAAATTTCTACGTTTAATTCATCTTCAAGCTTTTGAATTTGCATGCTTAACGTAGGCTGTGTCACAAAACAATTCTCAGCAGCAGCTGTAAAATTTTTATACTTGTGAACGGCTAAAACATATTGCAATTGAACTATAGTCATTATCTATTACATTTAGATAGTAAATGTATTGCATTTATTGTAATTTTGAAAGACAAATCACTAAAATATAATTTTTTTATGAAATTATTTAATATAGGATTAAATCCTGAAGCGTCAGAAAAATTAGCTGTTGAATTGAATGAGTTATTAGCTAACTTTCAAGTCTATTATCAAAACTTAAGAGGATTGCATTGGAATATTCAAGGAGAGAATTTTTTTGAATTACACGTTAAGTTTGAAGAATTGTATGATGATTCTCAAGAAAAAATTGACCTACTGGCAGAACGTATTTTAACGTTAGGTCATACGCCTTTACATACGTTTGAAGATTATCAAAAGCATGCTAAAGTGCCTGTTGGAAAAAACGTTAATCAAGACCGAAGTGCTTTAGAATTAATTGTTAACTCATTATCTATTTTATTGGAGAAGGAACGACAAATTTTAAATTTATCTGATGAAGCAGACGACGAAGGAACGAACTCTATGATGAGTGATTTTATAGCTGAACAAGAAAAATTGGTTTGGATGTTTAGTGCATGGCTTTCTAAATAACGAAGATTATTATGTAACAATACGAAAGTGTCCAAAATAAAAAAGCCGTCTTAAATGAACATTTGAGACGGCTTCTTTGTTCATTTAAATTTCTATTTTGCTACATTAACTACTCTAGTCTCACGAATCACAGTTACTCGAACTTGCCCCGGATAGGTTAATTCATTCTGAATACGTTGTGAAATATCAAACGATAAAGTTCCTGCTTTGGAATCATCTACTTTTTCACTTTCAACGATTACACGTAGCTCTCTACCTGCTTGAATTGCATAAGCCTTTAATACGCCTTCATAGCTTAAAGCAATGTTTTCTAAATCCTTTAGACGTTGAATATAGGATTCCATTACCTGACGACGAGCTCCAGGACGAGCTCCAGAAATAGCATCACAAACCTGAACAATAGGTGAAATTAGAGAAGTCATTTCAATTTCATCATGATGGGCACCAATTGCGTTACAAACATCTTTCTTTTCACCATGTTTTTCAGCCCATTGCATTCCCAATAAAGCATGAGGCATTTCCGATTCGGTCTCTGGGACTTTTCCAATGTCGTGTAAGAGACCTGCTCTTTTAGCTATTTTTGGATTTAATCCAAGTTCTGAAGCCATAATGGCACAGAGATTAGCTACTTCTCGAGAGTGTTGTAATAAATTTTGTCCGTAAGAAGATCGGTATTTCATACGCCCAACTTGTTTAATCAATTCAGGATGTAATCCATGAATTCCTAAATCGATTGCTGTACGTTTTCCTACTTCTATAATTTCTTCATCAATTTGTTTTTTTGTTTTTGAAACAACTTCTTCAATTCGAGCAGGGTGTATACGGCCATCTGAAACTAAACGGTGAAGTGATAAGCGTGCAATTTCACGTCGAACAGGGTCAAAACAAGATAACAAAATGGCTTCAGGAGTATCATCTACAATAATTTCCACTCCAGTAGCTGCTTCAATGGCACGAATATTACGACCTTCACGACCAATAATTCGACCTTTTATATCATCAGATTCTATATTAAATACTGAGACAGAATTTTCAATAGCTTGCTCAGTGCCCACACGTTGAATGGTATTTAACACAATTTTTTGTGCTTCTTTTTTTGCAGTCATTTGAGCCTCTTCCATAGTTTCCTGAACAAATGCTTGTGCATTTGTGCGAGCCTCTTCTTTTAGAGCCTGTACTAATTCTGATTTGGCTTCATCAGCAGAGTATCCTGAAATTCTTTCCAATGCTTTAACGTGTTGTTTGTATGCTCCTTCAACTTCGTCTTGACGAATTTTCAAAATGTCCAATCGATTATTGTAATCCTTGGTTTTTCTTTCTAACTCTGCAGTTTCTCTCTTATTATATTTTAAATCTTCGTTTAACTTATGTTCTTTGTCTTTAATACGTTTTTCAGCATCTACCATTTTTTTCTCTCGTTGGTTTACTGATTGATCGTATTTGGATTTTAATTCAATAAATTTTTCTTTTGCTTGTAATATTTTTTCTTTTTTGATCGTTTCTGCATCTTTTTGAGCAGCACGAATAATTCCTTTTGCCTTATGCTCTGATTTAGAAATCAAATCCTGACTTGATTTTTTAATCGTGTTTTTAAGTAGCGTATATGCTATCCCTACTCCTGTTGCCAGGCCTATCAGTATACCGATAATTATACTTATTGGATCCATGTCTTTATATATATTTAAATTATTTCAATAAAAAAACCTGCATATATTCTAAATTTCGTAAACTCCTAAAAAGTAGGATTTGAGCTAAAGTCTCGTTCAAGAATCCGCTGAATCCAAAGATTACGGCTCGCTTTCCAGAGAACTACTTACTCGGTTAAGTAATTGGTGTTGAATTTACTTAATCAGTTAGAACAATGCAGGATATGCTATTTTTTCTTCTCTTTTCAGAGAAAAGAACGTCTCATGTATTTTGATCGATCAGCTCGATTAATTTTGCTAATTTTTTTTCTTCGTTTTGGTCATTTTGTCTGTCTTGAAATTCTTCTAATTCAATTTTGGAGGACAGCATTAACGCACACATGGATAAAACATCTTGTTTATCTCGAACATCATAATTCTTTTCAAATTGTTTAATCATATCGTTAAGGTTTTTACCTGCTACACGAATAGCCTCTTCTTCAAATGGCTTTATGGTTAAAGGATATAACCTGCCGGCGACGTTGATTTTTATTTTTATTTTTTCGCCTTGCATTTACCTACCTGTCAGTATAATTAATCAATTTAATACATTTATCTATCTCCTTGACCAAACTATTAACTTTATTTTTCATTAATCGTCTGTGCTCTTTATTTCCACCTACAGCACTAGCTATTTTTAGTGCTTTATTCTTATCCTTCAGTTTTTTATTATGAATTCTTTGCTCAGAAAGCTCTTCTTTTAAAAAAAGATTTTCACGCTCTAGATCAACTACTCGACTCTTTGTTTCTTTATTTTCTTTCAATAAAAATAAAACCTTACTTTCCAGTATCTTATAGAGTTCTTTTGCTGATTTCATTAATGATTAAACTGAAATTCCAACTTAACACAAAGTTACGTTTTTTTTTCAACAGAACAATTTAATTTGTATTTTTATAATTGAGACTATCCGTATTATTTCGTTATCTTGTAAAAACAAAATCAGTTTCTGTTGAAAGGTTGGAATCAAAGGCATATTTTTCAGCATTAAATTTCTTTAAGTCTTCTATTTTAGTAATGTTCTCTTCTACAATATAACGAGCCATCATTCCACGGGCTTTTTTAGTATAAACTATGATCGTTTTTAACTGCTCATCTTTATAATCTTTAAAATAACAAGTAACAACAGTCGCTTTCAATTTTTTTCGGTTAATTACTTTAGAATATTCATCTGAGGCCAAGTTCACTAAAGTGCCTTCGCCTAATTCTTTATTAATTTGTTGTGTTATTTTTTCTTCCCAAAACTCATATAAATTATGAGCTCCTTCTACCCCAAATTTAGTTCCCATTTCTAGTCGATAAGCCTCTATGGCATCTAAAGGTTTTAATAGTCCATATAATCCTGAAAGAAGATAAAGCTTTTTTTGAGCTATTTTTAATTGATTTTCTGGCATTGTTTTAACCAATAAGCCTCGATATACTTCACCATCAAACATAAATCCTGCAGCTGTATTTCCTTCTGAATTCCAATTTTGATTACGTTTCCAATTTAAATCTCCCAATTTTTGAGATAATTTCATTAGTTTCATCAAATCTTTGGGGGATTGATTTTTTAGTTTAGCATTAAGTTTTTGAGCTTGTTTAATAAAAATAGGGGATGTTTTTTTTAAAGCTGTATCTGCAGTTAAGTTTAATTTCTTTGCTGGTGATAATAGTACTTTGAGCATACTCTTTTCTTTTGATCCAAAAATACAATGTTTGTATTTTCTTGAAAAATGTTTTTAATTCTTTCTTTCTATGAATGAATAGAGTTATTAAAGTAAATAATCCTATTTTAGGATCAAGTTGTCTTAGTTGAGTATTTTTAAAGGGGTATTCTTTTTTGTATTTCTTCTAAAATTTCGTAAACAGCAGGACAAATCTTTACATTTTCAAGAGTTAATGAGTTGATTTGATAAAAGTTTTTTCGGTCAGTGTGTGGAAATTCTTTACAGGCTCTTGGTCTAACTTCATAAATAGCACAATTATGATCAGTTCCTAAAAAAGGACAGGGCATTGATTGAAAAACATAATCCTGATCTTCATCTATTCTTAAATATTGAGCTATAAATTCTTGAGGTTTTAAACGCAAAAAACGGGCTATTCTTTCAATATCCTTTTGAATAAGGAGTGGGCCTGTCGTCTTACAACAGTTGGCACATTCTAAACAATCGATTTTCTCAAAAATACTAGTATGAGAATTTTTCATGATTACATCCAGTTTTTTAGGCTTCTTACTTTTTAACTTTTCTAAAAAGAGTTTATGTTCCTTTTGCTTATCTTTGGCTTTTTGAGGTAACTCTTGTAACGTGTCATCCATACAACAAAAATAGTAAAATGCCTATGGATTTATTTGGAAAAGCTGTAAAAGATTATTTTGAAGGCAATTGTTCTGAGGATATTATAAACGCTACCAATATTACAGAAAATGATATTTTACCCGTTTCTTATTTGTTTAGAACTTATGAAAAAATGCCTGAGATAGAACAACGAGCTCTTGATTTAAGTATTGGTAAAATACTGGATATTGGCTGCTGTGCTGGAAGCCATAGTTTGCACTTACAAAAAAAAGGATTGGATATTACAGCCTTAGATATTTCAAAAGGTGCTATAGAAATATGTAAAAGAAGAGGAGTGAAGAAGGCTATTCACAAAAGTATATATGATTTTAAAGGAGCATCATTTGATACTTTGTTACTCATGATGAATGGAGTAGGGGTTTGTGGTTATTTAGAAAACCTTCCCCTTCTACTACACCATTTAAAATCACTTCTGAATGAAAAGGGACAAATTTTAATGGATTCATCGGATATTATCTATATGTATCCAAAAGATATGCTATCAAAACTCAATTATTATTATGGAGAAGTTGATTTTCAATTATCTTATAGAGGAATGCAAGGAGTACCTTTTCCTTGGGTATATCTTGATTATGACACCCTAGAAAAATTTGCTTTGAACTCAGGATTTTATTGTGAAAAAATTCTAGATGGAGAGCATTATGACTATCTAGCACGACTATTCTTATAAAAAATAAACAACCGGCTTTACATTTATTTGAGCCGGTTGTTTTTATTATGAAAATGATGCGTCTAAGCTAAAATAGTAACGGGGTTCTCAATCATTGTTTTTAATGTTTGTAAAAATGCTGATCCAAGAGCTCCATCTACAACTCTATGATCTGCAGCTAAAGTTACTTTCATAGTATGTCCAATAACAATTTGACCATCTTTAACAACAGGTTTCTCAATGATAGCACCAACAGATAAAATACACGAGTTAGGTGCATTAATAATGGAAGTAAAAGATTCAATACCAAACATTCCTAAATTAGAAATAGTAAAAGTGCTTCCTGACATTTCTTCAGCCGTTAATTTACGATCACGAGCTTTTCCAGCTAATTCTTTTACAGAAGCTGATATTTGTGTTAAAGGTAAATAATCTGCATTATTTACAACAGGGACAACTAATCCATCAGGAACAGCTACAGCAACTCCTATATTTACATCTCCATGTGTGACAATTTTATCTCCTCCCCATGTTGTATTGATAGCAGGATGTTTTCTCAAAGCAGCTGCACTAGCTTTTATAACCAAATCATTGAAAGAAACTTTTGTGTCAGGAAGAGCATTAATTGCCTTACGAGAGGTCATAGCATTTTCCATATCAATTTCAATATTCAAATAGTAGTGAGGTGCTGTAAACTTTGATTCACTTAAGCGTTTTGCAATAACCTTACGCATTTGACTAATAGCTGTTTCTGTTGTTTCTCCGGCAGAAACAAAATGAGTAACTGATGAAGCAGAAGAAGTTTCTGTTGTATGAGTACTACTATTGGGTGTGAAATTTTCCACATCTTTTTTAATAATGCGCCCATTTTCTCCTGAACCTTGAATCTGTTTTAAATCGATCCCTTTATCAGAAGCAATCTTTTTTGCTAAAGGAGAAGCCCAAACTCTATCTGATGAAGAACTGCTTGGAAGTACTTTTTCATCTGTTTTAGGTGCTTCAGTATTTACTTCTGATTTTTCAACTGCTTTTACTTCAATCCCTCCATTTGCAATTATAGCACTAATATCTGTGCCCTCAGGACCAATAATTGCTAAGATGGTATCCACAGGAGAAGATTCCCCTTCTTCAACTCCTTTATGCAATAAAGTCCCTTCAAATTCTGATTCAAACTCTTGAACCGCTTTATCAGTTTCTATTTCTGCAATGATATCACCCTCTGAAATAGAATCACCAACATTTTTATGCCATTTAGCAACAGTACCTGCTTCCATAGTGTCACTTAAACGGGGCATTTGTACAATTTCAATCCCTTTTGGAATTGTTATAGGTTCAGCTGAAGGGGTGGTAGAAGAAGTTTCCGTTTTTTCTTTAGGAGAAGAAGAGTCAGAATTAACCGTATTGAGTAGACTCTGAAAGTCCTCACCTTTCTCACCTATAACAGCTAAAGGACTATCTACGGGAACACCTGATCCTTCAGCAATTCCTTGATATAATAAAGTTCCTTCGAATTCTGATTCAAATTCTTGAACGGCTTTATCGGTTTCTATTTCTGCAATAATATCACCTTCTGAAATAGAGTCACCAACATTTTTGTGCCATTTTACTACAGTTCCTTCCTCCATAGTATCACTAAGGCGAGGCATTAAAATTAATTCTGCCATGATTTATCTTGTTATCTTTTTAATTAAATAGGTTGTTTTTCTACTTGGTCTACAAAAGCATAGTTTTCTTCTTCATAAACCATATCATATAACTGATTTGCAGGAGGAAAATCTGATTCCTCAGCAAATGTGACAGCTTCATCAACTGTTTTTCTCGACTTGGCTACAATTTCTTTCAATTCTTCTTCCGTAGCCCACCCTTCTGTTAAAATTTTCTTTTCAACTTGTTTAATAGGATCTTTATTTTCCTTATAATGATTTACTTCTTCTTTAGTTCTGTAAGCTTGAGCATCTGAAATAGAGTGTCCTTTGAAACGATATGTCTTTATTTCTAAAAAAGTAGGGCCATCACCACGACGTGCACGTTCTGTAGCCTCATAAACAGCTTCTGCAACTTTAACAGGATCCATGCCATCTACAGCAGCATGAGGCATTTTGTAACCTTCGGCTAATAAATGAATGTCTTCATGATTTGCTGTTCGTTCAACCGAAGTTCCCATAGCGTATTGATTATTTTCACAAATGAATACAACCGGAAGCTTCCAGTTCATAGAGATATTAAAAGTCTCGTGCAAGGCACCTTGTCTTACTGCTCCATCTCCCATAAAGGTTAATGTTACAGCATCACGATTGTTATATTTGTCTCCAAAAGCAATTCCTGCCCCTAATGGAATTTGTCCCCCAACAATTCCGTGTCCTCCATAAAAATGGTGCTCTTTTGAAAAAATATGCATCGATCCTCCCATTCCTTTGGAGGTTCCTGTAACTTTTCCACAAAGTTCTGCCATAATTTTATTGGGATCAACTCCTAGTGCCATAGGATGAACATGACAACGGTAAGCTGTGATTAAATTATCTTTTCCTATTTCAATAGCATGTTGAACTCCAGCAATAACGGCTTCTTGTCCGTTATATAAATGAAGAAACCCTCTGATTTTTTGTTTTAAATAGAGTGACTGGCATTTATCTTCAAATCGTCTCCATAACGTCATATCAGCATACCATTTCAGGTAAGTTTCTTGGGTGATTTCTTTCATATGGATTTTATTTTAAAATTGAACTGTTTCGCACAAATGTACATTTTTCCTGCTAATTGTACAAATTACATCATATCTGAATTAAAAGAAAAAGGAAGTAAATTTTGCAGGCTTTTTATTTTATAAATTTTACTATAATCCGTGCCAAAAATAATTTCGATTTCTTGTTTTTGTTTATATTCATATTCATATAGACTTTGTCTACATGCACCACATGGAGGGACAGCTTTTAAAAGTTTGGAACTTACGGCATCTGCTGTAATAGCAATCTTAATTATTTTTTTATTTGGATGATGTGATGCTGCATGAAAAATAGCAACACGCTCTGCACATAAGCCAGATGGGTAGGCTGCGTTCTCTTGGTTGTTTCCCGTTACAATAGTGTTGTCATCTAATAAAATAGCTGCTCCAACATTGAATTTAGAATAAGGAGCATAAGCTGTTTTTCTAATAGAAATAGCTTTTTGAAATAGTTGCTGATCTTGTATGTAAAGAGATTCTATAGAAGGGTATTCTTCAAAATTGAATGTAAATTTTTGTTGCTTCATGAAAACCACTTGAGTTTAATACGAAAAACCTGTTATGAATTTTAGAATGTATTCATTATAAATTTAGTATGGAAAGATAAGATTAAAAACTCAAGTTTGAAAAAAATACTTTCATATTAGCTCATTATCGTAAACTTGACATGAATATAGTTCACTTTTAAACTAAAAAGTCAAAATCTCTCAATCAATAGCATTTGCAATCTTACTAAGAAGATCTTCATGTTTAGTAAGAGTTTACCTTGCCACCAAAATTCCATGCTAGTGAAAATCGTAATGTATTGGCTAAAGGGTCATCTTGCCCTCCTGTAGGAATTAAATAAGAAGCATCAAATTCAAATTCAGAAAAAGCCAAACCAATACCTGTCGTAATAATAGGTTGGTCTCCTTTATCTTCATCTCCATATTTATATCCTGCTCTAATTGCCAAAACATTATTGTATTTATATTCTGCACTTACCCCTACCGTACTGGCAGATTCTCCAAATAAAGAAGATGTTATCCCTGCTATAACGCTATCATCAGGTAATCGATAACCATCATTTGAACTTATTACACCATCCTTATTAGAATCAAATTGTTCTGCTAAAGGAACCAATATTTTATTGTACTCTAAGCCAAATGATAATGTGCTTACGTCACTGAATATAAGGTCATAACCGGCTCCAATTCCTAGGTTAGTTGGCAAAGCCGTTTCTGTTGCTGTACTGGAGGTATCATAGCCTAGTTTAGGTCCAATATTCTTAATGTTAGCACCTAAACGAATTCGACTATCGTAATTTTTTCCCTTAATCACATCGGTTTGATAAAAAGCCGAAATATCTGCAGCAAAAGTATTAGCCGCTTGACGACTTTCAAAACCCGTTTGCGTATTATCGTAAATATCAGAACGTATATAACGACCGGTTACAGCCATAGATAATTGGTCACTTAGTAATAAACCATATGATAAATCAATAGCAAATTCATTGGGTTTAAAAATGCCTTGAGGTACAATCTCTCCTGTGGGGCCAATGGTGTTATTCTCAACCTCTCCCATATTGAAATAATAAACACTAGCAGCTATAGTACTCCGTTCAGCATCACCTAAATATTTGAAAAAGGTAGCATTTAATAGAAATGTATCATTCGAAATTTCATTTAACCAAGGTGTGTAAGAAACAGCAAATCCCGAATAATTTTTATTGAAGAGGTATTTAGATGGATTCCAATATTGTGAATAAGCATCAGAACTAGTGGCAACACCCATGTCAGCTAAACCTCCTGAACGTGCGTCAGGAACAATAGATTGAAATACAGCTCCTGTAACAGGTCTTAAGTTAACTTGTGCAAAGGCGAGAGAACTTGATACAATCCATAAAAACCCTAAAATAATTCTTTTCATAAAATTAAAAATTGTAATAGTTTACTTTTCAACAATACTTGTTTTTCAGAACAAAGATATAAAATGATATTGATAAAACTGAGCATTTTTTATAGGTTAGTACCTGATAAGTATTTGTAATAAGCATAAAACGTCAATTTTTTTAACTTATTGTTAAAAAATATAAAGTTTGTATAAAATATTTTTTCTAATATCCCGTTATAGTCTAATAAAATAAACCTACTTTTGTAGCGTTTTAACAAAAATCTAGTACTTATAAAACTGTTTTTTATGAACACGAATAAAATAGCAATTATAGCGACACTATCGGTTTCCTTATTAGCTCTATCGAGTTGTGGGAAGAAAACCAGTGACCGATCAGATAGTTTAACCGGCTGGACAGATAACGATGAAACGGGCTGGTACTTTAGTGGCGATCAAGATCCAGGGCAAGGAGGTCCAGGAATGGTATTTGTTGAAGGAGGAACTTTTACAAAAGGACAAACAAAGGACAATGTTATGCATGACTGGAACAATACACCAAGTCGTCAACAAGTACGTTCTTTTTATATATCAGAAACAGAGGTTACTAACCGTGATTACAAAATGTATTTATCATGGTTACGCTTATTTTTTGATCCTAAAATTGAAGAGTATAGAGGAATCTATGTGGGATCTCTACCTGACACAATGGTTTGGCGTAATAAATTAGCTAGCCAGGAACTTTTTGTAGAGAATTACTTTAGAGATCCTGCTTTTGATTATTATCCTGTTGTTGGAATAAATTGGTTGCAAGCTAATAATTATACGGAATGGTTAACGGATCGTGTGAACGAAAGAAAATTGATGGAAGAAGGTATCATTGATAAGGAAATGTATGTTTTTGAATGGTCTGATAGTGCTGAGTTTTCAAACTCAAAGCCTGCTTTCTTCCATAAACGTTATAAAGAAATGGGAACCAATATGTTTGGTGAAGAGTCCAATATTTTTACTGAAAATAAGGAAGCAAATGAAGCGTCATCGTCATCAGGTAAAAAAGGATTCTTAGGAATGGGCAAAAACCGTAATAAATCAGCAGGTTCATACAAAAATTACAACCAAAAATGGAAAGCGTTAGCTAAATCTAACTCAAAAGCTATAGCTTCATATAGACTTCCTACTGAAAGTGAATGGGAATATGCAGCATTAGCCTTAATGGAAAATCGAGAGTATAATAAATATAAGGGAAAAATAATTCCTGAAAAAGAGTTACGTCGAAAAAAAGGTAAGAATAGAGGTAATTTCATGACAAATATTAAAAGAGGTCGTGGAGATTATTCAGGTATTGGTGGATGGCAAAATGATGGCTATGCTATTACAGCTCCCGTTAAACGATTTAAACCAAATGATTTGGGTATATACGGAATGTTTGGAAATGTTTCTGAATGGACTGCTGATGTATACCGACCTATTATAGATGATGAAGCAAGTGATTTTAATTATCACCGAGGAAATACCTTCAAAAAAACTATTCGACAAGATGGTATGGTTGATATTGTAGGGCTGGATATTAAATACGATACTCTAGATGATGGTCGAATGGTATATCGTGCTCTACCAGGACAAGTGAGAGAAGAGGTATACGAAGATGCTAAAAATTATCGAGATGGTGATCATCAATCCTTATTAGATCCTTATAAAAATATAGACGAAGAAGGGAATCCTATTGCAAAAGAGACCGATTCTGAATTTAATAACCCGAAAAGAGAATTTATTGTAACAGAAGATGGAAAAGTTGTTTTGAAAAAAGATACTTCAGATGTTACAACTGATATGTCAAATAAAAACAGGGTAATTAAAGGAGGTTCTTGGAATGATAGAGCTTATTGGATGGATCCAGCTCAAAGACGTTATATGTTAGAGACGGAATCGGCTAGTTGGTTAGGATTTCGTGTAGCTCATGATAGAACAGGAGCTGATGCTTCGGGAGGTCGAGCAACAAGAGGTTCAAGATAATTTAAAAAAAATATAGTACATTTAACCCAATCAAATTTGATTGGGTTTTTTATTATAGAATATAAAATGAACAGTTTAGAAAAAATATATACACTCTATACGGAAACGTTTAAGGTTTCAATTGATACACGCAATATTGAAGAAAAGGCACTTTTTTTTGCACTTAAAGGTACTAATTTTAATGGCAATAAATTTGCACAACAAGCACTTGAAAAAGGGGCTTTAGCAGCTATTGTAGATGAAGCAGGTTATATAACTTCAGACAAAATGATCTTGGTTGACAATGTGTTAGAGACTTTACAAAATTTGGCACAATATCATAGAAAAAAATTAGGGATTCCTATTATTAGCTTAACCGGAAGCAATGGTAAAACAACAACAAAAGAATTGATAATGCGTGTCCTATCAAAAAAATTCAATGTACAAGGAACTCAAGGAAATTTAAATAATCATATAGGAGTACCTTTAACATTGTTATCCATTCTTCCCGATCATCAAATAGGAATAGTTGAAATGGGAGCTAATCATCAAAAAGAGATTGAAAATTTGTGTCATATCGTAGAGCCTGATTACGGCTATATTACCAATTTTGGCAAAGCACACTTAGAAGGATTTGGTGGTATAGAAGGTGTTGTTAATGGAAAATCTGAACTATATCAATATTTAAGAAAGGAAAAGAAAAAAGCTTTTATTAATCTAGATGACTCCATTCAAGTTGAAAAATCTAAAGGAATAGAATCCTGTTTTTTTGGAAAAGAAGAAGGGGATGTAGTGGTAAAGGAAGTTGAACATCATACTCCTTTTATTCAAGTTTCGTATCATGGGTTAGAAATTAATACACACTTAATGGGGCGTTATAATTTTACCAATATTGCAAGTGCTATTGCTATAGGAGATTATTTTAAAATTGATGCTGAAAAGATACAAGAAGCAATTGAAGAGTATATTCCAGATAATAATCGCTCACAAATAATAGAGAAAAATGGAAAACAAATTTTATTGGATGCCTATAATGCAAATCCAAGTAGCGTAGAGGCGGCATTAGAAAATTTTTCAAAGTTAGAGGGAATAAAGACGGTTGTTTTGGGAGATATGTTTGAATTAGGTTCTCATGCTGTTGAAGAGCATCAAAAAATAGTCGATTTGGCTTTAGAAAAACAATTTGATCAAATCATTGTAGTTGGAGAAGTTTTTTATGAAACCCAAAAAAATATAATGCGATTTTATTCTACAGAAACACTCATAGAATATCTAAAAGAGAATAACAATATTAGCGGAAAAATATTAATAAAAGGTTCTAGAGGAATGAAGCTCGAAACTATTTTGAACTTTTTATAAACGATGTAAATATTCATTAAAAATAATTTTAAACCACTCGGTATAATTCTTAGGTTGAACTCTTAATTCTTTTTGAATTTCTTCTATTGTTAACCATTTAAAGTTAGAAACCTCCTTTGGATTAAGAATAGGATTTTCGTTATAATAACCTATGAATACATGATCCAATTCATGTTCAATTAAATTATGTCCTACATCAGCCCTATAGATAAAATGAAACTTTTTTTCTAAAGGGCAAGAAATACCCATTTCCTCTTGCAAACGTCTTTGAGCTCCTTCCAAGTACGTTTCCCCATCACGAGGGTGGCTGCAACAAGTATTTGTCCAGAGTAATGGAGAATGGTATTTTTCTGAGGCTCGTTGTTGTAAAAGTGTTTCATTTTTATCATTAAATATGAAAACAGAAAAAGCTCGATGTAAAAGGCCTTTTACGTGAGCTTCTTGTTTTTTCATTAATCCTAATGGACTATCTTTTTCATTAACTAAAACAACGTGTTCTTGCATATTGATGAAACTTAAATTTCAAAAATAGGAATATCTGATGAAAAATAGCTTCATTAGTAGAAAGAAAATAATAAAAAACGTATTTTTACCTTTATGCAATTCAAAAAAAAATATAGTCAATTAATCAAGGAAAAGGCTTTGTCTTTGGGGTTTTTAAACTGTGGAGTTTCAAAAGCTGGATTTTTGGAAGAAGATGCGCCTAGACTGGAAAATTGGCTCAATGAAAATCGTTCTGGAAAAATGAGTTATATGCAAAATCATTTTGATAAACGTTTGGATCCAACTAAACTAGTAGAAGGATCCAAATCTATAATATCATTACTTTACAACTATTACCCTAGTGAATTGCAAAAAAATAATACGTATAAAATAGCAAAGTATGCTTATGGGGAAGATTATCACCTTGTAGTTAAAAAAAAAGTATGGGAATTACTTCGTTTTATTGAGGAAGAAATAGGTGAAGTAAAGGGTCGTGCTTTTGTGGATTCTGCACCTATTTTAGAAAAGTCTTGGGCTTCAAAAAGTGGGTTAGGGTGGCTTGGTAAAAATGGAAATCTAATTTCTAA
>JBKDZS010000069.1:0-11986 GCA_047971445.1 Flavobacteriales bacterium
TGCATAAGCAACGGCTAGCGTACCTACTATTAGACAGTAAATAGAAAAATACGTGAGTTTGGCTTTTTTAACTAAAGAAATCATCCATTTACAAGCAATTATCCCAAAAATAAAAGCAGCAAAAAAACCTGCAATTAAAGGAAAAGTTTCATGAGTTGATAAGGATAACGTATCGGCTTCATCTATCAGATCCTTTGCCATAGCACCAAAAATAACAGGAATAACCATTAGAAAAGAAAAAACAGCCGCTTTTGAACGATCATTTCCTAATAAAACAGAAGTCGAAATAGTTGCTCCCGACCTTGAAATACCGGGTAAAATAGCAATTCCTTGTGCTATACCAATAAGTAACGCATCTCTAAAGCTAACATCCCGTTGTGTATCCTTTGCTTTATCTGCTAAATACAATAGCCCCGAAGTAACCCATAACATAATTCCAACTAATAAAATATTCCCAGAAAATAAAGATTCTATTTGATCTTTTAGTAACATTCCTATTAAAACTGCAGGAATCATTGAAATGGCAATTTTAATAACAAAGTTAATATCCTCTTTTGTTCCTTTAAAAATTCCTGAAATTATTTCACGTATTTGACTCTTAAAAATAACCAGAGTACTTAATGCTGTTGCGGTATGAAGAACTAAAGTGAATAACAAACTTTGTTCTCCAAGATCTAAATTTAAAATAACTTTAGATAACTCAATATGCCCACTAGAAGATACGGGTAAAAACTCCGTCAATCCTTGAATAATTCCTACAATAATGGCTTTTACAATTTCTTCCATAATCTACTCTTCTAGTTTACTCGGTTTTTTTAAAATGGCAAAAATTTCAATTACAAAACCTATAATAATAACAATAGGTGCTAGGCGAATTCTTCTAAAAGAAAAGATATCTTCATTGAAATAATTAGGGTCAAAATTTCCCTCAGGATTCGTATTAGCCCCATTTCCTAGCATCAAAAGAAATCCAAAAGCAATGACAATTACACCTATAAGCATTAAAATGTAGTTTTCTTTTCTAAATATAAATTGTGGTTGGTTTTTCATCATTAATAATACAATTGATCGGTTCGTAATTTTAAGAATTTTGAAGTAGAAAAATACGTACTTATATACGATAATAAGATCCCTATCACAATAATTCCTAAGACTAATATTCCTAATAAACTATAATCTAAAACAAAAGGTTCTTGAAATATTTTTTTATAGAAAAATAAATAATATACGATTCCCCCAAGAGCTGAAATGGCTAAGATAGCGCTAATAAAACCAACTACAACACTCTTCCATAAAAAAGGTCTTCTAATAAATGACTTTTTAGCGCCAATTAACTGCATAGTCTTAATTGTAAATCGTTTAGAATAGATATTTAAACGAATTGAATTGTTAATCAATATAATAGCAATAACCAAAAACAAACTAGCAATAGCCAAAGCCCAAATACTGATTTTACTAATATTATGATAAATAGTATTCAATTCATCTTTTGGATAGCCTATTTTATCAATAATACTATTAGAGCGTAATTTATTTGCAATACTATCTACTTTTAAAGGCTCTACATAAGCTGCTTTTAAATATACCTGTAGAGAAGCAGGATAAATTGGTTCGTTGTAAAAAGGATCATCTTCAGTCATTCCTGTAATCTCTCTAGCTTCAATCAACGCTTCTTCTTTATCGATAAAAACTTGATCTCTGGAATAGTCAGAAAGTTTAATCTTTTTAACGAGCTCATTAATTTGATTTTCTTTGGCTCCATCTGAAAAAATGATTTCCAATGAAATATTTTCTTTTACAAAATCTGAAAATTGTTTTGCATTAATAAGCAAAATCCCTATAAATCCAATCATAAAAAGGACTAACGACATACTAATAATAACAGATAGGTAAGAGGAACGTGCGCGTCGTTTGTTAACTTTATTTTCGTAATCAGACATGTTATGGACAATTATTTCGCTAAGATAAAAATATTCTATAAAAGTAAGGTATTTATTGCATATCAAGATATTTTTTTACAACCTTACGTAGGGATTCGAAACCAATAGTTTCTAGCTTTATTTCATCAGGTCTTAACCATTTTATTTCACGTATCTCTTCGGAATCTATAACTAAAGTAGGATTATTAACTTCTGTAATATAACATACATCACAAGTTCTATAGGTAATTCCTTTAAAAAAATAGGTGTTATGCTCTGTCGTAAAAAATTCCAAGTGTTTAACATCTAGATTGAGTTCTTCTTTAAGCTCCCTTTTCACTGCTTGTTCAGCAGATTCTCCAGGATCAACAAATCCACCAGGAAGGTCTAATTTACCCTTCATAGGCTCATTATTTCTAACGGAAAAAAGAATTTTTCCATCACTTTTTATGAGAGTAGCAACAGCCGTTGCCACATTATGATAATAATTAAAATTACAATCGTGACAAATAAACAAATGATCATTTTCAAATGTTGTATGTTCTGATTGACAATTTGGGCAATATTTAAATACGTTTTTCATAAAAAGTACAAGAACCTGTTCTTTTGAACAGGTTCTTAATTTATTGTAGACCTAGGTATTATTCCACTGTAACCGATTTTGCTAAGTTACGAGGTTGATCAACATTTGCCCCTCTTAAAACAGCAACATGATAAGAAAATAATTGCAAAGGTATCGCATTCACAATAGGAGAAAACTCCTCTAAGGTTTCAGGAACTTCAATTACATCATCTGCAATTTTAGCTATTTGAGAATCCCCATTCGTTACGATAGCGATTACTTGACCTTTACGTGATTTTATTTCCTGAATATTAGATACAACTTTTTCATAATGTTCATTTTTAGTTGCAATAACAATAACAGGCATATTTTCATCAATTAAAGCGATAGGTCCGTGTTTCATTTCTGCCGCTGGATATCCTTCTGCATGAATATAGGAAATTTCTTTTAACTTTAGAGCTCCTTCTAGAGCAGAAGGGAAATTATACCCTCTTCCTAAAAACAAAGCATTAGGAAAATCAACATATTTCTTAGCTAGTTCTAATACACTAGCATCCGTTTTTAAAGCTTCCTTAACTTTATTAGGAATTGTTTCTAACTCTTCTCGTAATTTTTTGTAACGTTGATTATCAATCGTTCCCTTGTGATTTCCTAATTTTAAAGCAAGTAAAGATAAAATAGAAACTTGTGCGGTAAAAGCTTTTGTAGAAGCTACACCTATTTCTGGTCCAGCATGTGTATAAGCTCCAGCATCCGTTAAACGTGCAATAGATGATCCTACAACATTACAAATTCCAAAAATGAAAGCACCTTTCTCTTTAGCCATCTTTAGCGCAGCTAATGTATCGGCTGTTTCACCTGATTGTGAAATAGCAATCACAATATCATCAGAATAAATAATAGGTTTTCTGTAACGAAATTCGGATGCATATTCTACCTCTACTGGAACACGAGCAATACTTTCAAAAAGATATTCTCCAATTAATCCAGCATGCCACGAAGTCCCACAAGCAATAATTAAAATTCGTTTAGCATTAACCCATCGTTGTCTGTGATCCCATATTCCCGCCATTTTGATAATACCTTCCTCGTTTAACAAACGACCTCGAAGGGTATCGTTTATGGACTTAGGTTGTTCGTGAATCTCTTTAAGCATGAAATGCTCGTAACCTCCTTTTTCAATTTGCTCTAAATCAATTTTTAACTCTTGAATAGCAGGTTCAACAATGTCATCGTTTTGTATTTTTCTTATTTCCAGCTCTTTACCCCTTCGGACAACGCCAATTTCACCATCTTCCAAGTAAATGGCATTTTTGGTGTATTCAATAAAAGGGGATGCATCGGAAGCAATAAAAAATTCATCCTCACCAACCCCAATAGCTAAAGGACTCCCCAATTTTCCTGTAATAATTTCATCAGGATTGCTTTTTTCCATTACAGCTATAGCATATGCTCCATACACTTCATTCAAAGCAAAACGAGTAGCTTTAGCAAGCGTTATTTTTTCTTTTTCTTTAAAATATTGAATAAGATTAACTAATACTTCAGTATCTGTGTCAGATTGAAATGTGTAACCGTTAGAAATAAGCATTTGTTTAATAGGCTCATAATTTTCAATAATTCCATTATGAATTAGCACAATTTCACCATTATTAGAAACATGAGGGTGTGAATTGATATCATTTGGAACACCATGAGTAGCCCATCGTGTATGTCCTATACCAATTTTTGATTCTAAGGCTGTATCTCCTGCTTTTTTTTCTAACTCAGCTACTTTACCTTTTGTTTTTACTAAAGTGATAGCATTATCTCTTAATACAGCAATTCCCGCTGAATCATAGCCTCTGTACTCCAGCCTTTTTAATCCCTTTATAATTATTGGATATGCTTCTTTATTTCCTAGATAACCGACAATTCCACACATAATTTATTCGATCTTTTTAATTACTTCTGTATGTAAATAATACAACTAATTTTAATTTTTTCTGTTCATTACTAGAAGCGTTTCCATGTATAACAACTTCTCCTGCTTGATAGGAGTTTGTACTTTTATAAATATCCGTATTTTCTTCGGTGATAAATTCATTTTGGATATGCTGTCCTACTTTTATACCCAATTCCACATTTTCATAAGGAAGTTCCTCCATAGTATTTCCATTATCATTTGTGTCATAGATATCAACATAGGTTTTATTTTCAATTATATCTTTGATATATTGTGTTACCTCAATACGGTATTTTTTATTCTCAGCATCATAAGTTCCTCCAATCCTATTTTTATAATCTTCTAGGCTAGCTATTGAATTACTATATAACAGGTAGTCTGTAATTTCTCTTTTATAGGTATTATCAAATATTTGTAACCAAAAAGGGATACTTGAAGTTGATTTAGCTTCATCAATATATAAGTCAATGTACGCTTCAGAGATAGAAGCTCCCACTTGACCGTTTGTAGTAATCGTATCTTTAAAAGCCATTAAAGCCTCTTGATCAATATTCAACACTAATTCAGATCCTCCTTGCCCTTGTAGATACAGAAATTCATCATTTCCCTGTGAGCTAATAAATTCACCTGCTAATTCACGTGTGTATTTACTTACGCGATGTTCTGTTTGATTTCCAATAGAGAACGTTAAGGTGTTATGATCTAGCACACTCCCTTCATCTGTATCACGGTTATATGTATAACTTAATGATATTACAGGTGCTGTAGAAGGCGTTTTAAAGGTAAATCCGTTTGTATTGTCTGGTTCTATAACAAATCCTGGGAAATATTCTTTAAAAATAGTTTTATTTGAAATAGTTCCATTTTGAAGGTCATCAAAAAGAGTAGAAAATTCCGAAACATCCAACTCAATTTCATAATGAGCAAACGTAAGAGCTGATGAAATGGAATATTGAGAAGTCTCTGAATTATAGAAAGCGTATATGGTATCCGTTACAACACCTGAAACACTTTTTGATCCTAACTTGATTCCTTTTGAAAATTCAGCTTGTGTGCTGTTAATTCCATAGGTTTTTCCATCAGAAAAGTAATCTGTACTAAAGGCGTCTAATTTTTGATTTAATCGATATACAGATAAATCTAGTTGATCTGATCGTTTGTTGAAAATAGAATCTATTGTATACTGAGTAACCAACGTATCCACATCAGATCTATTTTCACCTTTTATCAAAGTTGTTTTTGTAGGGTCATTTAACAAGCTATGGTATTGATCTTGAGTTAACACTTTAGCATAAACGGGTATTTTCAATAAAACTTTGGTTAAAGTAGCCTGATTTCCAAAAGAGGAACCAAAAGAACCTGCATAATTTACAGATGCCGCATAGGATGAAACTGTAGTCCCAAATGCTGTAGAGGAAGAGTTTCCTATAGGAACCAATAGATTCATTTCATCCGTTCTTATAGAATCTATAATCCGTGTTGTAGATGATATAGGAATTTCAACAATAGAAGTATTTAAATTTCCACTTCCTAAATCTACAGCAATATTTTCATTTTCTGATTCACACGAAACCACCCCTAAACCCATTAGAAATAGGTTAATATAAATTAAAATCTTTCTCATGTTACACTTCTTTTTCCTCTAGTATATGTTTTGAATAAAACGTTATAAAAGCATCTTTAGTTTCTTCGATAGGTTTAAAATTCAATTTTACAGGATGATCTAATGATTTTAACTCTTCAGAAAGTTCTTCTGAACCTTCTACAATACCATCCGAAAAGTCTACACCAATCTTATTAAGATTATAAAAAGTAGGTTTCTCTAGATATTTAAGCTCTTCATTATCAATACCATCTGATTTAATTTTATCAAAAACAGCATGACTTAGAGAGTCCGTAAATTCCTGATCATATAATGAGTATACAATCTTTGAATTAGAGAAAATAGGTTCATTTTTATAGACCGTTTTAGCATACAAAGGTAATAAAGCACCAAACCATCCTTGAATATGAATAATGTCAGGAGACCAATTAAGCTTTTTTACAGTTTCCAAAACACCTCTTGCAAAAAAGATAAGACGCTCATCATTATCTTTAAAGAAAGGGGTCTCATCATTTCCATAGACAGCTTTTCGCTTGAAATATTCTTCATTATCTATGAAATATGTTTGTAGCTTTACCCCTGGAACAGAAGCTACTTTTATAATTAAAGGTTGATCAATATCGTTCACAACAATGTTCATTCCTGATAGACGAATAACTTCATGCAACTGATGACGTCTTTCATTAATAACACCAAATCTTGGCATAAAAACACGTACGTCATGTCCAGATTCTTGCATGCGTTTTGCTGCCTCCAAACTAGATGTGGAAAGAGGATTTTCTGCAAAATAAGGAGTCAATTCTGAAGTTACATATAGTATTTTTTTCTTATCCATAATGACTTGAAATGATAAATGAATTTAAACTAAAGACTTTGCAAAGTTAATAAAAAGCATTGAAAACAGACTTGTTTTATTTGTAAATTAATACCTTTGGCTGTTACAAACTTTGTTAAAATGAAAGTTTTTAAAACAGTACAAGAATTAAAATCAGCTCTTTTTTTAGCTAATGGTAAAACAATTGGATTTGTTCCTACAATGGGAGCTTTGCACGAAGGGCATATTTCTTTAATAGAAAAAGCAAGAAAAGAGTGTGACAGAGTTGTATGCAGTATTTTTGTAAATCCAACTCAATTTGATAGTAAAGATGACTTGGTTAAATATCCCATTACTTTGGAAGAAGATTTAAAACTTTTAGAACAAGCTTCTTGTGACATTGTTTTTATACCTTCCGTTAAAGAAATGTATCCACAAGAAACCAAATCAAAGAAATACGATTTTGGAGGAATAGAAAACGAAATGGAAGGTGTTTTTCGCGAAGGACATTTTAATGGCGTTGGCACAATCGTTCATCATTTTTTTCAAATTATAAAACCTGACAAAGCTTTTTTTGGAGAAAAAGATTTTCAACAACTGCAAATTATTAAGAAGTTGGTTGAAATAGAAAAATTAGCCATTCAAATTGTGTCGTGCCCTATTTTTAGAGAACAAAATGGTTTGGCAATGAGTTCTAGAAATAGAAGATTATCTATCGAAATGAGAAAGGAGGCTCGAATTATTTATCAAACATTACAAGAAGTTCGAAATAAAATAACAAAAGAACCTTTATCAAACATTGAGTTATTCGTCAAGAAAAATTTTAAAAAAAGCAAGCTGAAATTGGAATACTTTTTGATCAGCGACACGCAAACATTAAAGCCAACACAAGTGATTCATAAAAACAAGCAATATCGTGCATTTATTGCTGCCTTTGCAGATAATGTTCGGTTAATTGATAATATTAGTTTATAAAAACGCTATAAAATGATTGTTGAAATTTTTAAATCAAAAATACATCGAGTAAAAGTTACACATGCCGATTTGAATTACATGGGAAGTATTACAATTGATGAGGATCTTTTGAATGCAGCCAATATGATTTCAGGTGAAAAAGTACAAATTGTCAATGTAAACAACGGGGAAAGATTAGAGACCTATATCATTCCTGGAAAAAGAGGTAGCGGTATTATTCAAATGAATGGACCTGCAGCACGAAAAGTTCAGAAGGGAGATGTCGTGATTATCATCTCCTATGCTCAAATGGATTTTGAAGAAGCTAAAATGTTTTCACCTACAGTTATTTTTCCTAATGAAGAAAATAATCAGTTAAAATAAGTTTGAACAAAGCACTCAAAATAGCAAAAGTAATCATTCCTTCTATTTTATTAGGAGGCGTCTTTATTTGGTTAGGGATAAAAGATTTGACCGAGAGTCAACAAAAAGAAATCATACATTCCTTTAAAAAAGCAGATTATTTTTGGATCTGCACATCTCTAATCATTACTACAATAAGTCATATCAGCCGTGCCATTAGGTGGCAATACTCACTGGATGCCGTATCCATTAAAACATCCTTTTGGAACCGTTACTTAACAATCTTGATTAATTATTTTACAAACTTAGCCATTCCAAGAGCTGGAGAAATAACACGCTGTACACTGATAAGCAGGTATGAGAAGCAACCTTTTGAAAAAGTAGTTGGAACCGTAATTATAGAACGGATAATAGACCTAGTTATATTACTTTTGTTAATAGCAGGATTTATATTCTTTCAGTATGAGGTAATTTATGATTTTTTAATGCCTAAAATAGCGTCTAAGTTCGCTTTTCTACAAAACATCTCTTTGTTATCTTTTTTGATAGGAGTTGTGATTTTAGGAATAGTATTTCTTTTGGGATTGATCTTTTTCGTTAAAAAATCAAACTCCAGTATAGTAAAAAAACTTAGGAAATTTTGGGAAGGTCTTTACGATGGAATACTCACGATCTTTACGATGAAAAATAAAGTGAGGTACTTTATACACACGATAATTATTTGGCTCTTATACATTTTGATGTTTGGAATTTGTTTCAAAGCCTTACCCGAAACAACAAATTTAGGTTTAGCAATCATAATGGCAGGATTTATTTTTGGAAGCTTAGCTATGGTATTAACTCAAGGAGGATTAGGAGCTTATCCACTGTTTGTTATGCAAAGCTTAGTCCTATACGGTATATCAGAAACAACAGCCTATACCTTAGGTTGGATTATTTGGAGTTCTCAGACGGCAATGGTCATTATAATGGGGATTATAGCTTTCATTATATTCCCGTTATATAACAAGAAAAAAAACAAATGAATTACAAAAAGATACTAATACAATATATTCTTTTCACTATTGCATTAATGGTAATACACCTATTTATTCTTAGTTTTTTCAACGAAGAAATACTAGGTATTGTATTAAATAATTTATACGCAATACTTTTTGTAGTGAGTATACCCGTATTTGGGTTGTATTTATGGGTTCTTAAAAACCATAAGAGTTATATAGGGTATGTTTTTTTAGTTCTTAACGGATTTAAAGCCCTACTATACGGAGTGTATGTATTTTGTTTCTCTATATCTAGCCCTGAGGAAGAGGTATTCGATATTGTACTGCAGTCTATGACTGCCTATTTTTTATTGTTAATAGTGGAGCAAGTTATCTTGATTCGACTGTTAAATCTAACTAATTAACTTCTTTTGTTGTAGTAAAAAAATCTATAACAACAGGTGTTTTCAGTAAGGGTACTTTATACAACTACTAAAAGCTGTTTGTTATTTTAAAAAAGGCGGGTTAGAAGTTGTTATTTAAGTTTTATTAAGCTAATTTTGTAAGCGTTTATAAAAAATATACCCAAAGATGAGTCTAATTACGCGTGTTTTGTTGTTGGCTACGGTATTTGCAGTTACCCATTTAAATGCAACTGAACCTCTTGATAGAGAGCACTCAGAAGAATCTGACAAAGGATTTAATGCAAACAAAGTTATCCTAGATCACGTTGGTGATTCTCACGAAATTCACTTATGGGGAGAAGGTGACACAAGCTTTTCAATTCCTTTACCTGTTATTTTATACACAGAAGGAGACTTTGACATTTTCATGTCAAGTAATTTTCATCACGGAAAATCTAATGTAATTAAGGGAAATCGAGAATATAAATACCATCATGGGCATATACAAGAAGTCAATGGGAAATCTGTTATTGATTTATCCATAACCAAAAATGTTGTGGGCTTACTCTTAGCCTCTATTATTTTAATTATTGTTTTTGGAACAATGGCTAAATCCTATACAAAGGAGGGGATTCCTAAAGGTGTTTCACGATTCTTAGAACCGTTTGTCATCTTTGTAAGAGATGATATAGCTAAAGCCAATATAGGTGAGAAAAAATATAAAAAATTCATGCCTTATTTATTAACTGCCTTTTTTTTAATTTGGTTGTTAAACTTACTAGGGTTATTACCCTTTGGATTCAATGTAACAGGAAATATAGCCTTTACTTTTGTTTTAGCCTTATTTACCTTGATTTTAACCGTGTTCAATGGAAATAAAGATTATTGGAAGCATATATTTGCAACACCAGGGGTTCCATCATGGTTATCACCTATTATGATTCCTGTTGAATTAATAGGAATTTTGACAAAGCCTTTTGCCTTAATGATGCGTTTATTTGCTAACATTACAGCAGGGCATATTGTTATTTTAAGTTTAATCAGTATCATATTTATAATGAAAAATGTTGGAATGGCTGGAATGTCCGTTCCATTCGCATTGTTCATCAGTATGTTGGAATTATTAGTAGCCTTTTTACAAGCCTTTATATTCACAATGTTGTCCGCATTATTTATAGGGATGGCTGTAGAAGAGCATGAACATCATTAAAAACAGAAATTAATTAACAATTAATATATATTTATTATGGAAACTTTATATGTAGGTTTAGCAGCAATTGGAGCTGGTTTAGCAGTTATTGGAGCTGGTATGGGAGTTGGTAAAATTGGAGGTTCAGCAATGGATGCAATTGCTCGTCAACCAGAGGCCTCTGGTAAAATCCAAACAGCTATGATTATTGCTGCCGCACTAGTGGAAGGAGTTGCTCTTTTTGGTGTAGTTGTTGCCTTATTAGCAGCAACAAAATAAGAAATCACATTTAGTTAGTGTTTCTAATAACGGTTGGTTATTAGAAACACTATTAAAAAAAGAATTAAAATACAAACTATACAATATGGAATTGATTACTCCGTCAATTGGATTAATATTTTGGACAACTGTAACCTTCCTGATTCTTTTGGTTATTTTAAGAGTTGTGGCATGGAAGCCCATTTTAAAAACCGTAAATGATCGAGATGAAAACATCAAAAATGCCATTGAATCAGCAGAACGCGCAAGAGAAGAAATGGAAACTTTGAAAGCTAATAATGATAAGATTTTAAGAGAGGCACGTATCGAGCGAGAGGGAATTTTAAGTGAAGCGCGTGAAATGTATGATAAAATAGTGGCAGAAGCTAAAGAAAAAGCATATGAAACTGGTGCTAAAGAATTAGAGATTGCACGTCAAAATATTCACCAAGAAAAAATGGCTGCTCAAACAGAATTAAAAAATGAATTAGCAGCATTATCAATTGGGATTGCAGAAAAAATACTAAAAACAGAACTTCAAGATACATCCAAACAAGAAAATTTGGTAACATCATTAGTAGAAGATATTAAACTAAACTAATCATGCAACAAGGCTCAAGAACCGCTAAACGATATGCAAAAGGATTATTACTATTTGCTCAGGAAACTCATCAAGAGGATTTGATTTATGAGGAAATGGATAATGTGCATAAAATAGTCAAAGAAAGTAGCCTTTTACGAAATTTCTTAAGTGCACCTATAATTGATGTTAAAAAGAAAAGCACTATTACAAAAGAAGCACTTAAAGGGCTCTCTGATTTAACATTAAAATTTGTAGATCTATTAATTTCTCATAAACGAGCTGATTTACTCGGTGATGCAGCTAAGGAATACATTGCTTTGTACGATCTCCAAAAACAAATTGAAACCGTTAACATTACAACAGCAGTAGAAGTAAGTAAAGAAACTATCCAAAAAATTTTAATTAAAGTCAA
>JBKDZS010000070.1:0-4731 GCA_047971445.1 Flavobacteriales bacterium
GAGCCACTAAAGGAGCTGATATTAACCGTGACCCTATCTTTTTTATGAATACTGCTTTAACGAAAGAACTTTTACAAAAAAAGGGAACCTTAACTTTCAATATTACTGATCTATTTAACACCAGAATACGTGGTCGAGAAGTCATGACAGACACTTATTTTTCTGATTCTGATTTTCAATGGAGAGAACGTCAATGGACTTTAAATTTTACCTATCGTTTTGGAAAAAGAAAAAAAGAAAAAACCAAGGAGATAAAAAATAATGTTGACCATGAAGACTTCTCTATGTAGAAAGTCACTTTCTTAATATGAATTTGACCTCACAATTTTTGTAAAAAGCAACTGACAATCAAAATATTAACATTGTTTCCTATAAACTTAACTTTGATATAGATTTTTTTTATAAACATATAAACAACTTAAAATCAAATTCTTAGGTATTTAATTTGTTTTGTAGTATTTTAAAAATGCCTTTTCAACAAAATTAGGTTCTATTTTCGTACCGTCGTAATAACTTTTAATGTACTATTATTTTATGAAAAATATTTTTACGTGGCTAGTTTTAAGCTTATCCTTAGTGGTCTTTGCTACAGGCGGAATAGAAAAACCTCAAATAGAACAAATATCGAAAGAAAAAACAGGTAAAGCCTCTTGGTATGGACCTGGCTTTCACGGAAAACTAACAGCAAATGGAGAACGGTATGATATGAATGGAATTTCAGCTGCTCATAAGACTTTAAAATTTGGTACAAAGGTAAAAATAACCAATATAGCTAATGGAAAAAGCATTGTTGTTAGAATAAATGACCGAGGACCTTATATTGCAGGAAGGCAATTTGATTTAAGCAAAGGAGCCTTTAAAAAAATTGCTTCTATCGATACAGGCGTAATCAAAATTAAATATAATATTTTAAAATAATATTTTTAATAGATGATTCTTATAAAACTCGTGAGATACTAAGCAAGTATTTCACGAGTTTTTATTTTCTAATTACGTTCACCACTAATAAAATCCAACCCATAATCATAAAAAAACCTCCAATAGGTGTAATAGGAATCAAAAACGATTTTGAATACCCCAATTTTTCCGAAAAAACCAATGCATAAATACTAAATGAAAAACAAAATACACCTAATACAAAAAACCACCCCATTAACTTTTCTAGAAATGTTGAGATATTAAAAAACATCCCTATAACCAATAATACAATGGCATGATACATTTGGTATCTTACACCTGTTTCAAAACTTTCCAACTTTCCTGGCGATATTACCTTTTTCAAAGCATGACTTCCTAATGCTCCAAAAACCACCGATAACATTCCGTATAAGCTTCCTATCAATAAAAATATCTGTTTCATTTCTCTACATTATTATAAATGATTGCTTAAATTTAAAACATATCAATTAAATAATTTCTATTTTTGCTTTGTAAATCAAAAAATACTTATGAGCCATACTAGAAATGACTGGACAAAAGAAGAAATTATTGCTATATACAATAAACCTTTCATGGAGTTGCTTTATGAAGCTGCACAAATTCATCGTATTTATCATGATCCCAATACAATACAAGTCAGCACCTTAGTTTCAATAAAAACAGGAGGTTGTTCAGAAGATTGTGGCTATTGTTCTCAGGCAGCACGTTATCATACAAAAATTGAAAATGAAACGTTAATGACTATTGATCATGTAAAAACTCAAGCTCTACGTGCTAAGTCTGGAGGGTCTTCTCGAGTTTGTATGGGAGCTGCATGGAGAAACGTAAAAGACGGTCCAGATTTTGAACAAGTTTTAGAAATGGTTCGTACCATTAACAAACTTGATATGGAAGTTTGTTGTACATTAGGAATGTTAACCGAAAACCAAGCCAAACGATTATCCGAAGCAGGCTTATATGCTTATAATCATAATGTTGACACCTCAGAAGAATATTATAAAAATGTCATTTCAACTCGTGGATATGAAGATCGTATACAGACCATTGAAAATGTTCGTAAAACAAATGTAACCGTTTGTTCTGGAGGAATTATTGGTATGGGAGAAAGTATTGAAGATCGTGCTGGAATGTTGGAAACTCTAACTCGATTTAGCCCTCATCCTGAATCTGTTCCCATCAATGCTTTAGTTCCTATCGAAGGTACTCCTATGGAAGACTTTAAACCTGTTGATTCGTTTGAAATGGTGCGCATGGTAGCTACAGCTCGTATTGTTTTGCCTGAATCACAAATTCGTTTATCTGCAGGAAGAATGCAAATGAGTCGTGAAGGACAAGCTATGTGCTTCTTTGCTGGTGCTAATTCTATTTTTGCTGGAGACAAATTATTAACAACTCCTAATCCAAATATTAATGAGGATATGGAAATGTTTGAACTACTCGGTTTAAATACTCAGAAACCTTTTTCTAAACACAAACAGCGTGAATCCATTGAGGCTAAAGATTCAAAACTTGAATCTTTAAATGAAAAACCTAAATGGACTCGTCCTGATCATAAAATTGATCGCAATGAAGCTAAGAAATCTAAACCACAATAGAATCTTGATGCTTTAATAAATTGTACATAAGTCATATAAAGTTGCACCAAACTATTAGAATTAATCTAATAAGCGGTAACTGTGTTTTAAAATTTATCTAAACTGAAAAACACTTAGATAATCTATTGTGAAAAACTTCTTGTTGTTAACTTGTAAATTATCTATTTAGACATTTAAACAACTTATATCATATTTTCCGTCCGTCGACAAATCACAACTAAAAATCTAAATAAACAATACTTTATTTTTCTTTATTATTACATTTAAAATATAAAGCACGTCAAATGGCTTTTTCATAATTTATTTATTTTTTATTTTTTCTCCCGCTTCTAAAAAAGAGGTGGGAGTATTTCTTGGAGGCAATTACTAGTTTTTATTTTAGAAACTAGATTTCGTGATCTAAATCTTTTTAATTGATTTCTAGCTAATTAAAACTGTATATAATCGAACTAAAAAATGAAGTGATTTGGAGATGAGATAACTGCATTAACTATTGCAGTACAATTAGCAAGTTTTTCTTTGATAGAAATATCAACAATATTAAAATTAGCATTATTTAAAATGCACAAAGGATTAATATTATGAAAAGTTGCCTTGACAAAATTAAAAACTCATCAAGGCAACTTTATTTTAAATAGAAAAGCTTACACGTTTACTAATCTTTCGTTTACCTTATTCCAGTCAATTACATTAAAAAATGCCTCAACATAATCAGGACGACGATTTTGATAGTTTAAATAATAAGCATGTTCCCATACATCTAATCCTAAAATAGGCGTACCTGAACAACCTATTTCAGGCATTAATGGATTATCTTGATTTGCTGTGGAACAAATTTCCAAACTTTCATTTTTAACACATAACCATGCCCATCCTGAACCAAATCGAGATCCGGAAGCCTTAGAAAATTCTTCTTTAAAAACATCAAATGATCCAAAGCTCTCCTTGATCATTTCCCCAATCTTTCCCGTTGCTTCCCCTCCTCCATTAGGAGACATAATACTCCAAAAGAGTGAATGATTATAAAATCCACCTCCATTATTTCTTACTTCATCATTTGAAAATCCTTTTACTAAAATTTGTTCTATTGGTAATCCTTCTAAATCTGTTCCTTTAATCGCTGCATTTAGTTTTGCAGTATAGCCATTATGATGTTTTGAATGGTGAATTTCCATTGTTCTAGCATCAATATGTGGCTCTAATGCATTGTATGCATAATCTAATTTTGGTAATTTAAATTCCATATCCTCTTTTTTTATTATTCTTTGGTCCAAATTTACTTAAAAATTTATTACGCGATCTAATTTTAATCAAATTCTATTAAAATATAACACAAAAGAAGTACCTTTAGAAAAATTGATTTTATACCTCATTATTATGAAGCGTTTTGTACAAATTATTTTAAGCATTATGGTTCTTACTATTTTAGGACTCTATGCCACAGGAACTGATTATTTAATAAAAGCTTTTCAATGCACCTACTTACAAGGGCACACAACAGCTTCAATTGATGATGCTCAATATTTTGATCAAAATTTAATTCTAGCCAATCAGGCTACCTCTTGGAAAAAACATGAAAAATATAATACATTTCATTTAACCGATAGCTTAAAAAATCAATTAAATACATTCAAAACAGCTCAATTTGTCATTATTAAGGAGGGAAATCTTCTTTATGAGAAAGCTTTTCGTACAGATCTAGAAATTTTTAATTCTTTTTCTATGACAAAATCTATTACAACCTTATTATTAGGTTTTGCTATTCAAGACGGATACATTGAGAGTGTAAATCAAAAAATGGTTGACTTTTTGCCCGAATACGAAAATGATCATTTTGGAAAACAGGCAACCCTTGGAGATTTAGCTAAAATGAGCTCAGGTTATGGATGGGTTGAAGATTATTATTGGCCTATAAATGCTATAACAAATTCCTATTACGGAGATGATGTTGAAAAGGTGGTCTTTGATGTTCCTTTTAAAGAAGAACCTGGAAAACGTTATGAATATCTGAGTGGTGCTACTCAATTATTAGGTATTGCGATTAAAAGAGCTACAAAAAAAACGCTTTCCAACTATCTTCAAGAAAAAATATGGAATCCTTTAGGAATGGAAACCGATGCTCAATGGACTATTGATCATCAAGGGGGAACTGAAAAAGCTTTTTGTTGCTTACAAGCTAAAGCACTTGATTATGCTA
>JBKDZS010000071.1:0-7177 GCA_047971445.1 Flavobacteriales bacterium
TTTTCGTCAAATTCTTCTAAAACTAATTTAGCTTCATATTTTTCCGCTATCATTTTTGACAGTGTGGTTTTTCCAGAACCTATATTTCCTTCTATCACAATAAAATTATTCTTCATACAAATAAACTTCACTTAAATCATCACACACTTTTAATAATTCAGAAACATTCTTATTAAACACAGGATGTTTTATGTATTCATTCAATTCTAAAAAAGGCAACAAAACAAATTTTCTATTGTGCATATTCACATGTGGAATTTTTAATAGCTTTTGATTATACAAGATTTTGTTGTAATAAATAATATCTATATCTATGGTTCTAGGTTGATATTCTTCTAAAAGAGAATTATGAAATGCTCCTAATTCTTTTTCAATTATTTTAATACGATTGAATAATTGTACGGGTGAAAAACACGTTTCTACTTCTATCATATTATTTAAAAAATCATTTGATCTAAATCCCCAAGATTCAGAAATATAATAATTTGATATTTGCACAATTGTTCCTATACTTTTTTCCACACATTTCACTGCCTTTTTTATATTCTCCTTTTTATTCCCTAAATTACTCCCCAAAGACAAATATGTAACGTTTTTACGATTCATAACAACAATATAAATTAAAACACTTTATCATACCAAAACAAACATGAGATCATTCTTTAAAATTGTATTAGCCGTTATTATTGGATTTGCTATTATCACTCTTATTCCCTTAATGCTTTTAGGATTATTGGGCACATTAAGTTTTGATGAACCTGACCACAATATTACGGAAAATTCTATTCTCGAAATAGATTTTAAAACACCTATTATCGAAAGCTATGATGATATAGAGTTTAGCTTCACTAATTTAAGAGCTTCTCACGTAACATTATACAACTTATTATTAGCGATTAACAAAGCAAAAGAAGATGATCGTATAAAAGGTATTTCCTTAAGATTAAATGGTAGCACAACTGATTATGCTCAAGCACAAGCCATTAGAAACACTTTAGCTAATTTTAAATCGGCTAATAAATTCATTTACGCGCATGGAAATGATTTATCTCAAAAAGATTATTACATAGGCTCTATCGCAGACTCCATATTTGTATCACCATTATCAGCTATTGAACTAAAAGGCATTAGTGCCGAAATTATGTTTTATAAAAAACTTTTTGATAAAATAGGCTTGGAGTTTGAAATCATTAAACGCGGTAAATATAAATCTGCTGTAGAACCGTATTTCTTAGATTATATGAGTCCTGAAAGCAAAAAACAAACACAAGTTCTTATCGATGATATATGGAATAATATTTCATCCGAAATAGCACTATCAAGAAATTTACCTCTTGAACAACTCAACTTACTAACGGACAGTCTAAAAGCATTTAACATTAAAGGTGCTTTACAAAATACGTTAATTGATGGAATCAAATACGAAAGTCAATACAAAGAATTATTAGGTATTAATACTGCAGATGAAAGTAATCAAGAGTCTCCTGTGATTTCCATGTCGAATTATATATCTTCTTTAAAAAAGCCTTTTAATAAAGATCAAATTGCTATTATTTACGCTAGTGGAACCATTATACCAGGAAATGAATCAGAAGGTATACAAGATCAAAATATCATAAAAAAAATACAACAAGTAAAAGAGGACACCTCTGTAAAAGCTGTTGTTTTAAGAGTGAACTCCCCTGGTGGAGACGCAAGTTCTTCTGAAAGAATCTTACACGAACTACGTCTTCTACAAAAAGTAAAACCTTTAATTGTGTCATTCGGTAGCGTTGCTGCTTCAGGAGGGTATTATATTGCAGGAGCAGCAGATTCTATTGTCGCTTCACCTAATACAATCACAGGGTCTATAGGGGTGTTTGGAACTATTCCCAATTTAAAAAAGTTAAGTGAAAAAATAGGTGTGAATACTGATGTAACAAAAACCAATGCTAATTCTAATATATTTTCTATCTCAACAGAAATTTCTCCAAAATTTAAGCAAGTCATTCAAGAAAAAATTGATAATGTTTACGATTTGTTTTTAGAAAATGTCGCACAAAATCGTAAAGTTTCAAAATCTGAAATTGACTCTATTGCACAAGGACGTGTTTGGTCAGGAATTAAAGCCAAAGAAAATGGATTAGTAGATGTTTTAGGAGACCTCAATACCGCCATTTCCATTGCTGCAAAAAAAGCAGACATAGAGCATTTTGATATACTTCAACTCCCAAAGAAAAAATCTGAAGTAGAAATGCTTATGAACAAATTTGGAGATGAAGAACAAATACTTTTAGAAACTCTTATTAGAAAAAATATAAGTCCCGAAATCTACAATTCATACAATGAAATTAACTATTTGAGAAACAGCGAATCTATTCATTTGAAGCTTCCGTATATGATTGAATTAAAATAAATTATTTTAAGAACCTTATTTTTACAAAAAATATCTATAAATTTACGCGATTAATTATTCACTGAATACATAAAAAAAATTATATGGGGCTATTTGATTTCATGACTCACGATATTGCTATCGATTTGGGCACCGCAAACACATTAATCATTCACAACAATAAAATTGTAGTGGACAGTCCTTCTATTGTTGCTATAGATCGAAGAACTGGAAAATTAATTGCCGTAGGAGAGAAAGCCAAGGAAATGCAAGGAAAAACACATGAAAACATCAAAACAATTCGCCCTTTAAAAGATGGTGTTATTGCTGATTTTGATGCTTCTGAGGGGATGATACGAGAACTTATTCGTAGTATTCCTGCCTTGAAAAAACGTTTTTTCTCACCTTCTCTTAGAATGGTTATATGTATTCCTTCTGGAATTACAGAAGTAGAAAAAAGAGCAGTAAAGGACTCTGCTAGTCATGTGAATGCCAAAGATGTAAAATTAATTTATGAACCTATGGCTGCTGCCTTGGGTGTTGGAATCGATGTACAACAACCCAAAGGAAATATGATTATTGACATTGGAGGTGGAACCACCGAAATAGCTGTAATTGCTTTAGGGGGAATTGTTTGTGACAAATCTGTAAAGGTAGCAGGAGATGTATTCACTGCTGATATTGCCTACTACATGCGAACTCATCACAACTTATATGTTGGCGAAAAAACAGCAGAAGAAATTAAAATTGATGTCGGAGCTGCTATAGATGACTTACCTCATCCTCCAGAAGATTTACCTGTTCAAGGACGGGATTTACTTACAGGGAAACCTAAGGAAATTATTGTTAGCTATAAAGAGATTGCATATGCTCTTGATAAATCGATTCTTCGAATTGAAGATGCCATTATGGAAACCCTTTCTATTACCCCTCCGGAATTAGCAGCTGATATCTACAATACAGGTATATATATGGCTGGAGGAGGCTCTTTATTAAGAGGATTGGATGAACGAATTTCTAAAAAAACGGATTTACCTGTTTATATTGCAGAAGACCCTTTAAAAGCTATTGTAAGAGGTACAGGTATAGCGCTTAAAAATATTGATAAGTTCAAGTTCTTGATATCTTAAGACTTTTATTAAGAATGTTTCAAATTATACAATTTATATTAAAGGGGAAACATTTTTTTGTTTTTCTTATCTTGGAAATCATAGCTACTGTATTGATAATCAAAAGCTATTATACTCATAATATTTCCTTTTGGAATTCTGCCAATTATGTTTCAGGAACACTTCACTCCATGGAAAATGAATTTTCCAAACACCTTACGTTAGATCATGAAAATCAGAAACTTTTAGAAGAAAATACTATTCTAAAAAATAGAATTGCATTACTTGAAAATATAAATGCTGCATCTAAGAATACTTTTAAAATAGCTGATTCCCTCCAATATAAAAGGTACGAATACACTCCTGCACGCGTTATCTCAAATTCTATTACAAAAAAATACAACTACATCAGTCTTAACAAAGGAAGGCGAGATCATATAACAAAAGATATGGCCGTTATTACCAATAAAGGTGTTATCGGAATAACGGATTTCACAACTCACAAATTTAGTCGAGTTATGTCCTTATTAAATAAAAATACGACGATTAATAGTAACATAAAAAATAAAGGGATTTTTGGAACTGTAAAATGGAATGGAGAAGACTTTCGTTATGTTCAATTAACTAACATTCCAAAACATTTAAGGGTTGAAATTAACGATACCGTTGTTACCGATATCCGCTCTAATATATTTCCTTCAGGAATACCAATAGGTGTTGTTAAAGACTTCAAATTAAAGGAAGGTACCGATAAGTACGTTGCTAATGTAACACTTTTTGAAAATTTCTTGAAGATTGAAAATGTCTATATCGTAACTGATTTTGATAAAATTGAAACCGATAGCTTGCATGTTAATTCTTAGAAATCATATACAGTTTATTATTACAGGAGTTTTTATTTTATTAGCTCAGGTATTTGTTTTTAGTAATACCAACCTATTTTCCTGGTTAAATCCACTAGTATATTCCCTTTTTGTTTTTTTATTTCCCTCTCAAAACAGAATGAATTTAATCATTTATTCATTCATTTTAGGATTGTCTTTAGATGGTATATTTAACACTGGAGGAATTAATGCTTTTGCTTTAACTTTTATTGCTTTTATTCGAGAACCTTTATGGATAAGTCTTTCTTTAATTAAGGAAGATAAAAATTCAATTGCTACGCGAACAAAAAATACTACAACATTTTTTTTTAGCATACTGATTTTAATTTTTATACATCATTTAATCATTTTCTCAATTGAAAATTTTAATTTTGTAACAATTCATTACTTACTTTTTAAAGTTTTACTAAGTAGTGTTATTACGTTTATTATCATTCTACTATTATATAGTATTTTCAGAATTAAAATGGTAAATGGAGAAGAATAATACCGTATATATCTTTTTTTGTATCATCATTTTTTTTGTATTAATTTTTATTTTAAAATTGGCACAATTACAATTATGGAATGATAAGTACATTGTATCATCTAATAATTTATCTATTAGAAAAAAAATAACTGTCCCAGAACGAGGCTTTATATACGATCGCACAGGAAAGCTACTTGTAGCAAACAGCCCTTCTTATGACGTTAACCTAGTATATGGAAAAGGTTTAGGAGAAAATTTTGATACCCTTGGACTTTGTAAACTAATCAAAATTGATAAAAATAAATTTAATGCTATCCTAAAAAATGCTCGAGTTAAATATAATACCCCCTATGCTTTAAGAGAAAACATATCACAGGATGAGATGGCTTTTATACAAGAAAAGATACATCATTACCCTAGTGTAAAAATAGATAATCGAATTTCAAGAGAATACCTTGTCAACTCAGGATATCATATTTTAGGTTATCTAAGAAAAATTTCTCCTTCACAACTAAAAAAAGACACATTAGAATATTACAATCAAAATGATCGAGTTGGAAAATCAGGTGTTGAAGCTTCATATGAGAAAATTCTAAGAGGAGAAAAAGGTATTGAATATTTCAGAGTTAATAACAGAGGAAGTATTATCGGAGGTTATGAAAGAGGCGAAATGAACACAAAACCCGTTGTAGGTCATGATATCACTCTAACAATTGATTTTAAATTACAACAATATGCTGAAAAATTAATGCAAAATAAGCGGGGTGCTGTTGTTGCAATTGATCCCAATAATGGAGAAATTTTAGCCTTAGTATCTTCCCCTTATATCAACCCTAAAGAAATGAATGATCAAAATTTCAATCATTATTTCTCCATCTATAATAAGGATACCATTTATAATCGATTAAATAACAAAGCTGCTACAGGACGCTACCCCCCTGGCTCCCCTTTCAAAATGTTAACAGGTTTAGTCGCTTTACAAGAAAATGTAATTCAAGATTCTGTTGCAAAATATATTTGCAAACATGGGTTTCCCCTAGGAAGAGGTCGAAAAATGGGCTGCCATTGCGGGTATTATTATCGACCTATTCGAGTAGATCAAGCCATTGCAAAGTCGTGTAATAATTTTTTTGCAAGTTCTTATCGAGATATTGTGCGAAAATATAAAAATGACTCTATCGGGATTAATAAGTGGAAAGAGCATATGCAAAGTTTTGGTCTAGATGGTTGGTTTGGCAATGATATTAACGAAGGAAGTAGAGGTGCAATTCCTTCTGCAGATACGTATAATCGTTATTATGGTTCTTACTCTAGCGGTAAATGGAACGTCATTACTTCTGCTTCAAATGGTATCGGTCAAGGAGAGGTTGAAACAACACCTTTACAAATGGCCAACTTTACAGCCGCTATCGCTAACAAAGGTTTCTATTACACACCTCATATTGTAAAAGCTATAGATAATAAAATATTAACTGACTCTATTTACCGTGAAAAAAAAATAACTACAATTGATCCTAAACATTTTGACATTATTATAAAAGGAATGCAAGATGTCTTTACCTATGGTACCGCAAGAAGATTTCGACATCATAAAATTCCAATGGCAGGAAAAACAGGAACTTCTCAGAATCCTCAAGGACAAGATCATTCCATTTTTACCCTTTTTGCTCCAATTGAAAATCCTAAAGTAGCCATTGCTACTGTTGTTGAAAATGGACATTATGGGGCTACGTGGGCAGGACCTATATCTTCTTTAGTTGCTGAAAAATACCTAACCGACACCATTAAGCGAACCCGATTAGAAAAACGAATGGTAGAGAAAAGTTTTTATTCTCAATATAAAAACCAGGCTGATAATTATTATCAAAGAATACAGGCTAACAAAAAGAAAAAACGAATGGAAATTATCTTAAAAAATATGAATAAAACCTTTAGATTAGTAGATTCGCTTAAAGTAACAGAACTCTTAAACAACAGTTTACACCTTGCAAACTAAAAGTAGAAATATCATTTTTAATATAGACTGGTTCACCATCTTTCTTTACACTTTAATTGTTGGATTTGGTATCTTATCTATTAATGCTGTTGATAGCTCTAAAGCAATAAAACAGCTTGTATGGATTTCGACAAGCCTTCCCCTTATCATAATAGTTTGCTCTCTAAACAAAGCGTTTTACGAGCGTTTTTCTGGACTTTTTTATATCGTAAGCATTCTATTACTCGCAGGCTTATTCGTTTTTGGAAAAACTATTAACGGCTCTACTGCATGGTACTCTTTCGGGTCATTTAGCATACAGCCCACAGAGTTTTCAAAAATCACTGTGGCCTTAATCATAGGAAA
>JBKDZS010000072.1:0-3598 GCA_047971445.1 Flavobacteriales bacterium
TATTTAGCAGGAACTTTAGAAGTAGAAGTACCAAAAAAACGTCGAAAACTTAAAAACAAACTCATAATTAAAGGTGTACGTGAACATAATCTAAAAAATATTTCAACCCAAATACCTTTAAATGGATTAACCGTTTTAACAGGAGTTTCAGGTTCTGGAAAAAGTACCTTAATACAAAAAATTGTTTACCCTGCACTTGGTAAAAAAATGGGTATAAATGTAGGAAAAATCGGAGATTTTAATTCTTTAGAAGGTGATTGGGAAATTATCAAGCAACTGGAATTCATTGATCAGAATCCCATAGGTAAATCTTCTCGTTCTAATCCTGTTACTTATATCAAAGCGTATGATGAGATTCGTTCTTTACTAATGAAACAAAAACGAGCTAAAATAAATCATTATAAAGCTTCTCATTTTTCCTTTAATGTAGATGGAGGACGTTGTAAAATATGTAAAGGAGAAGGGTCTGTTACTATCGAAATGCAATTTATGGCTGATGTTCATTTAAAATGTGAAGCATGTAAAGGGAAACGCTTTAGAAAAGAAATATTGGAGGTTGAATTTGAAGGAAAAAATGTAGCCGATATTTTAGAAATGACCGTTGACAATGCTCTAGAATTCTTTAAAAAATACGATCAAACTAAAATTGTCAATAAATTAATTCCTTTACAAGATGTTGGATTAGGATACATAAACCTAGGACAGGCTTCCAATACACTTTCTGGAGGAGAGGCACAACGTGTTAAACTGGCTTCTTTTCTAGGAAAAGGACGGAATCAAAGCCATACATTATTTATTTTCGATGAGCCTTCCACAGGTTTACATTTTCATGATATTAAAAAGCTATTAAAATCATTTAATGCTTTAATAGAAAAGGGTCATTCAATTTTTGTAATTGAACATAATATGGACATTATTAAATCAGCTGATTGGATCATTGATTTAGGACTAGAAGGAGGAGAAAAAGGAGGGAATATAGTAGCAGAAGGAACTCCAGAGGAGCTAGCTAAAAATAAAAAATCATATACAGGACAGTATTTAAATGATAAATTAAAGCTATAACTATCAGAAATTATTATGATTAAACAAAAAAACCTATCAAATGATAGGTTTTTTTACTATAAAAATGAGTTTATTATTTATTCTTCTTTTGTATCCGGAGTTGTAGCTTCTTCTTTATTTTCATTTTTAGAAATTTCTCCTTTCATTGCAGCACGAGAAGTTTTAATTGCTGTTACAACAGCATTATCAGGATGTAAAAAAGTATAATTGTCATTTTTTAAATCCGAAACATATACTTTTCCTCCAATAGCAACATTCGTCAAATCTACCTCAACCATATCAGGTAAATTAGCAGGCAATGCTTTTATTCTCAACTTTCGTAAATTAAACTGTAAAGAACCTCCAGCCATTAAACCTATCGATTGCCCTTTGTTTAAATGCACAGGAATTTCCATTGTAATCTCCTTATTGGGATCTATTTGAAAAAAATCAGCATGTAAAATTTTGTCTGTTACAGGATGATATTGAATATCCTGTAAAATAGCCTCTATTTTATTTCCCTCTAACTCAACTACTACTGTATGAGCATCTGCAGTATAAACTAAATTTTTAAATGCTATTTCAGTAGTTGCGAAATGTATAGGTGACTCACCACCATACACAACACAAGGTACTTGTTCAGCATTACGTAGCTCACGAGTTGCCGCTTTTCCTACGTTTTCTCTTTTCTGTCCTTGAATTGAAATTGATTTCATTATGAATTATTTTGAAAATTTATCTATATCAAAAATTTGGAGCTAATCGACTTCTTATTATGAACTAAATTCATAACTTCAGCAAATAGCGGAGCGCAAGTTAATACTTTTATTTTAGATATACTATACTTTAACGGAATAGTGTCCGTTACAACAAGTTCCTCCATTTGAGAACTTTCAATTCGTTCACAAGCTTTCCCTGAAAGAATTGCATGCGTAGCAAAGGCACGAACACTGATAGCTCCTCGTTCTTTTAATAACTCAGCTGCTTGGGTAATGGTTCCTGCCGTATCAATCATATCATCAATCAAAATCACATTTTTCCCTTCTACATTTCCTATTAAGTCCATATAACCTACTCGGTTTGCCTTAGCACGTTCCTTATAACAAATTACTACATCAGCATCCAAATGTTTAGCATAATTTCGAGCTCTTTTAGCTCCTCCCATGTCAGGTGAAGCAAAGGTTAAGTTATCTAAATTTAATTCTTTAATATAATCTACAAAAATAGTAGATGCGTACAAATGGTCCACTGGTATTTCGAAAAACCCCTGAATTTGATCTGCATGCAGATCCATTGTCATAACACGAGTTGCTCCTGAAGATGTCAAAATATTAGCGACCATTTTGGCTCCTATTGGAACCCGTGGTTTATCTTTTCTATCCTGTCTTGCCCACCCAAAATAAGGAATTACAACTGTAATTTTATTAGCAGAAGCTCTTTTAGCTGCATCACATAACAATAATATTTCCATCAAATTATCTGCCGGAGGCATAGTTGAACCAATGATAAAGACACGCTTTCCTCTTACAGATTCTTCAAAAGTGGGTTGATACTCACCATCACTAAAAGTTTGAAAATTAATACTTCCTAAAGATAGATTAAGATGTTTAGCAATTTCTTCTGCTAATACTTTTGATTCTCGTGTAGCAAAAACTACAGCCGATTGTTGTTCCATGGATATTTTATGTATAAAAAACTTAACAAAGGTACAAATTAACAATTTATAGAAAACTATGTTTTAATTTTTCATTAAATTTGCATAAATTTCATTAAAAATGAAAAGTATTTTTTTTAGTACACTATTTATTTTATTATTCCCATCTTATTTTCTTTTAGGTCAATATAAACGTATTGTAAAAGTAAATGAAGAAGTAGACTCTATTGCTTTAAAAGAACATCTTAATAAAATCGAAACTAAAAAACTACAACGAACAAATCGTAGTAAATCTACTTCCTTTTTCTTACAAAATCCCGTACCAATTGACAATAATAAAGAATCTGCTCAGGTATCACGTATCGATTTAATTCGTGATTCTGGATTGAAACTTCAAGGAGAGGGAATGACCGCTGCAATGTGGGAAACTGGAAACCCTATTACAACACATCCCGATTTTTATGATGATCAATCGCCTGCGAGCACTAGAATTGTGCAATTAGGTAATAACGCTATTAATAAAGAGCATGGAACTATGGTTTCTGGAATCATTGCTTCTAGTGGGAAGAATAATATAAATGCCAAAGGTATGGCTCCTAAAGCTCAAATTAGGAGTTATAACCTCAATTACACAGGGAATTTCACTCCTTCTTATATTGATGAAGTAAAAACAGAAATATTAACTAAAAAAAGTATTTTAGCTAATAATTCATGGGGCTTTCCCTCAGGATACTATTTGTCAGGAGATACGTGGAAATGGGGAGAAGGTAGTATGTCTACAAACTTTGGGTTAGAAGAAGACTATATTTTTGGCTTTTATAGTGCTTTAGATGTAGAAGTGGATAAATTATTAAATGATTATGAATATTATGCTATTCTTTTTTCTTCGGGGAATGATCGTAA
>JBKDZS010000073.1:0-4733 GCA_047971445.1 Flavobacteriales bacterium
AAAAGGGATAACCCCTGATGTAATTTCAGGAGATTTAGATTCCATTATAGGAGAGCTTCCTTCTGATGTAGAAATAATAAGAACTCCTGATCAAAATACCACTGATTTTGAAAAAGCACTACATATTATTAAAAAAAAGGAAGGGAAGAAGGTTGATGTGTATGGAGCAAGTGGAAAGGAACAAGATCACTTTTTAGGTAATTTGACGGTTGCTTTAAAGTTTGAAAATAAGTTGTCTATAACATTCTATGATGATTATCACTGTTATTTTATAACTTCAAAAGAAATTTCTTTTACTACACAAATAGGAAAGAAGGTTTCGTTATATCCCTACCCTTCAGCTGAAGATATTACAACAGTAGGATTAAAATATGCTCTTTTGAATGAAAACCTTCATTTAAGGGAACGTATTGGAATTCGAAATCAAGCTACAAAAAAAACAGTTAAAATTAGTTTTACAAAAGGAAATCTAGTTATTTTTATAGAAAAATATTGAAATAATCACACTTGTATGAGTTTATTCTCATTTGGTAAAAAGAAAAAATATTGTACCTTGTAGGTTTGAATTTTATGATTAAACTCATATTTACATATTTACACACATGCAAGATAAAATAGAATTTGATTATGATGGTAAATCGGTAGTATTACCTTTATTAAAAGGAACTATGAATGAAACCGCTATCGATATTAGTAAACTAAGAGCCCAAACAGGATTAATTACATTGGATTTAGGGTTTAAAAATACAGGTTCTACGATAAGTAAAGTGACCTTTTTAGATGGAGGAGAAGCAAAATTATTTTATCGAGGATATTCTATTGATGAGTTAGCTAATAAGGCAACTTTTACAGAAGTTTCTTATTTATTGATTAATGGAGAACTTCCTACTAAAGTGCAGCTAGAAAACTTTACAGCACGAATTGAAAAACATATTCTAGTAGATGAAGAAATGAAAAACATTATTGATGGTTTTCCTAAGTCTGCCCATCCTATGGGAATATTATCTTCCCTAACTTGTGCTTTGACTGCTTTTAATCCTAGTGTTGTTAAATCAGCTGAGGATTTGGATAGAGGAGTTGCTAAATTATTAGCAAAGTTTCCTGTTCTAGCTTCTTGGGCGTATAGAAAAATAGCAGGATTACCTGTAAACTATTCTAAGAAAGGGTTAAGCTATACAGATAATTTATTACAATTATTATTTTCTACACCTAGTGAAGTATATGATGTAGATCCTATCATTTCAAAAGCTTTAGATAAAATTTTGATTTTACATGCTGACCATGAACAAAACTGTTCAGCTTCTACCGTTCGGATTGTTGGATCATCTCGAGCAGGATTATTTGCTTCAATTTCAGCAGGTGTTTCAGCTCTTTGGGGGCCATCGCATGGAGGAGCAAATCAAGCTGTAATTGAAATGTTAGAAACAATTAAAAGAGATGGAGGGGATTTACAAAAATGGGTTGATAAAGCCAAAGACAAGAATGATAGTTTTCGTTTAATGGGATTTGGTCATCGGGTTTATAAAAATTTTGATCCACGTGCACGTATCATAAAGAAATCATGTGATGAAGTTTTAGACTTATTAGGAATTAATGATCCGATATTGGACTTGGCTAAAAGACTGGAAGAAGTAGCACTAAATGATGAATATTTCAAATCACGGAATTTGTACCCGAATGTTGATTTTTATTCAGGAATTATATACCGTGCTTTAGGAATTCCAACTGAAATGTTCACTGTGATGTTTGCCCTAGGACGTTTGCCTGGATGGATTGCGCAATGGAAAGAAATGAGAGAAAATAGTGAGCCTATTGGACGTCCAAGACAATTATATGTTGGAGAAAATTCAAGAAAATTTGTAGAGATAGATAAACGTTAATTTTTGAAAAATAATTCAAATTAGGTATATTCGAAGGCGCTAAGTAAAACGAGCGTCTTTTTAAATTAACAAAATCCTTATGTTAGATTTACATGTAAATAATGAGATTTCAAAATTAAAAACGGTTGTTTTAGGAACTTCAGAAGGTTTTGGAGATACACCCTTTATGAAAGATTGTTATGATCCTAAGTCAAAAGAGAGTGTAAGAGAAGGAAAATATCCTACTCAAGCAGGCATTAAGAAAGAATTTGATGCTATTTTAGCAGTTTTTGAAAAGTATAATATTGAAGTTATCCGTCCTGAGAAGATTAAGGATTCCAATCAGGTTTTTGCTAGAGATGTTGCTTTTGTTATAGAGGATAAATTTGTCTGTTCCAATATTATCGAAGATCGTGAAGAAGAAATTTATGCTTTACAGCATAAAATAATTAATAAAATTAATCCTAAAAAAGTGATTAATTTACCCGAAGATTCACATGTAGAAGGAGGAGATGTCGTGTTGTATGATGATTATATCTTTGTCGGCACTTATCGAGGAGATGATTATGCTAGTTATAAAACAGCTCGGACAAATTATAAAGCAGTACGAATGCTACGAGAATATTTTCCTAATAAAATTGTTGTAGCTTTTGAATTAAAAAAGAATCATGATGATCCTCGTGAAAATATTTTACATTTAGATTGTTGTTTTCAACCAGTGGGTAATGGTAAAGCTATTATTTATAAGGAAGGATTTATTTTTCAAGATGATGTTGAATTTATTGAAAATCTTTTTGGAAAAGGTAATTTATTTGAAGTTACAAAAGAAGAGATGTATGAGATGTTTCCCAATATTTTTTCAATAAGTCCTGATGTTGTTATTTCAGAGAAAAATTTCACACGCTTAAATAAGAAATTACGTGAGTGGGGTATTACTGTGGAAGAAGTTCCTTACTTTGAAATATCAAAAATGGGAGGGTTATTACGCTGTACAACCATGCCTTTGAGAAGAGAAAAGTAACTTGATATTAGTAAGGATCAACATCAATTATAAGTTGAATAGCTCTATAAGCTTTTATAGTGTTAAAGTTTTCTAGAATTTGTTCAATATGTTTTTTAGCTAGTGTAATTTTTTTAGGGTGAGTTAGTTTAATCAAAATTCTTTTATGATAAAGGTTTTTAATTCGGGCGATAGAAGGTGTTTCAGGGCCTAATAATTGTTCTCCAAAAGACTTTTGTAAATGTTGAGCTAACAAACTGGAAGCAACCTCTAATTTTTCTTGATTTTTATATTTTAAAGTTAGTATAATCAGTCGATTAAAGGGAGGATAAGTAAATTGTTGTCGTTCATATAGAACTTCTTTTGCCATTTTTTTATAATCATATGTTGAAACATGTTGTAAAATTTGATGTTCAGGATTAAAAGATTGAATTAAAACTTTTCCTCGATCTTTTTTTCTTCCTGATCTTCCAGCAACTTGTGTCATAAGTTGAAAAGCACGTTCATAGGCTCTAAAATCAGGAAAGTTTAGAAGTGTATCAGCTCTTAGGATACCAACCAGCCCAATATTCTCAAAATCCAACCCTTTTGCAACCATTTGAGTACCAACCAAAATATCAATTTCTTTAGTTTTAAGAGCTTGAATAATTTTTTCAAACCCATGCTTACCTTTTGTCGTATCAGCATCCATTCGTCCAACTTTATGACGAGGAAACAAAAGCCTTAATTCTTGTTCAATCTGTTCAGTTCCTAAGCCTTTAGTATCTAGGTTAAATCCGTGACAAGAAGGACAAAATTTAGGTTGAGATTGTGTATGTCCACAATAATGACATTTTAAGTTTTGAGAAAGTTTATGGTAAGTCAGAGAAACATCACAATTGGGGCAATGTGGTGTATGCCCACAAGTTTGACATTCAACAATTGGAGCATAGCCTCTACGATTTTGAAAAATAATGATTTGTTTCTTTTGATCTAAATTTTCCTGAATTTCTTTTAATAAAATATGAGAGAAATGGCCTTCGATTTCTTTGGTTTTATAAGCTTTTTGTAAATCAATTATTTGAATTTCAGGCATTAATACATTTCCAAAACGTTGGTTTAATTCAATAAAACCATATTTTCCCTTCCTACTATTGTAATAGCTTTCTAACGAAGGTGTTGCAGAACCTAATAATGTTTTTGATTGATGAATTTTAGCCCAAACTAAAGCCGCATCACGGGCATTATAACGGGGATTAGGCTGATTTTGTTTAAAACTACCTTCATGCTCTTCATCAACAATGATTAAACCCAAATTTTTGATAGGTAGAAATAAAGCAGAACGAGCACCGATTAGAATTTTGTATTGATTATTTAATGTTTTGAGCCATAATTCAACCTGTTCCTGATTGTTAAATCTAGAATGGTAGTAGCCTACATCATTTCCAAAAAACTGTTTTAAACGATCAATTAATTGTGTTGAAATAGCAATTTCGGGTAATAAAAAAAGAACTTGTTTTCCTTCTGCCAAAGTATCTTGAATTAATTGAATATAAACCGCTGTTTTTCCACTTCCTGTAACGCCATACAAAAGAGAAACATCATTTTCTTTAAAAGATTGATGAATTTCTTTATAAGCTTTTTCCTGTATTTTAGACAATGTAAAAACAGATTGTAATTCTTGCTCTTCTGTATATGTTCTATCTGTTTGTAGTGGATAAATTTGAAGAATATCTTTTTTTACCAAACTATGAAGCGTTCCATGTGAAGTATTGGTAAGTTTAATAATCTCAGAAACTTTAATAGGTCTATTATCTGGTTCCAATGTTAACAAACGCATGATTATCTCTTTTTGCTTTGGAGCACGATCTAGTTTTAGAAAAGCTTTAGATAAA
>JBKDZS010000074.1:0-10800 GCA_047971445.1 Flavobacteriales bacterium
GCCTTAGGCTCTTGTTTAGCTTTGTATATTTTTTTAAAAGATCAGCATGATGTTAAAATCATTTCTCCCAATGATTATCCTCAGTTTTTAAAATGGCTTCCTTATCATGAAAAAATAGAACTATTTGAAGAGGGATATAAAGGTAATATGCGCCGGTTTATTCAAAATTCAGATATTATTTTCATATTAGATTTTAATGCTCTACATCGTATTGACGAATTGGGTGATATTGTTAAAAATTCTAATGGATTAAAGGTTATGATTGACCATCACGAACAACCGGAAACATTTGATATCATGTATTCAGATCCTTCAATGCCTGCAACTGCTGAAATGATGTATTATTTTTTAAAAAAACTAACAAGTAAATCATTTTTTAATAAAGAAATAGCAACATGTTTGTATACAGGGATTATGACAGATACAGGGTCTTTTCGCTATCCTTCAACTTCAGCCAATACACATCGTGTAATAGCCAATTTACTTGAATTAGGAGTAGAAAAAACAAAAATACATGGTAATGTATACGACACTAATACCCTAAGTCGTTTTAAACTAATTGGAAAAGCATTACAAAATTTAGTTGTATTAAATGATTTAAAAACATCATATATAACTCTGTCTTCAAAAGAATTACAAGAATATGGTTATAAAAGAGGGGATACAGAAGGGATTGTTAATTACGGTTTAGCTTTAAATGAAATTGTTTTTACAGTGATTTTTATTGAAGATGTAGAAAAGGGTATTGTAAAGATATCATTACGTTCAAAAGGAGATTTTGATGTAAATCAATTTTCTAGAAACCACTTTGGAGGAGGAGGGCATATTAATGCAGCAGGAGGGAAGTCTGAATTATCTTTAATAGAAACAGTATCTCAGTTTAATACCATTATACCAAAGTATAAAGAGCGTTTAATGAATACCAAATTATAAATGATTATCCGATACTCATACATTTTTTTAGTAATAATCGCCTGTTCAAATCCACAACCACAAAAACCGATTCAGTATCATAAAATGGTCATGGATGAATCAATGGTTAAAGAGGACTTTGAATTAGATCGTGAAATTATAGAAGAATATAAAGTTAAAAATGACACATTAGATTTTAAAAATAATGCGAATGCATTTTGGTGGGCTTCACTAGAAAAAGATAAAAAGGCAAAATCAATTGATTCTTCAGTACAAATAGAGTATCAGTATGCTATTTATAATTTTAAAGATCAAGAGGTCTATTCTAAAGAGGAAATAGGCACACAATATGCTGTACTAGGAAAAACAAAACAAATTCGTGCCCTTACAGAAATTTTTAAGGAACTTACAGAAGGTGAAAAAGCAATTTTATTAGTACCTTCGTTTTCAGCTTATGGTTTTTCAGGAGATGGAAATAAAATTGGTTCTGCACAACCTATAATCATAAAAGTAGAAATATTAAAATTAAAACAATTATAAAATGAAAAGATTTTTCGGTTTATTATCATCAGTTTTTCTGATCATATCGTGTGGTTCAAATGCTGATTTAGATAAGGAAACATACAAAAAATTAGAAGATGGGTTATATGCACATATGATCACCAGTAAAGGAAATATGGTCATCAAGTTAGAAGAAAAAAAAGTGCCTGTTACTGTTGCCAATTTTGTTGGTCTTGCTGAAGGAAAAATTAATAATAAAGCCAAAGCTAAAGAAATCCCTTTTTACGATGGACTAACATTTCATCGTGTTATTAATAAATTTATGATTCAAGGAGGAGATCCAGATGGAACAGGTCAAGGAGGTCCTGGATATTCTTTTCCTGACGAGTTTGACTCTTCATTAAGGCATGATAGAAAAGGAACTTTATCAATGGCCAATAGTGGACCTAATACAAACGGTTCACAGTTTTACATTACAGATACAGCCACATTTCACTTAGATGGACGCCATTCTGTATTTGGTCATGTCGTAAAAGGTCTAGAAACAATTGATTCTATTGATGGTGTTAAAACTAAGATGGGAGACATGCCAGAGGAACCTATAGTGATTAATAAGATAGAAATTATTCGAAAAGGAAAAGAAGCAAAAGCGTTTGATGCTAAAAAGATTTTTGAAGCAAGAGATTCTACAGCTATGGTAGAAAAAGCTAAAACCGTAGGAGGTGAAATTCAGAAAGAAACCCAAAAGAAAATACAAGAAGAACGTGAAAAAATGATGGCTGAAATGAAAATAAAAATGGAACAACAAAAGAAAGCGTTTTTAGCCAATAAGGAATCTTTATTAAAAAATGCTCAGTCAACTGCTTCAGGATTAAAATATGTAATTGAAAAAGAGGGGAAAGGAGAACCTTATAAAGAAGGAGATGTAGCAAGAGTACACTATAACCTATTCTTAGAAGATGGAACCAAAATAGATTCTTCTTACGATAGAGGACAACCTATTTCTTTTCCAGTAGGAGAAGGAAAGGTAATTAAGGGTTGGGATGAAGCTTTAAGAACCTTTAAAAAAGGTTCCAAAGTGAAATTAATTGTCCCTCCTTCATTAGGTTATGGAAGTAAACAAATGGGACCTATAAAATCAAATTCCACTTTGTATTTTGATATTGAAATTATAGAGTAAAAAAATTAATTTTATAGTATGGATAGAATCCATGTTCTTATTTATTAAGTGATTTAAAAAATTATACCGTAGAAAAAATGAAAGAAGGAATTTATACTAAAATAACGACTGACAAGGGCGCTATTTTAATTAATTTAGAATATGAAAAAACACCTATAACTGTGGCTAATTTTATTGGATTAGCAGAAGGTGATATAAAGAATACAGCTAAAAAAGAAGGAGAGCCTTATTACGATGGGTTAACATTTCATAGAGTAATATCGGTTGCCAATGGTGACGACCAAGACTTTATGGTTCAAGGAGGAGATCCTACTGGAACGGGAGCTGGAGGTCCAGGTTATAATTTTGATGATGAAATTCATCCAAACTTAAAACACGATGCTCCTGGAGTTTTATCTATGGCTAATGCTGGCCCTGGAACGAACGGTTCACAATTTTTCATTACACACGTTGAGACTCCTTGGTTGGATGGAAAACACACTGTTTTTGGAAAAGTAGTGGAAGGTCAAGATATCGTAAATCAATCTCTTACAGGAGATGTAATGAATAAAGTTGAAATTATTCGTGTAGGAGAAAAGGCTGAAAACTTTAATGCAGTAGCTGTTTTCGAAAAAGCAACAGAATTAAAAACACAAAAAGAAGCAGAAGCTAAGAAGTTAGCAGCAGAAGAGTTGGATAAAATCTCAAAAGGTTTTGAACAAACTACTTCGGGGCTTCGTTACCGAATCACTAAAAAAAATGATGGCGTTCAGGCAGAAAAAAATAAAACGGTTTCTGTTCACTATACAGGTAAACTGACCAATGGAGAAGTATTTGATTCTTCAATTCAACGAAATGAACCTATTGACTTTCCATTAGGAGTTGGACAGGTAATACCTGGATGGGATGAAGGAATTCAGTTATTAAAAGTAGGAGAGAAGGCTACCTTTATTATTCCTCCCGATTTAGGATATGGATCTCGTGGTGCTGGTGGAGTGATTCCTCCTAATGCTACTTTAGTTTTTGACGTAGAGTTAATGAATGTGAAATAACCAATTTACATAGAAAACTAGTAAAGTAGATTTGATGTTATATCAGATCTACTTTTTTTTGTTTACAATAACCTATTAAAATAATTATTAAGACTAATTTTTTAAACCTATATTTGGATAAAATTTATACTTTTTAATGAAAAGACATATTCCTAATACGATAACATTAGCAAACCTTTATTGTGGATGTTTAGCTACTTTAGCACTTGGCTATGCCATTTTCATCAAAATAGAAACTTTTTTTTCTTTAAGAAGTGACTATAATGGAATCGTTGATTTTAAATTTTTATTTAAAATCATTACGTTGTTAATCTTTTTAAGCTTATTATTTGATTTTGCAGATGGATTGGTAGCTCGAATGTTAAATGTTAAATCTGCATTAGGAGCTCAATTGGATTCTTTAGCAGATATGGTAACATTTGGTGTGTTTCCAGGTTTTTTAATGCTGTTTTTAATTCCTGTTGAAATCAATAGCAAAGGAGATTTTAATTACTTTATTTTTTCAGGCTTACTTATCACGATGTTTTCGGCATTACGATTAGCTAAATTTAATATAAAAGATGTTGAAGAAGAAAATTTTAGAGGCTTGGCAGTTCCTGCAAACACGCTTTTTATATTATCCTTAGCTCTAATAAAAATATTTGATCCTAAAAGTTTTTTGACACCTTTAATTGATAATACAGGTTTTTTACTCATAGTAACATTTTTATCTTGTTATTTCTTAGTTAGCAGTATTCCTATGTTCTCATTTAAGATGAATCATTTTGGTTTTTCAGCTAACATTCATCGTTATTTGTTTCTCATAATTTCACTTATTTTACTTGTTAGTTTTAAACTAGTAGCTTTACCCTTAATTATTGCATTATATATCGTATTATCAATTTTATTTAAAAAGAAAATAGCTTAAATTCCCTAAATAATATGAGTCTAAACCTTTCAAAACCACTTTGTTTTTTTGATCTAGAAACAACAGGTATTAATATTGCTAAAGATCGTATTGTAGAAATTTCTATTTTAAAAATATTTCCAAATGGAAATAAAGAAAGTCATACTTGGCGAGTTAATCCTACAATTCCAATTCCAGCAGTTACATCGGCTATTCATGGAATTTATGATAAAGATGTTGAAAAAGAACCCACTTTTAAGGAACTGGCTTTAAAAGTACATACATTAATTAAAGATTCCGATTTAGCAGGCTTTAATTCTAATCGTTTTGATGTTCCTCTATTAGCAGAAGAATTACTTAGAGCTGATATAGACTTTAATCTGGATAAACATAAATTGATTGATGCACAAGTTATATTTCATAAATTAGAACCTCGAAATCTTTCTGCTGCTTATAAATTTTATTGCAACAAACAATTAATTGATGCGCATAGTGCTTCAGCTGATACAAATGCAACCTACGAAATCTTAAAGGCTCAAATTGAAAAATACGATGAAGTTAAAAATGATGTGAAATTTTTAAGTAATTTTTCTAGTCACAGAAAAACAGCTGATTTAGCAGGGTTTATTATTTTTAATGGAAAAGATGAAGTTTTTGCTTTTGGGAAATATAAAGGTCAAAAAGTAGAAGAAATTTTACAAAAAGATCAAGGATATTATAGTTGGGTTCAAAATGCAGATTTCCCGCTGTATACTAAAAAAGTATTAACGCGAATTAAATTAAGAAATTTTAATAAATAAATCTACCGTATGTTTGATTTTGAGATAAACCCTAATGTTATTATAGGTTTTGGATTAGCTTTTTTAATTATGGGTCTAATTAATGTTGTAAAACCAGAATTACCGTTTTTTTCTATAAAAGGAAATATAAAAAAGACTCGTATAAAAGGAAGTATTCGTATTATAATGGCTGTTGTACTGCTTTTAATTTATTATATGAAAAAATTATAATTAATATTATGTTAAATAGAGAAGTTTATTATCAAAATAACCTTTTTGATATAATTGCTCTTATCCTCTCTTCTTTTACCATATCACATTTTAGCTGATCTCCTAAATAATAAATTCCTTATCTTTGGTGGCTATGGAATTTAAGTTAGAAAAAAACGACCCTAAATCAAGTGCTAGAACAGGTGAAATTACCCTAGATCATGGAAAAATAAAAACCCCTATTTTCATGCCTGTAGGAACCGTTGGCTCTGTAAAATCCGTTCATCAAAGAGAATTGAAGAATGAAATTAATGCACAAATCATCTTAGGCAACACATACCATTTATATTTACGTCCTGGAACAGATTTATTAAAACAAGGAGGAGGTCTTCATCGTTTTATCAATTGGGATAAACCTATTTTAACTGACTCAGGTGGCTATCAGGTATATTCTTTATCAGGAACAAGAAAAATCACAGAAGAAGGTGTCAAATTTAAGTCTCATATAGATGGAAGTTACCACTTTTTTTCTCCAGAAAAAGTTATGAATATCCAACGAAAAATAGGTGCTGATATTATTATGGCTTTTGATGAATGTACACCTTATCCGTGTGACTATACTTATGCTAAAAAAAGCATGGAAATGACCCACAGATGGTTAAAACGCTGTAATAATTGGCTAGTAGAAAACCCTGAAATATATAATCACAAACAATCTTTGTTTCCTATTGTTCAAGGGAGCACTTATAAGGATTTACGAATTCAATCTGCTGAAACCATTGCTTCTTTTGAAGCTGATGGAAATGCTATTGGAGGATTAAGCGTTGGCGAACCTGCAGAAGAAATGTACCGAACAACTGAAATCGTATGCAACATTCTTCCTAAGGATAAACCTCGCTATTTAATGGGAGTTGGAACTCCTATAAATATTTTAGAAAACATTGCTTTAGGTGTTGATATGTTTGATTGTGTTATGCCTACCCGAAATGCTCGAAATGGACAATTATTTACCTGGGAAGGAATTATCAATATTAAAAATAAAAAATGGGAAAATGATTTTTCTCCTGTAGATCCTAAAGGAACATCTTATGTAGATCATGAATATTCAAAAGCTTACCTGAGGCATTTATTTCAAGCAAAAGAATACTTAGGAAAACAAATTGCATCAATTCATAATTTGGCATTTTATTTGGATTTAGTTACGCAAGCACGAAAACATATTACAGAAGGTGATTTTTACGAATGGAAAGAGCAAAAAGTAAAACTATTAGGACAACGTTTATAATTTTCTAAAATGCTCAAAAAATTAGATTGGTATATTATAAAAAAGCTCTTTGGAACATTTTTATTCACTATGTTCTTTCTAACGCTTATTGTTATTTTAATAGATCTAAATCAACGACAAGGACGCTTGGAATTGAATGGAAGTAGTTCTATGGATTATTTAAAACATTATTCAGTTTATTATATTGTTAATTTAGCCAATACTTTTGTTCAAATTGTAGTCTTTATTTCCGTTATTCTTTTTACATCCCGAATAACCGATAATACTGAAATTGTAGCTATGCAATCAGGTGGTGTCAATTTTCACCGAATAGCTCGACCCTACTTTATCAGTGGAGTTATTATAGGCTTAATAGCTTTGGGAATTAATCATTACCTCCTTCCCTATTCTAACGTAAAAAAGAATGAATTCCATTCCAAATTTTTGGTTTCTTATTCCGATAAAATGGAACAAAATAAAAGTAAAAAAATAACAGCCTTTATATCGCCTAAAGAACAGTTAAATATTTTAAGTTATAATAAAAATTCTCGTATAGGTAATGGATTTAGTTACTTTAAGTTTAATGATTCTTTAAGTAGAAATTATGCCTTAACAGCTAAACAAGTAGAATGGAATGCTGATAGTGCTACCTATATTTTGAAAAATGCTTATGAAAAATTTGGTAATATTAACCAAACAAACTCTGTCAAGCCTTATAAAATTAGTGACTATAATGATAGTGTTTCTTTCCATAAAAAATTAGAACTTAAACTCAATGCTAATCCTAATCTATTGCTCCCTGAAAATGATATCGCAGAAAACTTAAGTACGCCTGATCTTTTAAAATTTATTAAACGAAAGAAAATTGAAGGTAATCAAACGGATGCGTATTACACAACTTTATATCAAAGAACTAGCTTACCTGTTTCAACTTTTATTTTAACTATTTTAGGGTTATCCATTTCTTCTAGAAAACGTCGTGGAGGTATTGGTGCCAATTTAGCTATAGGAATACTCATTGCTTTTTCCTTTATTTTTTTCAATTTTGTTACTAGTATTTTTTCTTCAAACGAATCTCTAGACCCTATGATTGCCGCTATGGCTCCTAATATTGTTTTTGGAATTTTGACTGTATTTCTGTATGTTAAAAGAGCTCTTTTTTAACTTAACATAATCACATACCTTGTTTTTTATTCTGGTATTAGAAACTAGTTTTGTGATAAATACTTTATTTTGAAGTATTTTATCTCGCTAATGAATTCACAAGTTAAACCTCTGGGGCAAGCTCTACAGTTAAGCCATCCAACTCATCGTTTAAATAAATTTGACAACCTAACCGACTGTTATCTTCCACATTAAAAGCTTGATCAAGCATATCTTCTTCATCTTCACTCATTTTAGAAAGCTCATGATCTGATCGAATATAAATTTGACAAGAAGCACACATAGCCATTCCCCCGCAAGTTCCTTCAACAGGTAATTCATAAGCTTTACATAGCTCCATTAAATTCATATTCATATCAGTGGGAGCTTCCAATATATGTTCAACTCCTTTTCGATCGATGACTTTTACATTAATTACAGATTCTGACATACTTAAAAACCGTTGGGATTAAATAGATTTAACAACTGATTTTTTGGCTTCTTTTTTCTCTCCATCAAAGCCTTCAACACCGTTAACTGTTGTGTATTTCATCACATAACGTTTTTCAGGATTGATAATATTATAAGCATATTGTATCATAATAGCTGCCTCATGAAAGCCACATAAAATTAATTTAAGTTTTCCCGGATAAGTATTTACATCACCGATAGCAAAAATTCCTGAAATATTCGTTTGATAGTCTAATGCATTGTTTACTTTAATTGCATTTTTCTCAATTTCTAATCCCCAATTTGCAATAGGTCCTAATTTAGGAGCTAATCCGAATAAAGGAATAAAGTGATCTGTAGAAACGGTAATATTACCCTCCTTTTTATGTTTAATTAAAACAGATTCTACTTTATTATTACCCTGAATCTCTTTAACTTCTGCCTCAGTAATAAGCTTAATTTTTCCTTTTTTGGCCAATTCTGCTACTTTTTCAACAGAGTCTAATGCACCTCTAAATTCACTTCTACGATGAACCAGTAAAACTTCTTTAGCAATATCAGCTAAGTAAATAGACCAATCTAAGGCTGAATCTCCTCCTCCTGAAATTACAACACGTTTATCACGGTATATTTCAGGGTCTTTGATCATATATTCAACGCCTTTATCTTCAAAATCTACTAAATTAGGAATTGGAGGTTTTCGAGGCTCAAAAGAACCTAACCCTCCCGCAATAACCACTACAGGAGCAAAATGTTCTGTCCCCTTATTCGTTGTTACTTTAAAGGTTCCATCCTCCAATTTTTTAATAGTTTCAGCACGTTCACCTAAGGTGTAACCTGGTTGAAAAGGCTTAATTTGTTCTGCTAATTGATCAATTAAATCCCCTGCTAAAATTTCTGGGTATGCAGGGATATCATAAATCGGTTTTTTAGGATATATTTCAGAACATTGTCCTCCAGGCTGTGGTAAAGCATCAATTAAGTGGCATTTTAATTTTAATAAACCTGCTTCAAAAACAGCAAACATCCCGACAGGACCTGCTCCAATAATAAGAATATCTGTTTTAATCATGTTTAATTTCTTTAAAAAAGTTTTCTTTTAGCGCGACGATGAACCCGTTCACAAACTTACGGATACTTCCTTAATTAATCAATTGTTTCCTAATTTTTTCTATTCACCCATTGTTCATTATACTTTAAAAGAAAAAACTATTCATCTTACTGATAATATATCCTGTTCTGAAAAGATTGTCTATTAAACAAAGTATAATGGTTCTCATAATCTGATATAAAAAAATCAAGGAGTCTAGCTTTAGAACTAAAAATATTGCTAAAATTTTTAGAGATTATTTTAAAGAATTTTGAATAAATTGTTTAGCTATCATTTATTCTAATTCATATAAATAAAATCTTGCTTAATCGATAACCTTTTTTGAACGGCTCTGTATAAGCCTTGTTGCTTTGTTTTCAAACTAAAAGTAAGCAAATTATTACTGATTAGAAAGTCCGCGACAATTTTCGCAAATAAGCTAAAAGCTAACAATAAGGTTTATACCTTGTTGTAGCCAGTTTTTATTCAGTAGGATTTTTTATTTCTTTTACCGTTTTTGCTAAATCATTCATTTTCCCTAAAACACTATCTAATGTTTGTTTAAAAGATTCAAAATATTTACCTGTTGGATGTTGAACTTGTTTTGCATTTCCAATGGTTTCATCTATTTCCATAAACATTTCAGTAAGCTTTTTATTAGTCGTTTTTTCAATTCTCCATCTTGGCTAACTAATTGACTTATGTAAGTAGCACCACCTCCTAAGAAATTATCTAAATGAGTGTATTTAAGATGTAAAATTTGATACAATTTGAACTGTTGAAATAAAACGTATGATAAAATAGCTAACGATGAAATAGCTCCAATCCTAACTAAAATCTTTTCGTAGGTTTCTAAATCTTGAATGTAAGAAAGTTTATAACTAAAAATTAAGAATGTTGAAATTCCAATTAACGACAAAACAAAGCCTATTAAGAATAAGTATTTAGTAACCTTTGATGTTGTCCTAACTTTTTTTAGGTTGTCTGCAAAATTGGCTTGTAAGCCCAATTCAGATTTGAGGTCTAAAACATTTTTAATTCCATTTGTAATTTGCTCAATAACATTTGTTTTAATAGTAATCATATCCTCATCAATTCTTTTAAGGACTTCCATTTTTAAATCTTCTACTTCTTCAGTGTGGAGATATTGAGGTTTACCTACTTGTTTTTCAAAATCTTGATAAAAGATTTCTCCTTTATTGAAACTACATTATTTGACCTTAAAGTATTACCCCATCTTTGATTCCAAGGGTTAATTTTATTTTTTTCAAACGATAAAATATTATCGTTAAGTTTAACCCACTCTTTAACATCTCTAGTGTTATTTCTTAAGGTTTGAAAATAACCCCTTCTA
>JBKDZS010000075.1:0-3079 GCA_047971445.1 Flavobacteriales bacterium
TAAAAGATTTTAGTAATGGAGAAACATTATACGGAGCAGAGGTATTATTGAAGGGAACTACAATAAAAAGTATAGCTAATGAATATGGCTTTTATTCTGTAACAGCACCAAAAGGTAATTATACGTTGATAGTTTCCTATTTTGGGTATACAACGGTTGAGAAAGAAATAAATTTAAATTCAAATCAAAAACTTGATATAGAAATTAAAGAAAATTTATCTCAGTTAGATGAAATTACCATTATAGGGGAAGAATCAAAGAAAGTTAACTTACGTAGTCCACAAATGAGTGTTTCAAAATTATCCAGTAAAACAATTAAAAAAATACCTGCTGTATTAGGAGAAGTAGATGCCTTTAAATCGATACAATTATTGCCTGGTGTTACCAACGCAGGTGAAGGGGCATCAGGGTTTAATGTACGTGGAGGTGCAGAAGATCAAAACTTAATTCTTTTAGATGAAGCAATTATTTATAATGCTTCCCATTTGTTTGGACTATTATCAGTATTTAATCCAGATGCTATTAAAGATATTAAATTATATAAAGGAGGTATTTCAGCACGTTTTGGGGGAAGAGCTTCATCTGTTTTAGATATTCGTCAAAAAGATGGAAACATGAAAGTATTTAAACTTTCGGGAGGTAATAGTCCTATTTCAAGTAGACTTGCTCTTGAAGGACCAACATTCAAAGACAAAGGTTCATTTTTAATTGCAGGAAGAGCCTCTTATGCTAATATGTTTTTAGCTTTAGCTGGTAATGATAATAGAGTAGGATTCTATGATTTTAATATTAAGACTAATTATCAGCTTAATGAAAAAAATAGATTATTTCTTTCAGGATATTTTGGAAATGATCGATTTAGTTTTACTAATTTATTTGTCAATTCATACGGTAACCTTTCAGGGAATCTGAGATGGAATCATGTTTTTAACGATAAATTATTTTCTAACTTATCATTAATATATAGTAACTATAACTACAATCTTGAAATTAGTAATGGTGGTATTGACTGGACATCAGATATTGACAATTATAATATTAAATACGATTTAGGTTATTATTTGAATGAGAATCTTAAGTTTGATTTTGGAGTTAGCAGTATTTATTATACGTTTAACCCAGGGGAACTAGCCCCGCTTAGTGGTACTTCGGCAGTGAACCCTACAAAACTAGACAATAAATTTGCTTTAGAAATGGGTACTTATGTAAGCTTAGAGCATAAAATATCAGATAAACTTACAACTCAATATGGTTTGCGTTATAGTTATTTTAATAGATTAGGAAAGCAGACACTTAACAATTATGCTAATAATTTACCTGTGGTTTATAATTCAAAGTTAGGAATTTATGAACGTGCAACCCCTATTGGCACAACTGAATTTGGAAGTAATAAAAGCATTGAGTCTTTTGGAAACTTAGAGCCACGATTAGCTCTATCATATCAACTTAATGAAAAGTCTTCTATAAAAGCCAGCTATAATCGCATTACACAATATTTACATTTAATTTCTAATACAACTTCGGCAACACCTTTAGATGTTTGGGCTCCGAGTGGTAAGTTTATTAAACCACAAATTGCTGACCAATATGCTGTGGGTTATTTTAGAAACTTTAAAGATAATATGTTTTCTATGGAAGCGGAAGCTTATTATAAAACAATAGACAACCGTGTTGATTATATAGATGGAGCACAGCTTATAGGACAAAATAATATAGAAACTGAAATATTAATAGGTGAAGCAAGATCATACGGCTTAGAGTTTTTACTTCGTAAAAATAAAGGACATTTTACAGGGTGGTTATCTTATACGTTATCAAAATCAGAGCAACGAACTCCTGGAGGTAGTTTTGGAGGTTTGGGTATCAATAATGGAGAATGGTATAATTCCAATTGGGATAGAACCCATGATTTTTCTTTTACAGGGAGTTATAAATTAAATGAAAAATGGCAATTTGGAGCTAACATGGTATTTCAAACAGGACGCCCGGTTACATACCCCAATGGACAATTTCAATATAATGACTTATCGGTAGCAACTTATTCCAGTAGAAATGCAAATCGCTTACCGAGCTATCACAGATTGGATATCTCGGCCACACTAACTCCTAGAAAGAATAAGAATCGCAAATGGAAATCAGAGTGGGTTTTTGGAATATATAATGTTTACAATCGTAAAAATGCAGCTTCTATTTCATTTGGTCAAAATTTTGATACGGGTTTAAATGAAGCTACACGAGTTGCTGTTTTTGGTATGCTTCCTTCTATAACATATAATTTTAAATTTTAAAAATTATGAAAAGGGTAATGGTATATAACAAAGTAAGGTATATTTTTATAATGTTTGGAATATTGACATCATGTATAGATACGATTGATGTAGATGTTCCAAATGGAGGTGCTAGATTAGTAGTAGAAGCTTCTATTAACTGGGAGAAAGGAACTACAGGGGCAACTCAAATAATTAAATTGAGTGAATCTACAGCCTTCTTTAGCCCCAATGTAAATGTACCTGTAACAGGAGCTTATGTGAAGGTTACCAATGATGAAAATGGCATGCACTTTATATTTAACGACCAAAATAATGGTGATTATATAGCAACAGATTTTATTCCTCAATTAAATAAATCGTATACACTAGAAATTCGATATAATGGAGAAGTTTATACCGCAAATGAAACTTTAATGCCTGTTTCAACAATTAATACTGTTGAGCAAAAAACTCTAGAAAATGGTCTTGAAGAGGAAATTATTCAGCTTCGGGTATTTTTTGATGATCCTGCAGGTATTGAGAATTACTATTTAGGTGAATTTATTGATCTTAATTTATCTTCATTATCTCTAGTAGCGATTAGTGATGAATTTACAGATGGAAATGAAAGTTTTATAGAGTATTATGATGAGAATATAATTATATCTAAAGGAAAGGAAATAGCTATTAATATTTATGGAATTTCAGAAAATTATTTTAATTATATCAGCTTATTGATAGAGCAAGGAAGTATTACAGGTCCTTTCACAACAATACCGGTTCAGTTAAAAGGTAATTGTATTAACTCTAATAACCCTAATGAAGAAGTA
>JBKDZS010000076.1:0-13332 GCA_047971445.1 Flavobacteriales bacterium
ACATACATCAAAACAGGGTATTTATTTTCCTTTTTAAAATGAGGAGGTTTTATCATCCATGCATTTAATTCATCTCCGTTAGAAGTGGTAATCGACATAAATTCTTTAGGTTTTATATCAAACTGATTTAAAACCTGTTGTGTCGATTCATTCTCTTCTAAAACTTTTATAACCTTTCCGCTTTCTCCACTATTTAACGTAATATAATGAGGCGTATTAGCGTCCGTATATGTATTAATAAAATAGTTGAAATTACTTGAGAAATTTGCATCATTCCAACCCTTTTTAGAAGAAAGCTTTTGTTTGGTGTTATCGGTTATAGACTTTGAATAAATACTTCGGTTAATTGAACCTTCTTCTGTAGACTGATAATATACTTTTCCTTTATTTACTCCGTAAAATGCTGTTACTTCCCAATTTCCCTTCGTAATTTGACTTTTAACTTTTCCTGTTGTATAATCAATCAAATATAAATGATTAAAACCACTCTTTTCTGACGTCCAAATAATGCCTTCTGGTTCTAATTCAAAGGTTAACCGATCTATATCTATCCATGCTTTATCGGTTTCTGTAAAAAGGACTTTTTTTGTATTTTTCTTAACATCCACTTTTAAGATATCTACTTTGTTTTGATGACGATTTGAAACGAAAACAAATAGGTCATTTCCTTTCTGATCATTAAACTTAATTTTTGGAATGTAAAAATCATTATAATCTGCTAAATCTAATGTTGATATTTTTTTAGAGTTCAAATTATAATAATGAACCGATGTTTTTGAGTTTTCTTCTCCTGCTTTTGGATACTTAAACGTCATTAATCTAGGATAGTTTTCTTCTCCGTAAACTGGTAAATTAACTTCTTTTACACGAGATTCATCAAAACGAATAAATGCAATTGATTTTCCATCAAGACTCCAATCAAAAGCTCTAACAAAAGCAAACTCTTCTTCATAAACCCAATCTGTAATGCCGTTTATAATTCTGTTTTTAACGCCATCTTTTGTAACCTGAACTATTTGATTCGTTTTTAAATTTTGATAATAAATATTATTATTAAAGACAAAAGCCACCTTATGGCCGTCTGGTGAAAAAGTGGGTTCCTGAACTTTTTTTCCATCAAATATTGAGCTGAAGGACTTGCTACTTCTATTGTATACTTTATACGATGCTTTTTTTGAGTGACGATAAATTTTTTCTACATTTTGCTCCAATAAAATAAGATTTTCATCTTCACTAAAAATATAATTACTAAAGTTACCTGATAAAACTGTTTTAATTTCTTCTCCATTTTCATAATCATATTCAATAATTCCTTTTTCAGTAAGAGTCGTATAATGACTCCCCTCTTTCATTGAATTAATTCCATCAATCGTTTTAGGATAAAATTGTCCTGATTTCCAAATATCTAAATGCGTTATTTCCTTTTCTTGTGCACATAAGTTTAGCACGAAAAAAATACTCCACAGAATTATAATTTGCTTTTTCATAAAATGTTTTGATAACTCTCAAAAGTAGCATTTTTTCTTGAATTATAAAAAATGTTTCACTAAGAACTCATATCTATCTCCATTTTTTAGTTAAAAACAAAAAAATCACCTTTTTTTAATATTTAGGTGATTTTTTCATATTCCTTTATATCATATTTAACGACTTCATCAGTGTTTCTTTGTTAGACCGACTAATTGGGATAACAGCCTTATTAATTAAAACTGAATTGTCTTTTATATCAACTATTCGGTCTTTATTGATAATATACGACCTATGTACTTTTACAAATGTATGCCCAGGTAATTTTTTTTCAATATTTTTCATAGTAGAATGGACTATATAATTCTTATCGTTTGTACGAATCATTATATAATCTCCTTTCGCTTCGACAATATTAATCTCATTAATCATAAGTCTTACCAATCTTCGATCAACGTTAATGTAAATTTCTTCTAAACCTGATTTTTCGTTATCTAAAGATGCTGTTAACGATTTCACTTTTTCAATTGCTTTTAAAAATCGTACGGTATTAATAGGCTTTAATAAGTAATCTGTTACATTATACTCATAAGCCTCTAATGCAAAATTAGGATCTGATGTTATTAGTATCGTATAAGGTAGGCTTTTACTTATTTTCAAAAAGTCAATACCTGATAATTCAGGCATATGAATATCAAGAAAAATCAGATCGGCTTTATTTTTATCCAAAATATGTATAGCCTCTAAGGGGTTTTCATATTCTCCGATAACCTCAACATCATCAATCTTAGAACATAGTTTTTTTAAAATCAGTCTTGAAGTAATGTCGTCGTCTATTATTATTACTTTCATAATGAAAAAGATTAAAGTTTTACAATTCTTTTAGTACCTTCTGATAAGCTTTTAGATAAATTTTAAGCTCATTATCGCAATTTATATCATTACGAAGATCTTGTTCTAACTTAGTTGCTTTATTATGAAGCTCATGTATTTCTAATAAGGCAATTTTACTTTTTGTTTTATGTATCCAATTGGCCTTTACTTCATTTGAGTCTCCTTCATTATACTGAATTATTTCTCTTTCGATTTCAGCTTTTATACTTTCTTTCAATTCCATGATAAAGCTTTTGTCTCCATCTGCCAAATCTTCTAAAGCGGATTGTTTCTCTATATATTTTTCTAAATCCGAAGCCTTTATGGGCTTACTTAAAAAACCTGTCAAATTAACTTGAATTTCACTTTCTTTTTCGAATATATTATCTATTCCACTAACTAACACTATTTTTTGGTTGTTTAGATCTTTTAGGTAGTTAAAAACATGAATTGAATCGATAAACTGATCAGCTAAGATTAAATCAAAGTCTATCTTTTTTAAAATATGATTGAACTCTACAGCATTAGAAGCTATATACAATTTAGTATTTGGGTAATTTTTGTTAAGCAATCTTTCTAAAGACTTTTGATCTATTAGATTGTCCTCAAAATAAAGTATTTTCATACCACAAATATAACAATTACATAATTATATGCGTGAAGGTTTATTGAAAATTTGTTTGATTATTAATTTATAATCTTCATAGCGAATAGGTTTTACAATGTAGCCTTTAATCGAGTATTCTTTACTCTTTTCTATATCTTGATAGGAATTTGAAGTCGTTAAAATAATAAGGGGAATTTTTTCGTATACGGTTCCCTTTATTTCTTCTAAAAATTCAAAGCCATTCATCCTAGGCATATTTAAGTCTAAAAGAATAAGGTCAGGTAGTTCTAAATCTTTATTTTTCAGATAACTTAGTGCCTCTTCTCCGTTTTTACTAACCAAAAATTCACATTCAATTTCCAATTGCTTTAAAACTCTTGTGAATTTCAAAACTTCTACCTTATCATCCTCCACCAATAATACTTTCTCTATCTTATCCATAAAACCATCCCATTATTAGCTGTAGTAATAGTAGAATCAAAATTTCTTCTTTTCTTAGTTTCTTTGAAACATTCACCTAATTTACACACCTAGCTTTCTAATTTTCCTTAACTTTTATCTATCTAAATGATTAAATAACCTCAATATTTTAATTGATCCTTCTACTTATCCTTAAAAGGAGTTTGTCATACTCATATAACAAACACAAAATTCGACCACTTTCATACCCAAATTTAATACTTAGTCCCCAACCAAAGATATGAAATTCGATGAAATGATTAAAATAATATACGAAACAACTTAAAATTATATATTTCATACATACAAAAATATCCCTTATATAGTTTTATTCTAAATATTACAATTCTTAGATTTGTATCAATAAAATTAAAATTATTATGAAATTCTTAACGTCGTCGATAGGACGAAAGTTTATGATGGCACTTACTGGATTCTTTTTGATGATCTTCTTGTTGGTGCACTTGGCAGTTAATTTTGCTTTGTTAGCAGGTACTCAAGATGCCTCTGGAAACTTATTACCAAAAGATGAAATCTTGTTCAATCAAGCTTCTCATTTTATGGCAACTAACCCAATTATTCAAGCTATGCAATTTGTTTTAGCTGCAGGCTTTATTTACCATATTTTTTTGGGGATTATGTTAACTCTGAAAAATAAGGAGGCTAGGGGTTCAAACTCGTATGCTTCAAATAAGTGGGAAGCACATACTCCTATAGCCTCTAGAACTATGATTTACACAGGTATTCTTGTTCTCATATTCTTGGGTATTCATATTGCCGATTTTCTGATTCCTATTAAATCAGGTCAAGTGGAAGTGTTATTCCCTCAATTAGGTGATTACGGTCTGATAAAAGCTAAATTTGAGAGTATTGAATATGTAATTATTTATGTGATTTCCTTTATTTTATTAGGTCTTCATTTAAGTCACGGTTTCACTTCTGCATTTCAATCAACTGGAATGAATCATAAAAAATACAATTCAATTATTAAATATTCAGGAGTAGCCTATTTTTGGTTTATTTCTCTTGGTTTTTCAATTATTGCAATTTACTTTTTTGTAACTAAATAAATCAATCTAGAAAACAAAAGACATGAGTAAATTAGATTCAAAAGTACCCAATACTGGCCCTTTAGCTGACAAGTGGTCAAAGCATAAAGAGCATATTAACTTAGTAAATCCTGCTAATAAACGTTTAATCGATGTGATTGTGGTAGGAACTGGTCTAGCAGGAGGTTCTGCTGCCGCAACTTTGGCTGAATTAGGATATAATGTAAAAGCATTTTGCTATCAAGACTCTCCAAGACGTGCACATTCAATCGCTGCTCAAGGAGGAATAAATGCTGCAAAAAATTATCAAGGAGATGGAGATTCAAATTACCGCTTGTTTTATGACACCGTAAAAGGAGGTGATTATCGTTCTCGTGAAGCTAATGTACATCGATTGGCTGAGGTTTCAGGTAATATCATTGATCAATGTGTTGCTCAAGGTGTTCCCTTTGCACGAGACTACGGAGGGTTATTAGATAACCGCTCATTTGGTGGTGTTTTAGTATCTCGTACTTTTTATGCAAAAGGTCAAACAGGACAACAATTATTACTAGGAGCTTACTCAGCGATGAATCGTCAAATTGCTCGAGGTAAGATTAAAATGTATAACCGTCATGAGATGCTTGATATTGTTAAAGTTGATGGCAAAGCACGAGGTATTATCGCTCGTAACCTAATTACAGGAGAAATTGAAAGACATTCTGCTCATGCTGTTGTGATTGCATCAGGAGGTTATGGAAATGTTTATTTCCTATCAACTAATGCGATGGGGTCTAACACTACAGCAGCATGGAAAATTCATAAAAAAGGCGCTTTTTTTGCTAACCCTTGTTATACTCAAATTCACCCAACCTGTATTCCTCGATCGGGAGACTACCAATCTAAGTTAACTTTGATGTCAGAATCATTACGTAATGATGGTCGTATTTGGGTTCCTAAAAAAATGGACGATGTACTGGCTATTCGTGAAGGTAAATTAAAACCCACTGAAATTGCAGAAGAAGATCGTGATTATTATTTAGAAAGACGCTATCCTGCATTTGGAAACTTAGTACCTCGTGATGTAGCATCTCGTGCAGCAAAAGAACGTTGTGATGCAGGGTACGGTGTTAATGCTACGGGTGAAGCTGTTTATTTAGATTTTGCTGCTGCCATTCAACGGTATGGAAAAGAACAAGCCTTAATACAAGGTATTGAAAACCCTTCTAAAGAACAAGTAACAAAGTTAGGAGAGGAAATTGTTCGTGCAAAATATGGAAATTTATTCCAAATGTATGAAAAGATTGTAGATGATGATCCTTACAAAACACCCATGATGATTTATCCTGCTACTCACTACACTATGGGCGGAGTTTGGGTTGATTATAATTTAATGAGTACCATTGAAGGGTGTTATGTTATTGGAGAAGCCAATTTCTCTGACCATGGTGCTAACCGATTAGGAGCTTCTGCATTAATGCAAGGCTTAGCTGATGGATATTTTGTCCTACCTTATACAATTGGTGATTACCTGGCTGACGATATTCGTACAGGAGAAATTTCTACACAAACTGCTGAATTTGAAGCAGCAGAAAAAGAAGTTAAAGATCGTATTGATTTCTTTATTAACAATAATGGAGAACATTCTGTAGATTATTATCATAAGAAGTTAGGTAAAATCATGTGGGACAAGTGTGGAATGGCTCGTAATAAAAAAGGACTAGAAGAAGCTATTCAAGAAATTGCTGAACTAAGAGATGATTTTTGGAAAAATGTAAAAGTTCCAGGAAAAGCAGATCAAATTAATCTAGAACTAGAAAAAGCAGGGCGTGTAGCTGACTTTTTAGAACTTGGAGAATTGTTTGCTAAAGATGCTTTGGATAGAGAAGAATCTTGTGGAGGTCATTTCCGTGAGGAGCATGTAACAGAAGAAGGGGAGGCTAAACGTGATGATCAAAACTTTGCTTATGTTGCAGCTTGGGAATACACAGGAAAACCTTCTGAAGCTGTTTTACATAAAGAACAATTGGAATTTAATGATATTGAACTCAAAACCCGTTCATACAAATAAAAAGCACCATTATGAATTTAACACTTAAAATTTGGAGACAAAACGGTCCACAAGACAAAGGAAAAATGGTGGATTATAGCGTGACTGATATATCAGAACATATGTCATTTCTTGAAATGTTAGATGTTTTGAATGAACAATTAGTTGATAAGGGAGAAGAGCCTATAGCATTTGATCACGATTGTCGTGAAGGGATTTGTGGAATGTGCTCATTATACATAAACGGAGAAGCGCATGGACCAGACCGTGGAATTACCACTTGTCAATTACATATGCGAATGTTTAACGATGGTGATGTGATCTATATTGAACCATGGCGTTCAGCTGCCTTTCCTGTAATTAAAGATTTAATGGTAGATCGTACTGCTTTTGATCGTATTCAACATGCGGGCGGTTATATTTCAGTAAATACTTCGGGTAATACGCAGGACGCCAACGCTCTACCTATATCTAAAATTGCTGCAGATGAAGCTATGGACGCGGCAACTTGTATTGGTTGCGGAGCCTGTGTAGCAACTTGTAAAAATGGATCTGCCATGTTATTTGTAGGAGCAAAAGTTTCTCAATATGCATTGCTCCCCCAAGGGCGCCCTGAAGCAAAACGACGTGCATTGAATATGGTCGAACAAATGGATAAAGAAGGCTTTGGAAATTGTACGAATACAGGAGCTTGTGAAATTGAATGTCCAAAAGGAATTTCGTTAGAAAATATTGCACGTATGAATCGCGAATTTTTATTTGCCAGTATCACATCTGAAGAGTAAAAACAAATTTTAACTTTTATACAATCACTCTTATTATTTATTTAATAAGAGTGATTTTTTTGTTTTTTATCAATATATCTCAAAAATTTCATACAACAATTATTTTTACTCATTCTAGATAATTGAAGAAAAAAAATAAATCCAAAAGAATTCCTATCTTGTAGGTTTGTGAGAATAGTTTAAAAAGAAACTTAGAAAATGGCCAATAAAAATATACGTACGCTATCGTCTCGTAAAGGGTTAGATGATAATTTATTTGAAAATATAGCTAGTTTATCCCATAAAAATGCTTCAGAGGAAGAATTCCAGGCGTTGTCCAAGCGTTTTATGATGGACGATTCTGTCATAGCAGGAACGGCTTCCTTTTATGACTTTACAAAAGCAAATAATCGAGAACAAAAAGTTCATATTTGTAATGGCACAGCTTGTATGGTAGCAGGAACACAAGTTAAGTTAAGAGAAACTATGGCTCAACATTTCGATTCAGAAAAAATAGGTCATGCTGCTTGTGTAGGTCGTTGCCACTCTAATAATGCTTTTATGTATGATGAGAAAACGTTTTCAATTCATGATAAAAAGGAATTAACCTCATGCATAAAAAATAAGGAGTTTCAGGATAATTTATACACTATTGGATCTAATACAACCCCTATTTTAACTTCAAAAATAGAAGATGCAACTTCTTTTTATCAGACAGCCGAACTGTTTAAAAAAACACCCAAAAAAGTAATTGAAGAACTAAAAAATTCCAATTTAAGAGGAAGAGGGGGTGCTGGCTTTCCATTCTGGTTTAAATTAGATGCTGTAATTAAAGAAAAAAGTAAGCAGAAATATATTATTTGTAATGCAGATGAAGGTGATCCAGGAGCTTACTCCGATATGTATTTAATGGAGCACCAACCCCATAAAGTATTGTTTGGAATGTATATAAGTGGTTTAACGGTTGGTGCAAACACAGGTATTTTATACATTAGACGAGAATATCCCAACTCTCTTCGTATCATTCATGAGGCAATTGAAGAACTAAGAGAAAAGAATTTAATTAACAATTTCCGGTTCAAAATTATTCAAGGGCAAGGTTCGTATGTTTGTGGGGAAGAAACAGCGCTTTTAAATTCTATTGAAGGGCTTCGTCCTGAAGTTCGGGTACGCCCTCCTTACCCCGCACAATATGGGTTATTCGGAAAACCAACCGTTTTAAGTAATGTAGAAACTTTTGCTAATATTCATTGGATTTTAAAAAATACGGGAAAAGCCTATGCATCTTTAGGAACAGAAAAATCAACAGGAACCAAACTGATTTCATTAGATAGTTTTTTTAATGAACCAGGTATTTATGAAGTAGAAATGGGTACACCCCTAGAAACGATTTTTAAGGATTTAGGAAAAGGATTTAAGTCAGAAATTAAGGCCTTACAAATAGGTGGTCCATTAGGAGGAATTGTTCCTATACACAAAGCACTTGAATTAAACTTGGATTTTGAATCACTTGGAGACAATGGTTTTTTATTAGGTCATGCAAGTTTTGTATCCATTCCAACTGATTTTCCTATGTTGAAATACTTAGAACATCTTATGAAATTTACAGCAGATGAATCTTGTGGAAAGTGCTACCCCTGTAGAATAGGTTCCTTTAGAGGAATGGAACTTTTACAAAAAGCACAAAAAGAAAATTATAAGATAGATCGAAAACTTTTTGAAGATTTACTAGAAACTTTAGAGATTGGATCTCTTTGTGCCTTAGGAGGAGGAGTTCCTTTACCTATAAAAAATGCTTTAAAATATTTTGGAGAAGAGTTAAATCCCCATTTTCTATAGAAGATTTATGACAAAAATGTTCAAAAGAAACACAAACTGTTACAAAGAAAAATCATACTTTATAAAACTTAGTGTACCTATGATTCGAAAATTCCACTGAAAAAATAAAATTAAGTAGATACAAAATGAAAGCATATATAGACAATAAGGCACACGAATTTCAAAAAGGGGAAACTATTTTAGATTTTGTAAGAAGGATAGAAAGGAGTAAGGAATCCATACCTACAATGTGCCAAGATGATCGATTAGAAAACTTTGGTTCTTGTAGAATATGCTCTGTAGAAATAGCCAAAGAAAAGGATGGTTTTACTCGTACTGTAGCTTCCTGTCATACTCCTGTAGTTAATGATTTGTATATTTATACACGCACAGAAAAAATACAACAGTTACGTAAAAACATTGTAGAATTAATTTTAACAGATTATCCTTCTGATAAAATATTTCCAAAAGAAGGAAAAAAAGCAACACCTTTTCAAAAAACAATAGCAGAAATAGGAATTCCCACTATTCGTTATCCCAAAGGAAAAAATCATCAAGCTATTAAACCGGATAGAACGCATCCCTACATAAAATCAGATCTAAGTCAGTGTATTAATTGTTTTCGCTGTGTAAGAGCCTGTGAAGAAATTCAAGGTGAAATGATTTTAGGAATGTCAGGAAGAGGCTTTGCCACGAACATTATAAAAGGTTTTAATACTACATTTAACGAATCTGCTTGCGTTTCCTGTGGAGCCTGTGTACAAACATGTCCTACAGAAGCTTTAACAGACAAGTACGAAACCAAAACGTTAAAAGCTGATAAGACTGTTCAAACAACTTGTACGTACTGTGGAGTAGGTTGTCAACTGGAAGTTTCAGTTATTAACGGTGAAATCAAAGGAATTCAAGCACCTGAAACCGCAGAGGTAAACGAAGGGCATACGTGTTTGAAAGGTCGTTTTGCATTTGAATTTTATAACCATCCAGATCGTTTACGTGATCCAATGATAAAAAAAGATGGGCAATTTGAAAAAGTAACCTGGGAAGAAGCTTATCAATTTATAACAAAACGATTAACCGATATAAAAATAAAATATGGCGCTAATGCTATAGCAGGAATTTCTTCCTCTAGAGCCACAAATGAAGAAAATTATTTGATGCAAAAGATGTTTCGTGCGGTAATAGGAACAAATAATATTGATGGTTGTGCAAGGGTTTGTCATGCTCCAACGGCTTATGGAATGCAACAAGCTTTTGGTACAGGTGCAGCAACCAATTCAATAGAAGATTTAAATAAAGCAGATGCAATCTTTTTATTTGGTGCTAATCCCGTAAAAGCTCATCCTGTAACAGGAGCTAAAATTAAACAAGCTTTTATGAAAGGAGTAACCTCTATTGTGGTCGATCCTGTTAAAACAAAATTAGCTGAATTAGCCCATTATCATTTACAAATTAGACCTGGTACAAATGTGGCTATTTTAAATATGTTAGCACACTATATCATTAAAGAGAATTTAGTTGATCAAGATTTTATAGCGTCTTATACAGAAAAATATCTTGATTTTAAAAACCATGTAATCGATCTAGATATGAAAGAGTTAGAGAAAATAACAGGTGTCTCTAAAGAATTAGTACGACAGGCTGCTATTGCATATGCTTCTTCAGATCGAGCAATGGAATTTCATGGTCTAGGTGTAACAGAACATTTTCAAGGGAGTAAAACCGTAATGTTATTATCGAATTTAGCCATGATGACAGGAAATATTGGACGTCAGGGAGTTGGATTAAACCCACTTCGTGGCCAGAACAATGTACAGGGAGCAGCTGACATGGGAGTTCAACCTCATCAAGGAGCAGGATATTTAGATGTAAATGACCCTAAAATTAAAGCTTATTATGCAAAAAAATACGGCGTAAGTGAGATGCCTGAAAAAGAAGGATTAAAAGCTCCCAAAATGTTAGACTCAGCTATAGAAGGTAAGTTAAAAGCATTGTATATTATGGGAGAAGACACGATTATGACTGACCCTAATACAAACCATAGTATTAAAGCATTTGAGAATTTAGATTTTATTGTGGTTCAAGAACTATTCATGACAGCTACTTCAAAAATGGCTGATGTAATTTTACCAGCATCCTCCTATTTTGAAAAAGATGGAACATTTACCAATGGAGAGCGTCGCGTACAACGTGTCAATAAAGTAATTGAACCTATTGGAAACACAAAATCAGATGGACAAATTATAATCGATCTCATGCATTATTTGGGATATAATCAGCCTACAGGATTAACCTATGATGCAGCAGAAGTGATAAAAGAAATTGCAGAAGTAGTTCCGTTCATGAAAGGTTTAAGTTGGGAACGTTTAGGCGAAAATGGATTACAATGGCCTATTAAAGAAGATGGAACTGGTACCAAACGAATTCATGTAAACGGAGAGTTTAAAAAAGGAAAAGGTACTTTTCATCATTTTGATTTTGAAGAAAGCCCTGAAATAGTTAATTATGCGAAAAAATTTCCTTTTATTCTAACAACAGGAAGAGAATTAGAGCATTATAATTCTGGAACTATGACACGAAAAACAGATAATCAACTTATTTTAAACGATGATTACTTAGAAGTTAATCCAAAAGATGCTTTGAAAAAAGGAGTTGAAGACGGAGATATCGTACGCATTTCTTCCGATAGAGGTAGTGTAAAAATTCCTATAAAATATTCCACAAAAGTAAAAAAAGGAGTTCTGAGAACCACTTTTCATCAACCTAAAGTTTTCATTAATCTCATTACAGGTGATGTGGGCGATATAGAAACCTTAACTCCTGAATATAAGGTAGTAGCTGTTGATTTTGAAAAGGTATAGAATACCTTTGAAATTTCATGGTAAAAAGAAGAAATAAATGACAAAAGAATCTTTAAATTATGAAGGAATAAATGTTTCTTTGAAAGGCTCAAAAAAAACAGAAGATACTTTAGCTGTAGAAGCAGCTCTTCAAATCAATATAAACAATGAGCCTTATACTGTAGTAATGCGAACTCCAGGTCAAGATGAAGAATTGATAAGGGGCTTATTATATGCAGAGGATATTTATAAAGGAATTTTAAATAATTTAGATTGTAAAATTATAGAAGAATCTGAGAATGGTTTTTCAGTTATCAATGTGACTATTTCCACTGAAAATTTAGGTAAAGGTTATTTAAATAAGCGAACCCTTCTTTCTGTTTCGTCATGTGGAATCTGTGGCAAACAAAAAATAGAAGATTTATCTTTTAATGGTCAGGCATTAAAGAACAATCAATTAATTGATTTAGAAGAAATCCAGATATTATTCTCTACTCTAAAGGAAAAACAAAATCTTTTTCTAAAAACAGGAGGAACACATTCTGCTGCCGTTTTTGATCAAAACAATCAATTTTTAACACTTAAGGAAGATATTGGTCGACACAATGCTGTTGACAAAGTAGTAGGAAAACTTTTAAATCAGCACGCATTAAAAAAAGCACATATCCTCTGGGTCAGTGGTCGTGTATCTTATGAAATTCTTTCAAAAGCTTTTATAGCCAGAATCCCTTGTGTTGTGGCTGTTTCAGCTTGCTCTTCTTTGGCGGTCGATTATGCCAAAGAACTGGGTATTTGTTTGATTGGATTTTCTAGAAAAAACAAAGCTACCGTTTATGCTAATCCTCATTATGTAAATGAGTTATCCAATATAAGATAACTAAAGCTTGATTTAAGAAAAATCTTGCATGAAATATTTTAAAACCAATTTCAATTTTGGAAATCATCGAAGTGATAAAAAGTCAGATAGATTAATTCATTTCTTTGCTTATCCCATTCTCTAGTTTCTCCAAACTTTTTAATATTATTTTTTAAGTCGAACTTAGATTAAACAAATAAATACCATTTGAATCCTATACGAAAAACCCAATCTGTATAAGGTGTGTTAGGAGCTGAATAAAAATTACCTTGATCTTTAATTAACTGATTAAAATGTTGTAGTTTAAAGTAAAGACGCATTCTTTTTACTTTCATATTTAAGAATAAATCAAACAAGGGGTAAGCTCCTATTTCAGAAGGTGTATTCACGGTAGCTTCTTTATCTGAATTTAACGTATTAAGTGTTTGCAAAGAAAATTCTCCTAATACTGGAAAATAAGCTCTAGACTTAAATTGATCAAAGTAATACAAGGAAATACCTGTTTGAATTTCTGCTTTATCCTTAAAGACTCTTGACTGATAATATAGTGTATTTCGGGTTACGAAATTA
>JBKDZS010000077.1:0-6325 GCA_047971445.1 Flavobacteriales bacterium
TAACGCAATGGAGTTAAAATATCAGGATATTCCTTGGATGACAGAATGTTGTGCTATATTTAATAATGATGATTCTTATTTCTTAACAAGAAAAACATATGAAAAAGATTAAATTGCGCAAAAAAATATTTCAAATCAATAAATCTATCAACTAAAAAAAGATAATGAAACCTATCTGTATTTCTTTGATTTTGAGTTACTCATAACAACCCAATTCACACATAGTCTTATCAATAAAATCCATCCATTTTGCATTTCCTTCTCCTCGAAATTGTTTTTAGCTAATAAGTCAAATTCAGCTTGTAATTCGTTACAAATACCACGTTTTACCATCTTTTGAATTTTAGTTTTTACACTTAGAGCATAATTGTTCTAATAGGAATTGAAATAATTCCACCTAAAATAATTCCGAAACCTAAAATGTATTTTGCAATACTCATATTGTTGAATTCTGTTAGCTTTTATTGGGTTTTGTTAGTAGTGTGCTATTTTCCAATACAAAATTCACCAAAAATAGTCCCCAAAATATCTGTATCAACTTCAATTTGACCCGTAATTTCACCTAGATTATGTAAAGCTTGACGAATATCAAGAGCCAATAAATCACCAGATAGTTTCATTTTTAAACCATGTTTGGTTCTTTGAATAGCTTCTAAAGCACTTTTTAAGGCTTCATAATGACGTGTGTTGGTAACAATAGTTTGGTGGGTATTGATTTCACCTCGTTTGACAACATGAACCAATTCATGTGTTAAGATTTCAATTCCTTGTTTTTGTTTAGCTGAAACAGGTATAACATTTTCAAAACTATTAAAGGCTTCTAAATTTAAAGTTGGTTGTATTAAATCAGTCTTATTTAAAAGGATTAAAACTTTTTTTGTAGGATATTTTGAAATGATTTTATCAATTTCATTAAGATAATGATTGATTTTTTTAGGATCGTTTTTGATTTTTAGAGTATCCACCATATAGAGGATAACTTTTGAGGCCTCTATTTTCTCAAAAGTCTTTTGAATACCGATGTTTTCAATAGGATTTTTTGTATTTCGAATTCCTGCAGTATCGATAAAACGATAGTTAATACCTTCTAAAGTAAGTTCATCTTCAATAGTATCTCGAGTGGTTCCCTCTATATCTGATACAATAGCACGTTCTTCGTTTAATAAGGTATTTAAAAGAGTAGATTTTCCAGTATTAGGTTCACCTACAATAGCAACAGGAACACCTTCTTTGATAACGTTTCCTAATGTGAATGAATCCGTTAAATATTTTAAATGATGTTCTAATTTTTCTAAAAGTACATGAAATTCAGAACGATCAGCAAACTCAACATCTTCTGTGGCAAAATCCAATTCCAGTTCCAGCATAGAAGCAAAATGAATAAGCTTTTTTCGAAGTTTAGCTAATTCATTTGAAAAGCCACCTTTCATTTGCTGTAAAGCGGTTTGATGTGCTATTTCAGACTTAGAAGAGATTATATCCGCTACAGCTTCTGCTTGTGATAAATCCATTTTTCCATTTAAAAAAGCACGCAGTGTATATTCTCCAGGATTGGCCACTCGAGCTCCTTTTTTTACCAGTAATTGGATAACTTGTTGTTGAATGTACGATGAACCGTGACAAGAAATTTCCACTACATTTTCACCTGTATAAGAAAAGGGTTCTTTAAATAGAGAAAACAAAGCCTGGTCTACATTTTTAGAACCATCCTTAATATAACCCAGATGAAGGGTATGAGATTTTTGATTGAGTAGTTGTTTTTTTTCATGAACAGACTCAAAAACCGAATGAGCTATTTCAATAGCCTGTTTTCCCGATAATCGAATGACCGCAATAGCACCTGTTCCATTGGGCGTAGCAAGCGCTACGATTGTATCTTCAAAATAAATCATAAAGCAAAAATAGAAAATAAGTTATAATGATGAAGTGATAGAATAGGAATTAGCAGGAAATAAAGTCTTACATACTTTATTGTTTACTTTAACCCTCAATGTAAAAAATTGAGGGTTAAAATAAACTAAAGCTTAACTATAATAAGCTGTTCTTAATTCTTTTACTTTAGAGTCATTTAAATATTCATCGTAAGTCATATAACGATCGATGGCTCCTTTGGGTGTTAGTTCAATAATTCGATTACATGTTGTTTGTACCATTTCATGATCATGAGAGGTTATCAAGATCGTACCTTTGAAAGATTTCATCGCATTATTTAAAGCGGTAATACTTTCTAAGTCTAGATGATTAGTTGGCTCATCAAAACAGAGCACATTAGCTTTTACAAGCATCATCCTCGAAAACATGCAACGCATTTTCTCACCTCCTGATAATACCGAAGATTGTTTTAAAGCTTCATCTCCTGAAAATAACATTTTCCCCAGAAATCCACGTATATTTTGCTCATGGCGTTCTTCATCTGTTTCTACGTATTGACGAAGCCAATCGACTAAGTTTAAATCGTTTTTGAAATATTCAGCGTTTTCTACCGGGATAAAAGCTTGTGAGGTAGTTACACCCCATTTAATCTCACCTTTTTCAACTTTTTTACGCTCTTCTAACATTTCAAAAAAAGCAGTAGTAGCCTTAGAGTTTTTGGAAAGTATAGCAACTTTATCACCTTTTTTTAAGTTCAAATGAACATCTTTAAATAAAACTCCGTCTTCACTAGACGCCTCTAAGTTTGTAACCTCTAAAATTTGATCTCCTGCTTCACGTTCACGGTCAAAGATAATAGCAGGATAACGTCTTGAAGAATGAGGCATATGTTCAATATTCAGCTTATCTAGCATTTTTTTACGAGCTGTAGCTTGCTTAGCTTTAGCAACATTTGAACTAAACCGTGATATAAACTCTTGTAATTCTTTCTTTTTATCTTCTGCTTTTTTATTTTGCTGTGCACGTTGACGCTGAGCTAGTTGACTAGCTTCGTACCAATAGGTATAATTACCAGAATAGATATTAATTTTTGAAAAATCAATATCACAAATATCAGTACATACAGCATCCAAAAAGTGACGATCATGTGAAACGACAATAATGGTTTCTTCATAATGAGCTAAAAAATCTTCCAACCAAGAAATGGTTTCAACATCTAAATCATTAGTTGGTTCATCAAGTACCAATACATCAGGTGTTCCAAATAAAGCTTGAGCTAATAATACCCGTACTTTTGCTTTATTATCCATTTCATTCATTAATTTGTAATGATCTTCAGGTTTTATACCTAAATTAGAAAGTAAAGTTCCTGCATCAGATTCTGCATTCCAGCCACCCATTTCTTCAAAAATAACACCCAGTTCTCCTGCTTTAACACCATCTTCTTCAGAAAAATCAGGTTTTGCATATAAGGAGTCCATTTCATATTTTACATCGTACATCGGCCTATTTCCCATCATAACGGTTTCTAAAACGCTTACTTCATCATATTCGTGATGGTCTTGTTTTAAAATAGATAAGCGTTTTCCTTTTTCAAGACTTACATGTCCTGTAGTAGGGTCAATTTCACCTGATAAGATTTTTAGAAAAGTAGATTTCCCTGCACCATTGGCTCCAATGATTCCGTAACAATTTCCTCTTGTAAACTTAAGATTTACTTCATCAAATAGTACACGTTTACCAAATTGTAAGGAAAGATTTGAAACATTTAACATGAGTTATTTTTTAAAATTCAACGCAAAAATACATATTTAATTAGGAATATAAATGATAACCTATGAATTTTATAAAGCTAGCATATTCTTGAATTGTATTTGTAACTTCTTTTCATAGATAAAGTGTTTTAATGATGAGTAAATGAACTATAAATTTAGATAGAAATGAAAAATTAATTTTAACTAGATTTATTAAAAAAGAATACCTTTGTACTTGTAGATTGTCTTGTCGCTCTAAATTAATTTTAGAGAGGAAAGTCCGGACACCATAGAGTAGCATAGCGGGTAATGCCCGTCGTTTCAAGTTAGGTTTGAAATAGGACTAGTGCAACAGAAAGGATGTACAGTTAGGCTGTAGTGAAATCAGGTAAACTCTATGCGGTGTAATGCCATGTAAACCAACATTTGAGGGTTACTCGCCTAAGGTTGGAGGGTAGGCAGTTTTGATTCTGTTAGTAATAACAGAGCTAGATAAATGACAAGAAAGAGGTTTGTTTTTTCCTCTTCACAGAATCCGGCTTATAGATTTACGTTTTTTCCATTCCGAATTTATTTCGGGATGGTTTTTTGAAGGGTTGATAAAAAAAGAAGGCTTCTTGATAGTCCCTACATCCTTACAATATCAGCTCCAATAGCTTTTAAACGCCCGTCTATATTTTCATATCCACGATCAATTTGTTCAATGTTTTGTATAACCGAAGTTCCATCCGCCGAAAGTGCTGCTATTAATAACGAAATTCCTGCTCGAATATCAGGCGAACTCATCGTTGAGCCCTTCAAAGCTGTTTCATGATTTAATCCAACTACAGTAGCTCGGTGTGGATCACATAAAATAATTTGGGCCCCCATATCAATTAATTTATCCGTGAAAAACAAACGGGATTCGAACATTTTTTGATGAATTAATACAGTTCCTTTTGCTTGACAAGCTGTTACTAAAATAACACTTAGCAGATCAGGAGTGAAACCAGGCCAAGGAGCATCTGATATAGTTAAGATAGAACCGTCAATAAATTTTTGTATTTCATAATTTTCATGACTAGGAACAAAAATATCATTCCCCTTACGCTCTAGGATGATTCCTAGTTTAGCAAATACACTAGGGATAATCCCTAAATTGTCCCAGTCTACATTTTTAATGGTAAGTTCTGATTTTGTCATGGCAGCTAAACCAATCCAAGAACCGATTTCAACCATATCGGGTAAAATGGTGTGTTCTGTTCCTTTTAATACTTTTACTCCTTCAATTGTAATGAGATTAGATCCTATACCTGAAATGTTGGCTCCCATGCGAACTAACATTTTACATAGCTGCTGTAAATAAGGTTCACATGCTGCATTGTAAATGGTTGTTTTTCCTTTGGCTAAAACGGCTGCCATAATAATGTTAGCCGTTCCAGTTACCGAGGCTTCATCTAATAGTATATAAGTACCTTTTAAATGCTTTGCTTCTACACCGTAAAACAGCTCATCTTTATTATAACGAAATTGTGCTCCTAACTTGATAAAGCCCTCAAAATGTGTGTCCAAACGCCGTCGTCCGATTTTATCTCCTCCAGGTTTTGGCATATAGCCTTTTTTAAATCGAGCGAGCATAGGCCCAATTAACATAATAGAACCTCTTAATGAAGATCCGTCTTTACGAAACTCTTTTGAGGTCATGTATTCGGTATGTACTTCATCTGCTTGAAAAGTATAATCTCCTTTTCCATTTTTCATGATTTTTACACCAAGATTACTCAATATTTCAATGAGTTTATTGACATCTATGATATCAGGTATATTTTGAATTCTTACAGGTTCAGATGTTAATAAAACAGCACATAAAATTTGCAACACTTCATTCTTGGCTCCTTGTGGTTGAATTTCGCCTTTTAAACGATTTCCACCTTTTATTCTAAAACTTCCCATTTAGTTTTTTCGTTTTTTTTTGAAATTACGTCTAGAATAGTTTTTATCTTGACTTTCAGTAGAGATTAAGTTTTCTCTTTTACCTTCTATTGTTAATTGTCCATCGGATAAATCATCTAAATGTTTCCAAATGGTGCTATCATCAACAGTATCTTTATTCCATTTTAGAAAACATTTTTTCATGTGATTAGCTATGGTATAAATTAAGGCTTCTTTTTGATCTCCTTCTTCCCAAGAAATAGCAATATCAACCATTTTCTTAATATTGTGCCCATAATAGCGGTATCTTTTTGCAATTACAGGATATTCTAATTTTTTAGGAGCTTCCTGAAATTGTTCTGCAGTTGGAACAGGGTAAGGAGAATCAACTTTTAATTTAAAATTAGACATGATAAAGAGTTGATCCCATAGTTTATGTTGAAAATCAGGAACATCTCTTAAGTGGGGATTCATATTTCCCATAACAGATATAATAGCATTAGCACACTTATTACGTTCTTCTTGATCTTCAAGAAAAAGGCAATAATCAATCATTTTTTGTACGTGACGTCCATATTCTGGTATGATTAATCCTTCTCTATCAACATTATATTCCATAAAAGTAAATTTGGGCAAATATAGTAAGAAATCCATCTTTAAACAGAATATTTGTGAAATTAATCTTTACTACATTTCTATTTAACGAATGATATGAAAAGTTTCGAATCATAAAAATTAAATTTGTCAAGTAAAAGTAAATATAGAGTTCGATTATTTTTCTTTAGTAA
>JBKDZS010000078.1:0-3237 GCA_047971445.1 Flavobacteriales bacterium
GTTGATTAAAGGTGTTTTCGGTGTATAAATACAAGACCTGAATTACTTTTTCTACTATTTTTCCTTTAGGAATATGCACAAAAAGCCCCTCTTTGGTATAGGAGGTATTTAAAGCAGATAAAGTATCTTCTTTAGGAGCAACAGACCCTAAATGTTTAGAAATAATTTCTTGATATCGTGTGTTTTTGAGAGCTGAAGCTAAATGGGTTACTGTAAAATCTTCTTCGTTGATTGTTGAAAAATCTGAAGAAAAAATACCGTTAACAAAGACCATGGTATAGCTATCTAAATCTTGTAACAAGTGATTTTCTACGGTTGTTTTATCAACTGAATTATTTTTTGAAAATACTTCGTATGATGAATTTAAAATATCACGTAAGTTGGTATATTTCCACTCTTCATCTTTTATCGTAGGAAATCCTTTTTCTTTAAATATTCCTATAGCTTCTTTTCTCAATTTTAATAAATGAGGGTTGTCAGTTGCATTTTCTGAAGTAGTATAGGAGGTTATTAATTGTTCTTTTAGATTCATGTTATTTAATTATGAATGTTCTGTACTGTGTTAAAATAAGTATTCATTAGCCTTACAATTCTTTAATCCAATCATATCCTTTTTCTTCCAGTTTTAAAGCCAATTCTTTACCGCCCGATTTAACAATTTTCCCTTGATAAAGTACATGCACAAAATCAGGAACAATATAATCTAGTAAGCGTTGATAATGAGTGATTAAAAGAACCCCATTATTTTCATTTTTATAACGGTTTACACCTTCTGCAACCACCTTTAAGGCATCAATATCTAAACCTGAATCTGTTTCATCTAAAATAGCTAATTTAGGCTCTAACATAGTCATTTGAAAAATTTCATTGCGTTTTTTCTCACCTCCTGAAAATCCTTCATTAAGAGAGCGTGAAAGAAATGACTGGTCAATAGCTAAAGCAGCTGCATTTTCACGAATTTTAGTGAGCATTTCCTTTGCAGGCATAGGTTCTTTACCTCTTGCTTTTCGTGTTTCATTAATAGCTGTTTTGATGAAATTGGTTACAGAAACACCTGGGATTTCAATAGGATATTGCATCGAAAGGAAAATCCCTCTATGCGCTCTTTCCTCTGGAGCATCCTCTAAAATATCTTTTCCTTCAAAAGTAATTTCACCTTCTTTTATTTCATAAGCTTCATGCCCTGCAATAACAGAGGATAAAGTTGATTTACCGGATCCGTTAGGTCCCATAATGGCGTGAACTTCTCCTGGTTTGATTTCTAAATTAATTCCTTTAAGGATTTCTTTATCCTCTATTTCTGCTCGTAAATTATTTATTTTTAACATTTTTATTGTATCGTTAAAAAGTTGATTCTTTTATAAAATTTGTATTATAGTGTATTTATTTCTCTAATTAACTACTTTGTATAAGTAATTCTATTAAAGAGTTTAGCCTACTGAACCTTCTAAAGAGATTTCTAATAATTTTTGTGCTTCAACAGCAAATTCCATGGGTAATTTATTTAATACTTCTTTGCTGAATCCATTTACAATTAGTGCAATGGCTTTTTCTGTATCAATCCCACGTTGATTACAGTAAAATATTTGATCTTCTCCAATTTTTGAAGTAGTTGCCTCATGTTCTACTTTTCCTGTTTTATTTTTCACTTCTATATAAGGGAAGGTGTGAGCTCCACATTCATTACCCATCAATAAGGAATCACATTGTGAAAAGTTTCGAGCACCTGTTGCATTAGGTAAAACTTTTACTAATCCACGGTAACTGTTTTGTGATTGTCCTGCTGAAATACCCTTTGATATAATGGTTGAACTTGTATTCTTACCAATATGAATCATTTTAGTTCCTGTATCAGCTTGTTGAAAATTATTAGTCAAGGCTATTGAATAAAATTCACCTATTGAATGATCTCCTTTCAAAATACATGAGGGATATTTCCATGTTATAGCAGAGCCTGTCTCAACTTGTGTCCATGATACTTTTGCCTTTTTTTCTGCAATAGCACGTTTTGTAACAAAATTAAAGACACCTCCTTTTCCTTCTTTATCTCCAGGAAACCAATTTTGAACAGTTGAATATTTAATTTCAGCACCTTCCATAGCAATTAGTTCAACAACAGCTGCATGCAATTGATTTTCATCTCGAGAAGGTGCTGTACAACCTTCTAAATATGAAACGTATGAATCTTCATCTGCGATTAATAAAGTACGTTCGAATTGTCCTGTTCCAGCTTGATTAATTCGAAAATAGGTTGATAATTCCATGGGACACCGAACGCCTTTTGGAATGTAGCAAAATGAGCCATCAGAAAAAACAGCTGAGTTGAGCGCAGCATAAAAATTATCGGTTCTTGGAACAACAGTTCCTATATATTTTCGAACCAATTCAGGATGTTTTTTAATAGCTTCACTCATAGACATAAAGATAATCCCTCTTTCAGCTAGGGTTTCTTTAAATGTAGTCGCTACTGAAACAGAGTCAACTACAATATCCATCGCTACTCCAGCTAATTTTTTTTGTTCTTCTAAAGGAATTCCCAGTTTATTAAATGTTTCTAATAACTCTGGATCAACCTCATCTATACTATTGTATTTTGGAGTACTTTTAGGTGCTGAATAATAACTAATAGACTGAAAATCGGGCTTTTTATATTGAACATTAGGCCAATCAGGCTCTTCCATTTCTTTCCATCTTCTAAAGGCTTCTAAACGCCATTCTGTCATCCATTCGGGTTCTTCTTTCTTTTTGGAAATTAACCGAACAACATCTTCGTTTAAACCTATTGGAATAGTATCAGATTCTATGTCCGTTGTAAAACCAAATTTATATTCTTGCTCTTGTTCTAATTCTACTCTTAAGTCGTCCTCCGTGTATTTGCCCATAGATTTAGCTTAAAATCAATTGTTTATACTTTTTTGAATTTTAGATGATATAACTATTTGAAAGTTAGATAGCAAAACTCTCTCCACAACCGCAGGTTCTTTGTGCATTGGGATTATTAAAAGAAAATCCTTTTCCGTTAAGTCCGCCTTCATATTCCAAAGTGGTTCCTACAATATATAAAAAACTTTTTTTATCTACTAATATTCGAACTCCTGCATCTTCAAACTCCTTATCACCCTCTTGTTTTTGTTGCGTGAAGTCTAACACGTATGAAAGTCCAGAGCAACCTCCTCCCTTTACTCCAACTCGAACATAGCTATTGTCGATTGTATGTTTTTCTTCCTGGAGAAGTTG
>JBKDZS010000079.1:0-4682 GCA_047971445.1 Flavobacteriales bacterium
ATTGATTTCAAAGATGAAATCCCTTATTTTTTTAAAACTAGTACTAAATCAGCTCTTTCTCATGATTTATTCGCCTCTGCTTTCTATTTGCTTACACGTTATGAGGAATATTTACCTTCTATAAAAGATTCCTTAGGACGATTTCAATCAAAAAATAGTTTAGCTTTTCAAAATGGTTTTTTAAAAATGCCCGTTGTTGATTTATGGGCTAAAGAAATTTTACATAAAATTCAAGAAAAATACCCTGATATAAAAGCTCATCAACAACCTTTTTCTTTTGTGAATACAATCTCCGTTCATGAAGTATTTAAGTATGCTCAAAGAGGTATCTTAGGAACTATCTTGGGTCTTGTTCAAGATTTTTTCAAATTCAAATTATATGCTATAAAAGAACGTATTCAAGTTATTTTAAGCCTAAAAAAAGACCCCTACAATACATTTCGTTTTTTACTTGACGTCCATAAACAAAATCAATTAAAAAGTATCTTCTTCTTTTCTATTGGATCATTATCTGAATATGACAACAATATATCCGTTGAAAGAGCCTATTATAGAGAACTCATTAAATCCATTGAAGATTACTCTTTTATAGGAACTCTTTTTTCTATGAGATCCACTGCTCAAAATTCATTAAAAAAAGAAGAAAAAAAAATAATGGAAATGATTAGTCATCGAACGCCTAATCGATCCCGGCAACATCTTTTAAAATTAGACCTACCCTTTACCTACCGTGATCTAATCAAAATTGATATAAAAAAAGATTTTTCTATGGGTTATTATGACGAAATTGGCTTTCGAGCTAGTACTTGCTCTCCTTTTCTTTTTTATGATTTAAAACACGAAACCTTAACTTTATTAAAAGTTTTTCCTTCTATTTTTAATGACCATGCTTTAAAAAGAAAATACGGACACAATCGTAAAAAAATTAAGCAAGAGATTCTTTCTTTAATCATGACTGTCAAGGAATTTAATGGTGTTTTTGTAAGCACCTTCCATAATGATACATTTTCAAACGAATCACAGTGGAAAGGTTGGAAAGAAATTTATCTCGATTTTATTGACACTATTAACACTACACAAAACCAAAAATGAATTTAGATAACATAAAACATATTTTTTTCGACTTAGATAATACGCTATGGGATTTTGTAAAAAACTCAAAGATTACACTTGAAAATTTATATAAGGAACATCTCGTAGAAGAAAAATACCACGTTACATTCTCTACTTGGTATAGCCATTACTATGATATTAATGAGCAACTTTGGGCAGAATATCGAGATCACAAAATTACCAAAGAAGAATTGAAAGATTCTCGGTTTAAAAGAGCTTTTCAAGCTGCTAAAATTGATAATACTACCATACCTAAGGCTTTTGAAGCTGTTTATCTTCATCATCTTCCTAAGAGTAACTTCTTACGTGATGGAGCGAACGATTTATTACAATATTTAAAACAACAAAATAAATACAAACTACATATTATTACCAATGGTTTTAAAGACGTTTCTTTAAAAAAAATTAAAGGATCAAATATTGAATCGTATTTTAATGTTGTAGTTTCTGCAGAAGATGTTCATACACGTAAACCAGACCCTAAAGTATTTCAGTATGCTCTGAATCTTGCTAAGGCTTCAAAAAAGGAGTCTATTATTATTGGTGATGATTATATAGCCGATATAATGGGTGGTCTTAATTTTGGGATTCAAGCTATTTTTTATAACGTTTTGGATATGGATGTAGAAAATGATACTTTTATTGAAATTAAACATCTTAACGAAGTTAAAAAATATTTATAAATGAGAAAATTACCTTTTTTATTATTGATTGTTTTTTCAATTTTCCCTTATGCTCAAGATCGTTATCACTATGTTATTATACCTAACAAATTTGATGATTTTGGGAAAAAAGAAAATCCTTATGGACTAAGTTCTAGCGCCCGCTATTTATTCAATAAAAAAAATATTAAAACCGTTCGTAAAACAGATGTACACTCTTTTCAAATTCCTTGTGAAGGGCTAACAGCTGATATACAAAATGTATCCTCACTATTCAAAAATAAAATTCGCTTTATTTTGAAAAATTGTAATGGAATCGAGGTTTATTCTGCTGAAGGAAAAGGAATTTCAAAAGAATTCAAAGCAGGTTATACAGAAGCCTTACAGAAAGCTATGGCTGGCTTACAAAATTTACCTTATAAAAATAATGGAATTCAAGACACTTCTTCCATTCCACTTGTACCCTCTTCGACTACTCCCATAACTCAGGAAATTGTAGAAACTACTGATAATGAATATGAAGCTCAAAATCTATATTTCAATAATACCTACATGCTTGATTTGGTTGAAAAAAACGACAAAAAGCTTTTGAAGATTATCAACGGAGAATTATTAGGATATGAAAAATCACAAACTATTGCAACACTATCTCCTTCTGATATTAATGATACTTACTTCATTCAATGGATTACTCCTAATGGAAAAAACATTCATGGTGTAGCTAAATTTTTAGGGAAAGAATTACAAATTTCTTTATCATCTGATGACGGAAACAAATTGATTAAGGTCAAAAAACCTTAAGTTTATCAGTTTAAAAAAAGCCCTTCTTATGAAAAAGAGGGGCTTTTTTTATTTAAATGAAATGTTTATTTTCTATAATTTAGAAAAACCTTCTTTTACAAAATGGGTTAAAGCTTCCCCTTTTAATAAATTTTGACTTAATAAAGCTAAATTCATTGCATTTTTTATTAAAATTGGCTTTTCTTCTTCTTTAGCATTTAAAACTCTACCTGCTAACTCATGATTTGTATTAATTATCAAATTGTACGATTCTGGCAAATCTCCCATTCCCATCATCATTCCTCCTCCCATCTGGTTCATTTCTTTCATACGACGCATAAATTCAGGAACCGTAATAATAAAAGGTTGATCTGAAGAGTCCATATTCTCTAACTGAATCGTAAACTTAGGTGTCTCCACATTTGCTGTAATCAATTCTTTTAATTGAGTTTGTTCTTCTTCTGACAATTTAGATGTTGTATTCTCTTCTTTTTGAATTAATTTATCAATATGATCTGCATCTACTCGAGTAAAAGTAAAATCACTGTGCTTTTGCTCCAATTTTTGAATTAAGTGTGAAGACAAAGGCGAATCCAATACAATCACTTCGTATCCTTTGGATTTAGCAGACTCAATATAACTGTGTTGTGCTACCTTATCAGCTGAATATAACACCACGATTTTACCGTCTTTATTTTTTTGTGTCTCCCCTATCTTTTCTTTTAATTCATTAAACGTTAAGAATGCATCATCTACTGTTTTATATAAGGTAAATTTATCTGCTTTTTCCAAAAACTTATCTTCTGTAAGCATTCCATATTCTACGATAATTTTAATATCATCCCATTTTTTTTGAAAATCTTCTCGATCGTTTTTAAACAATGAATTAAACTTATCCGCAACTTTTCTTGTGATATAACCTGAAATCTTTTTTACAGCACCATCTGCTTGTAAATAAGAACGTGAAACATTTAATGGAATATCTGGGGAATCAATAACTCCTCGTAATAATGTTAAAAAGTCAGGAACAATTCCTTCTACATTATCCGTTACAAAAACCTGATTTTGATACAATTGAATTTTATCTTTTTCCACTTGCATATTATTTTTCAACTTGGGGAAATATAAAATTCCCGTTAAATTGAATGGATAATCTACATTTAGGTGAATATTAAATAAAGGTTCTTCAAATTGCATCGGATACAATTCTCTATAAAACGTTACATAATCCTCTTCTTTTAAATCAGATGGCTTTTTTACCCATGCAGGGGTAGGGTTATTAACAATATGATCTACAGTTATTGTTTCTGTAACTTCTTTTTTATCATCGCCTTCCCCTTCAAATTTTCCCGTTCCTTTTGTTTCTTCACGAGTTCCCATTTTGATAGGAACAGGCATAAACTTACAGTATTTATTTAATAATTCTCGTACACGATGTTCTTCTAAAAACTCCTTGTTATCTTCATTTATATGAAGAATAATTTCTGTACCTCGCTCTTTTTTATCATGCTCTTCTAAAGTAAAATCTGTTTCCCCTTCACATATCCAATGAGCTGCAGGTTCATCTTTGAAAGATTTTGTAATAATTTCTACCTTATCAGCAACCATAAAAGCTGAGTAAAAGCCTAGTCCAAAATGACCAATAATAGCTTGGGCTTGATCCGTTTTTTCCTGATATTGATTTACAAATTCCTCTGCTCCTGAAAAAGCAACTTGATTGATATACTTTTCAACTTCCTCTGCTGTCATTCCAATTCCTCTGTCTATGATATGAAGTGTTTTACGGTCTTTATCAATCTTAATCTCTATTTTGGAATCTCCAATCTCTCCTTTAAACTCACCAATCGAAGCTAGGGCTTTCAGTTTAGACGTTGCATCGGTGGCATTAGAAACTAACTCTCTTAAGAATATTTCATGATCAGAGTATAAGAATTTTTTAATTATCGGAAAAATATTATCCGCCTGTACATTGATTTTACCTGTTGACATATTCTGTTTTTTATATTTAATTTTAATTATAAATCCTTCATGATCCGTTTCAAAGTATATGCCAACTCATCGTTATTGCCAAAATGGCAGAGCATTAAATTTAACGTATCAATTTTTGTCAAAAGTAACCGTAGGTAA
>JBKDZS010000080.1:0-23420 GCA_047971445.1 Flavobacteriales bacterium
ATGACAAACCTAATGTCTATAACACTCCCTTGAATTAACTTAATTCTGAAAAAAAATTATATAGCTATTCTAGTGAATTAACTTACTTACTAATACGTATATACCATAACTCCTAAAAAAAAACTTTAGAAGATAACTCTCGATAAATTATAAAAAGGTAAAAAAAGGCTTATGTATTTCCTTTTGTATAATCTGCTAAAAACTTTTCTAAACCAGAGTCGGTTAAGGGGTGTTTTAATAACCCTAAAATAGCGGATAAGGGAGCAGTAATAACATCAGCACCTACTTTAGCACATTCAATGATATGGTGTGTGTGACGAATAGAAGCTGCTAATATTTCAGTCTGGTATCCAGAATTGTCATAAATATGGCGAATTTCATCAATTAAGCGTATTCCATCAGAAGAAATATCATCTAAACGCCCAACAAAAGGTGATACATAAGTTGCTCCAGCTTTTGCTGCTAATAATGCTTGACCTGGTGAAAAAACGAGTGTACAATTAGTTTTTACTCCTCGATCTGATAATGTTTTAATAGCCTTTATTCCCTCTTTAATCATAGGAATTTTTATTACAATTTGCTTATGAAGTTTAATTAATTCATCAGCTTCTTGAATCATTCCTTTATAATCTGTTGAAATTACTTCTGCAGAGACGTCACCTGTTACAATATTACAAATATCTATATAGTGTTTTTGTATGTTTTTTTCTCCTGTAATCCCTTCTTTCATCATGAGTGAGGGATTAGTTGTTACACCGTCTAAAATACCTAAATCTTGTGCTTCTTTAATTTGTTCGAGATTTGCTGTGTCTATAAAAAACTTCATTTTATTTTTAGTTTGGATTGATTCCGAAGATACGATAAAGTTCGTATTTAGAAAACTATTTTATAGTATGATTAAATATTTAAAGGTAACGGTTATGATAAGTTATGAATGATGAAAAATAGAGAAGTAAAATTAGTTCAACCTGTATTAATTTTTTTGATTTAACATATATTTATTACTTTAGCTAAAAAATTAGATTATTATGAAAAAATATTTTGCTGAATTTTTTGGAACTTTTTGGCTTGTTTTGGGAGGATGTGGAACAGCTGTATTTTCAACGAGTCCAGATGGATTTGGAGTGTTAAGTGTTGGATTTTTAGGAGTAGCCTTTGCTTTTGGACTAACTGTTTTAACAATGGCTTATACAGTTGGTCATATTTCAGGAGGGCATTTTAACCCTGCGGTATCATTAGGTTTATGGGCTGGTGGAAAATTTGATAGAAAAGAACTAGCTCCTTATATTATTTCACAAATTATAGGAGGAATTATAGGTGCAGCAATTATATATGCGATTGCAACGGGTCAAGAAGGCTTTGTTATTGATAGTACACAACCGGGTGCTTTTGCTACTAATGGTTATGGAGCGTTTTCTCCTTCCGGATATAGTTTGATTGCTGTTTTATTAGCAGAATTTGTATTAACCTTTTTCTTTTTGATTATCATTTTAGGATCTACAGATCGTTTAGCTCCTGCTGGATTTGCTCCTATAGCTATTGGTTTAGGATTAACGTTAATTCATCTAATATCAATTCCTATTTCGAATACTTCCGTAAATCCTGCTAGAAGTTTATCTCAAGCATTATTTGTACAAGGAGAGCCTTTAATGCAAGTATGGGCATTTTTTGTAGCACCTATTGCAGGAGCTGTTGTAGCGGGCTTTGTTTATAAGAGTGTGTTTAAAAGCGAAGAAGCTTAATATTGCTTATAGAAAACTTAAAAATCAGAATTCAAATTAGTTTTTGAATTCTGATTTTTTTGTATTCCAAACTTTGGTTTTAAGTAAAAATTGATGAAAATTTAGCATTAATTTAGTTCTGACTTATACAAAAAAACTAAAAAATCTTTGGAGATAAATTATTATTTATATCTTTATTACCCTTAATGAAAGAACTTAGAAATCTATGGATAACTATTCCTTTTTGAATACGATACACCCAGAAGTGTTGGAAGAGCAATATGAAAAGTATTTACAGAGTCCAGATAGTGTAGAAGCCAGTTGGAGAGCTTTTTTTCAAGGGTTTGATTTTGCAAGAGAAGAATTATACGATAAAGATACATTGATATCTTCTAATTCTTCTGTTTCTACTCCCTCTAACAATCAGGTGAATAAAGAGTTTAAAGTAGTCAATTTAATCAATGATTATCGAAAAAGAGGTCATTTATTTACAAAGACGAATCCTGTAAGAGAACGAAGAGACTATAGTCCTAAAATTACATTGGAAAATCATGGTCTATCAGAAGAAGATTTAAATGAAACGTTTAAGGCAGGTGAAATCATAGGATTAACTAATGGAACTTTAAAAGAAATTGTTGCACAATTAGAAAGTATTTATTGCGAGTCAATAGGAGTAGAGTATATGTATATTCGTGACCCTAAAAAAGTAAAATGGATTCAGTCTTGGATTAACCGTAATTCTAATAAACCCAATTTTACTGTAGCTCAAAAAAAACATATTTTACATAAATTAAATCAAGCAGTATCTTTTGAAAACTACTTGCACACCAAATTTGTTGGTCAAAAACGATTTTCACTAGAAGGAGGAGAAACGTTAATCCCTGCTTTAGACACTCTAATTGAGCATGCAATAAATCAACATCAGGTGGAAGAGTTTGTGGTGGGGATGGCTCATCGTGGTCGATTAAATGTATTAACTAATATTTTTGGAAAGACTTATGAGCAAGTATTCAGTGAATTTCAAGGAAAAGAATTAGAAGAGTCCATTTTTTCTGGAGATGTAAAATACCATTTAGGTTCAACCACATTTACAAAAAGTTCACATAGTGATAAACAAGTAAAAATTAATTTAGCACCTAATCCTTCTCATTTAGAAACAGTAGATGCTGTTGTTGAGGGTATTGCAAGAGCAAAAGTTGATTTAGATTATAATGGAGATTACAGTAAATTAGTTCCTGTATTGATTCATGGAGATGCAGCTATAGCAGGTCAGGGGATAGTTTATGAAGTTATTCAAATGATGAAGCTTCGAGGATATGAAACAGGAGGAACGATTCATATCGTGATTAATAATCAAATTGGATTTACAACCAATTATTTAGATGCTCGTTCGAGTACTTATTGTACTGATATTGGAAAAGTAACCCTTTCTCCTGTACTGCATGTAAATGCAGATGATGCCGAAGCTGTAGTACATGCATTACAATTTGCAATTGATTATAGAATGTATTTTGGGCATGACGTATTTATTGATCTATTAGGTTATCGTAAATATGGACATAATGAAGGTGATGAACCTCGTTTTACACAACCTAAATTATATAAAGCTATTTCAAAACATCAAAATCCACGGGAAATTTATAATGAAAAGCTAAAAAAAGAAAATATCATAGGGAATGATGTCCTAAAGGAAATGGAAGAACAGTTTAAAGAATTGTTAGATAAGGATTTTGATGCATCTAAGGCCAGGGAAAAGAATCAATTGGAACCTTTCATGAAAGATGAATGGGAAAGTTATCAATTAATGTTAGAAGAAAAAGGAATGTTTGAATATGTTGATACAAGGGTTTCAAAAGAAAGTTTAGTAGAAATAGCTGAAGTATTAGGGTCACTTCCTTCGGATAAAAATTTTATTCGAAAAATAGAAAAAATTACTATCGGACGTAAAAAAGCATTTGAAGAAGGGAAAAAATTAGATTGGGGACTTGTTGAAATGTTGGCTTATGGAAGTTTAATGAAGGAAGGACATAATATTCGACTTTCTGGAGAAGATGTACAACGAGGTACTTTTTCACACCGTCATGCAGTAGTAAAAACAGAAGAAGCAGAAGAAATTACCTTAATCAATCAATTAAATACAAATGCTGTCTTTGAAGCCTATAATTCGCACTTATCAGAATATGGAGTTTTAGGCTTTGATTATGGTTATGCCTTAGCAGGACCCAATACAATGACAATTTGGGAAGCTCAGTTTGGAGATTTTGGTAACGGTGCTCAAATTATGTTTGATCAATATATTTCAGCTGCTGAAGATAAATGGAAAATGCAGAATGGTTTGGTAGTGTTGCTACCCCATGGATATGAGGGACAAGGGGCAGAGCATTCTTCAGCTCGTATTGAACGTTACTTGCAATTATGTGCAGGTTCAAATATGACGGTAGCTAATTGTTCTACTCCAGCAAATCATTTTCATATGTTACGTCGTCAAATGAAGCGTAATTTTAGGAAACCGCTAATTGTTTTTACGCCCAAGAGTTTATTAAGACATCCTCGTTGTGTTTCGAGCGTTGATGATTTAGTGAATGGAAGTTTTCAAGAAGTTATTGACGACGAAGTTACCAATATAACAAAAATTAAAAAAGTGGTATTCGTTTCAGGAAAATTTTATTATGATTTATTAGCTAAAAAAGAAGAAACAAGCGCAGAACATATTGCATTAGTTCGTGTAGAGCAGCTATATCCTTTAGCTAAGGAAAACATTAATAAGATAATTTCAAAATACACCCATGCTATTGAAGTTATTTGGGCACAAGAAGAACCTGAAAATATGGGAGCATGGTCGTATATTTTGCGTCAATTACGAGAAATACCACTTCAAGTGATATGTCCTCCAGAAAGTGCTGCTACAGCTTCAGGTTCTACGGCTCGACATGCAAAGTTTCATAATGCAGTAATTGATAAAATTATAAGTTAAAAAGAATAAAGAATAGGGTTTAAATAAATGATTTTCAAGATTTAGACTTTAAAATAATTAATAAATTGTAAAAAGATATTCAATCATGATATTAGAAATGAAAATTCCTTCTCCAGGGGAATCTATAACAGAAGTAGAAATTGCTACTTGGTTGGTTCAAGATGGTGATTACGTTGAAAAAGATCAAGCTATTGCAGAAGTTGATTCTGATAAAGCAACTTTGGAATTACCTGCTGAAGAAAGTGGAACAATTACTTTAAAAGCAGAAGAAGGAGATGAAATAGCTGTAGGAGAGGTTGTTTGTTTAATTGATACTTCGGCGGATAAGCCTGAAGCAAATACTGAAGAATCAAAAGAAAAGGTAAAACCTACTGAAGCAGTTAAGCCTAATCCATTAAGTGAAGAAAAAGAAACTAAAACATATGCAACAGGTGTTCCTTCTCCTGCTGCTGCAAAAATATTAACTGAAAAAGGAATAGATGCTCATAAAGTTCAGGGAACGGGACGGGATGCACGTATCACTAAAGAAGATGCTGTAAAGGCAGTGCCCTCTATGGGAACTGTAGCTACTTATGGATCTCGTGAAAGTACAACAAAAAAATTATCTATGTTACGACGTAAATTGTCAAAACGGTTAGTCTCAGTGAAAAATGAGACTGCGATGCTGACTACATTTAACGAAGTAAACATGCAACCCATTTTTGATCTTCGAAAAGAATATAAAGAAGATTTTAAGGAAAAACACGGAGTAAGTTTAGGTTTTATGTCCTTTTTTACACTAGCTTGTGTACGCGCTTTAAAAATGTATCCAGATGTAAATTCTATGATTGACGGTGATTATCAAATTAAACATGATTTTCAAGATATTTCCATAGCAGTATCTAGTCCAAAAGGATTAGTCGTACCTGTGGTTCGAAATGCCGAAAATTTATCTTTTAGAGGGATAGAAAGTGAAATTAAACGCTTAGCTACACGAGCTCGTGACGGACAAATTACAGTGGATGAGATGACGGGAGGTACTTTTACGATTACAAATGGAGGTGTTTTTGGATCTATGTTGTCTACTCCAATTTTGAATCAGCCTCAAACAGCTATATTAGGAATGCATAATATTGTAGAGCGTCCAATCGCTGAAGAAGGTCAAGTTGTTATTCGCCCAATGATGTATGTAGCAATGTCTTATGATCATCGTATCTTAGATGGTCGTGAATCTGTTGGATTTTTAGTGGCTGTAAAAGAAGCTTTAGAGAATCCAGTAGAAATTTTAATGAATAATGAGCCTAAAAAAGCATTGGAAATGTAAAATAATTTCAGATTATAACATCAATACATGATAATATAATTCTAGTTAGAAATTGTGATATGAAAATGAGCTGTGGATTTTTCTACAGCTTATTTTTGTATATAATATTTTAGTTTGGATAGCTATATGAATATAAGTAAAGAAATATAATTTTACAGAAATAATAATTCTTTATAGTGAAAAAACACTTTTAGTAAAATTAAAATTGTACTTTTGCCCGTTACTAATAAAGGATTATTCTATGTCAAACTCAATACGTAATATTGCTATTATTGCACACGTAGATCACGGTAAAACAACGTTGGTAGATAAAATTATGTACCACTGCCAATTGTTTAGGGAAAATGAAAATACAGGAGATTTAATTTTAGATAATAATGATCTTGAAAGAGAAAGAGGGATAACCATTACATCTAAAAACGTTTCAGTACATTATAAAGAAACTAAAATTAACATTATTGATACTCCAGGGCATGCTGATTTTGGTGGAGAAGTTGAGCGTGTATTGAATATGGCAGATGGAGTATTACTTTTGGTAGATGCTTTTGAAGGTCCTATGCCTCAAACCCGTTTTGTATTACAAAAAGCTATCGATTTAAAGTTGAAGCCTATTGTAGTAGTAAACAAAGTGGATAAAGAAAATTGTACACCTGATGAGGTACACGAAAAGGTTTTTGATTTAATGTTTGAGTTAGGAGCAGAAGAATGGCAAATGGATTTCCCATGTGTATACGGTTCTGCCAAAAATAACTGGATGAGTGAAGATTGGAACGTTCAAACAGATAATATAGAACCGTTATTGGATATGGTTGTTGAACACATTCCTACGCCAAAGGTAGATTTAGAAGGGACAGCTCAGATGTTAATTACCTCTTTAGACTTTTCTTCTTTTACAGGTCGTATAGCAATCGGTCGTTTACAAAGAGGTATATTAAAAGAAAATCAACAAGTTTCTTTAGTGAAGAGAGATGGCTCTATTTTAAAATCTAAAATAAAAGAAATACATACTTTTGATGGGCTTGGACGTAAGAAGATTACTCAAGTTGAAGCAGGAGATATCTGTGCTATTGTTGGATTAGAAGGTTTTGAAATAGGGGATACTATTGCTGATGCTGAAACACCTGAAGGATTAGAAACAATTGCTATTGATGAACCTACTATGAGCATGTTGTTTACAATTAATGATTCTCCATTTTTTGGTAAAGAAGGAAAGTTTGTTACATCACGCCATATTAAAGAGCGCTTAGAAAGAGAATTAGAAAAAAATTTAGCTTTACGTGTAAACGCTACAGATTCAGCAGATAAATTTTTAGTTTTTGGAAGAGGAATACTTCATTTATCGGTTTTGATTGAAACGATGAGACGTGAAGGTTATGAATTGCAAATTGGTCAGCCTCAAGTGATTATCAAAGAAATTGATGGTCAGAAGTGTGAACCTTTTGAAGAGTTAACCATTGATTTACCAGAATCTGTTTCAGGAAAGGCTGTAGAAATGGTTTCTTTACGAAAAGGAGAAATGTTAAGTATGGAAGCTAAGGGTGATCGTATGGTATGTGAGTTTATTATTCCTTCAAGAGGTATTATAGGGCTACGTAATCAGTTATTGACAGCAACGGCTGGTGAAGCTATTATGGCACATCGTTTTAAGGAGTATCAGCCTATTAAAGGAGGTATTCCAGAGCGTTTAAATGGTTCTTTAATTTCAATGGAAAAAGGTATAGCAATACCTTATTCTTTAGATAAATTACAGGATAGAGGTAAATTTTTTGTAGAGCCAGGTGAAGATATTTATGAAGGACAAGTAATAGGAGAAAATTCACGTAGAGATGATATGGTGGTGAATATTACTAAAACTAAGAAATTATCTAATGTACGTTCTTCAGGAGCTGATGATAAAGTTAAAATTGCACCAGCTATTAAGTTTTCATTAGAGGAAGCACTAGAATTTATTCAAAAAGATGAATATGTAGAGGTGACTCCAGGAAGTATTCGTTTACGTAAGATTCTATTAACAGAAAATGAACGTAAAAGAGCTGGGAACAAGATATGATATATTCCTAATCAAATTTTAATTAAAAAAAATAGTTTGAATTAAATTCAAACTATTTTTTTTAATTATATGTAGATTTATTTTTTTAGAATTACTTCATCAATCATACCGTAATCTTTTGCCTCTTGAGAAGTCATCCAATAGTCACGATCCGAGTCTTCTTCTACTTTTTCGAAAGATTGTTTGGAATGTGTTGAAATAATGTCGTATAATTCTTTTTTCAATTTTAAAATCTCACGAGCTGTAATTTCAATATCTGAGGCTTGACCTTGTGCTCCACCTAAAGGTTGGTGAATCATTACACGGGAATGTTTCAATCCAGAACGTTTGCCATCAGCTCCTGCGCATAGTAGAACAGCTCCCATTGAAGCAGCCATACCAGTACATACCGTGGCTACATCGGGATTAATAAACTGCATAGTATCATAAATTCCTAATCCAGCATAAACACTTCCCCCAGGAGAGTTAATGTACATAGTGATATCTCGATCTGCATTGGCATTTGCCAAAAAGAGTAATTGTGCTTGAACAATATTGGCAACATGATCATCAATACCTGTTCCTAAAAAGATGATATTATCTTTCATCAAACGTGAGAAAACGTCCATTTGAGTTACATTCATTTGGCGTTCCTCCAAAATATAAGGGGTCATACTACTTACTATTTTATCATAATGCATACTGTTTATACCTTGATCTTTTATAGCAAATTTTTTAAATTCCTTTTTGTAATTCATATTTTTAATTATTTAATTCTATATTTCAAATGATATAACATAACTACTATGTTTTTTTGATTTACATAAAACGATACTATGTAAAAACGGATGTTAAATTACAAAATAATTTAAACATCCGTTTTATATATCTAAATCTTTAGATTTTTAAACTTAAAATTTTTTATTTGACTTGTTTTTCTGTTACTTCTTTTACAAAGTTTTCAAACTTCACTTTTTTAGTTTTAAACGTCATATTTTCTTTGTAAACATTAAGCATTTTAGCTCCAAATACTTGTTCAGCAATACGTTTATATTCATCTTGATTTTGTAAAATACGATTTACAATATCTTCTATTTCTTCCTCAGAGGCATTAGCTTGACCGTATTGAGCCATTTGTGCCTTGATTAAATTAGAAGCTTCAGCTTTGATATCTTCCATTTCCACTTTCACTTCATGTTTATCAGCAATTTTTGCTTCTATAAGTTGATATCGTAATGATTTTTCTGCTTTTTCGTATTCTTCTTTTGCTTGTTCATCAGACTCTATTTTTTCACTGGTTTCTTTCAGCCAGCGTGTTAAGAAATCATGAGGTAAATCAAATTTTGTTTTTTGAATTAGATTTTCAATTATATCATTCAATAGTTGACGATCTACTTCTCCTTGATACATTTTAATTGATTCACTAGCTATTTTTTCTTTAAATGCTTTTTCCGATTCTACAGCACCTTCCCCATAAATTTTATCAAATAACTCTTGATTAACTTTTGCAGGTTCTACTTCTGTAATTTCTTTTATAATAAAGCGTATATTAATTTCTAATCCTTCTATTTCAGAAACAGTTTTTCCTAAAGCCAAAGCTAGATCAGAAGTATTTTCAAATAAGTTTTTGGTTTTAAATTCTAATTCATCTTCTACTTTAGAACCTATTAATTTTTCAATATTCTTTTTTCCTTTAATAGAGGAAACTGAAATGGTCGTTTGATTTTTAATTCCTTCTTCTTTAGGTTTGCCATCTTCAGCTAGTTCTTCAAAAACACCGTTGACATTTGATGTCGCTTTTACTTCATTTTGAGAAATCATTTTTCCATATCGTTTTTGAAAATTTTCGATATAACGATTAATCTCTTCGTCATCTACGGTAATTTCGTATTGTGTGATTCCTTTCCCGTCTAATTTTACTTCAAATTCAGGAGCTAAGCCCAGTTCAAATTCAAATATAAATTCTTTAGCGTTCCAATCAATAGTATCCTGAGGTTTAGGTAAAGGTTGTCCAAGTATATTTAATTTCTCTTCGTTAATATAATTTGAAACAGATTCTTGTAGCAATCTATTTACTTCTTCAAACATTATAGCTTTTCCATACTGTTTTTTAATCATTCCCATAGGTACATGCCCTTTTCGGAAACCGGGTATATTTGCATTTTTTTTATAAGACTTTAAAGTTGTATCTACTTTCTCTTGATAATCATCTTGAGAGATCGTTACTGCAACAACTGCATTCAAATCATCGATATTTGTTTTCGTAATATTCATTTCGAAGTTTATTTAAAGGTCAGCAAAGATAAGAACAATATCCTACAATAAAAACCGATAGGTATAAAAAACCAAATTTTGAGATTTTGTTTTAAAAAAAGATTTTTTATGTAATTTAATCTCTTGATCTTTTAATAGTTACATGGCCCTTCAATGTAGGAGATTGCCCATCATTAAATTCAATCACAAACCAATAGCTGTTACTAGGAAGAGGTTTTCCTCTAGCCCTTCCATCCCAAATTAATTGATTGGCATTCATTCGGTGTAAGAATTTGCCGTATCGATCAAATATTTTTACATCTATATTTCGACAACCATTAAGTGATGATAAATCCCAAAAGTCATTGATATGATCTCCATTGGGACTAAATGCTTGGTATAATTGGAATTCTGTAAAATAATCTCCTTCTGTTTTTACAATACAACCTTTGGCATCTTTTACATAAATTTTATGAAAGCCTTGTGGGATATTTGTAAATAAAGGATTGTTTTGATAATCAAACCCGTTTAGTGAATATTCGTATGGTTTCATACCGTTTTTAGGTATTACAAATAGTTGATTATAACAGGTTTCAACTTTTTCAATTGCTAAATCAGTTTTTGAAATGTTAACACTTCCGGTATTTTTATTTCCATCAGGAGTTGTAACGGTTAGGGTATAGATTCCTGGTTTAGAGAAGGTTCGTTCATTAGAGGTTATTCCGTCATTCCAGGAATAGGAAAACCCTTCTTCTATAGGGTAGGAATAAGTTGTAGTTTCATTATAGCATAGATGTGTATCCTTTCCTAAAGCAGTTTCTACATCAATAAATGTCTTGATAGGTTTAGTGACAGTTTTATTGCATCCTACTATTTTTTCTTTTAAAAAAAGACTGTATATACCTTGATTTTGTTTCCCTTCTACAAAAACTTCAACCGATTTAGAATTTGAATTAAAATGATTGGGTCCATCCCATTGGTAATATTCATTCTCAGTAAGGTTTGTTTGAAAAGATAATTTAATGGTATCTCCGTAAAAATAGTGTGAAAATTTTGATTGAATGACCAATTCAATAGGGGGCATAATTGTAACACTAATACTGCCTGTGTTTTTGTTTCCATCAGGAGTTGTAACGGTTAGGGTATAGATTCCTGATTTTTCAACTTTTCTTTCGTGAGTAGTGAGTCCATCATTCCATAAGTATGTAAATCCTTTTTTTTCGGGATACCCTATTATATAGCTTTGTCCATCACAATACTTTTGATCTTCTCCAAGTTCAGATTCTACATCTTCATGAACTATAATAGCTTTTTCAGCTTCCCCAACACAGCCAAATTCATTGGCTACGGTTACAGAATAATTGCTATGTTGTACAATTTCGTTAATTTCCACTTTTGGAATTGAATCTGTAGAAGTAAATCCATGAGGCCCTTTCCATTCGTAGGTAAAATTATCTTGGACAGTAAGAGTTTTTACCTTTAAATCAAATTCTTGATATAAGAAGTAATGATTATATGCAGTTTCGAGAGTTATTTTTGGATTTTCATGTATGGTAAAAGTTTTTTCATAAATTTCTTTTGAATTATCTAACAAGGTAATCTCAGCGGTTACTTTATAAGTGCCTGGAGCCTTATAAGTATAAGTGGGTGCTAATTCACTAGAGGTATCGTTCGTGGTGGTGGGATCTCCAAAATCCCAGACAACACTTTTAAAATCATCATTAAGAAAGATTTCAAACTGAGTTGGTTTTCCAAAACAATGATCCTCAACTTCTATTTGAGCCAAGAAAAAAGATTGAATAAAAGGAGGTAACCCCTGTGTTACATAACCTTTTTCAAGTACAATAGCTTCGGGATTATAATTTACTGTTGAAGCTTCATTATTGGGATTGTTTATGGCTCCAAGTGTTTGGGAACTTTGATATAAATACCCTTTACTCAAAACTCTATAAATTTTCCCGTCTAAGGCGAGTTGTAGAGCTCCTCTAAAGTGTTCTGATTTATCAATTAATTTTCGACTATTATTTATATCAGGTGAATTTAGATTAAATTGATAGAGTTTTCTATTGTTTCCCAATACTTCATTTTGATCAAAAAAAGAGTCATCTGTATCGTAGAAGGTATCGATATATAGATATTGTCCAGAAGGAGAGAATTCAGCGCCATAAACTTCTTCTAGCAAGACGTCATCTTCCATTTCCAATGTTAAAGGATTGGATACCTTCCCTGTTTCTTTATTAAAATCAGCAACAAAAGAGCCGCTAAGCTGGGAGTTACAAACAATTTTTGATCCATTAGGAGAAAATTTTAGATAACCTCTATAGTCGATATAATATGAGTTTGGATAAATGTTCAAAACTGATTTAACAGGTTCTTTTGACACACCTGTTTCATCAACTTTAAAAGCATAGAATGTGTTAAATTTACTATCTTGAAGTGCTCTTTTTTCGTTTGAAAAAGCTATAATCCAAATAGCGTTTTCTGAATAGTGTGAAGTTGCTGCAATTTTTTCAGAGGCATATTCTAATAGAGGTATATTTTTTTGACTGCTGACAACTCCTCCTAAACCATCGTCTAATGTCATATCTACGAGACTGTAGTTAATTCCTGAAATAGTATCATTAACGTCGTCAGGATCTACATAAGGAACATCAACGGTAAAGATATAAAACCGTTTAAAATTTGAAGGATCAGGAGCTATAATAGCAGACTGAGTACTGGATGTATTTCCCAGCAAACCTATTCCATTAAGCATAATTTGATGCTTAGCATTATAAACCGTTGTTCCATCTGTATAAAAAAGGAGATTTCCTCTTACATCAGAAATTGAAGCACTACCTTCTAAAGTCTCTAAATTTCCTGCTTTTTCAACAGGTTTCCCAGAAGTAAAATCTAAACCTCCTTTTGATCCAAAAAACCAATGAGCAGACTGTTTCTGACCTGCCAAAAAGTTTGTAATACATACTATTAATATCAAAAAGAAAGTTCTCATTAGTTTATCGCTAAAATACGAATTATAGCTAAAATACGAAAAAAGCGAAAAAAAAACGAAAACTTATTGTATTTATTTTACAATCCTTCCCTTACAGCAATAGCCTCTGCCATTCGGGCGTATACACCATCTTCTAATTTTTTACGGATAGATTTGAAGGCTTCAATAGTTTTTTCAATATGTTCGAACTCATGAACTGCTGTAGGAATCAAACGCAATAAAATCATGCCTTTCGGTATTACAGGGTATACTACGATAGATGTGAAAATTCCATGTTTTTCACGTAAATCACGCACTAAAGGGGCTGCTTCGAGAGCTTCTCCGTTTAAATATACAGGGGTTACACATGAATTGGTTGTTCCTAAATCAAAGCCATTTTCACGTAATCCTGATTGTAATTTATTCACATTAGCCCATAGTTTCGTTCTCAATTCAGGCATGGTTCGTAACATTTCTAAGCGTTTTAACCCACCTATGACCAAAGGCATTGGTAAAGATTTTGCAAAGATTTGTGAACGCATATTATACTGTAAATGACGAACAATATCCCGATCACCTGCTACAAATGCTCCAATGGAGGCCATTGATTTAGCAAAAGTTGAGAAATAAACATCAATTTGGTCTTGAACCCCTTGTGCTTCTCCTGCTCCTGCTCCTGTTTCTCCCAATACACCAAATCCATGGGCATCATCAACGAGTAATCGGAAGGCATACTTTTTCTTTAGTTGTACAATTTCTTTTAAACAACCCTGATTTCCTCTCATCCCAAAAACACCTTCTGAAATTAACAAAATTCCTCCTCCAGTTTGAGCAGCTACTTTTTCAGCGCGTTTTAGGTTCTTTTCAATACTATCAATATCATTATGCTTAAATACAAAGCGCTTTCCTTGATGCATACTAACACCATCAATAATACATGCATGAGAGTCTATATCGTAAACAATGACATCATTACGATTGACTAATGCACCGATTATAGAAACCATTCCTTGGTAACCAAAATTTAATAAAAAGGAAGCCTCTTTTTGTACAAATTGAGCTAACTCTTCTTCTAATTGTTCATGGTATTTAGTTTGCCCTGACATTGGACGTGCCCCCATAGGATATGCTAAGCCCCAATCTGCTGCTGCTTGAGCGTCTATTTTTCGTATTTCAGGATGATTGGCTAAGCCTAAATAACTGTTAATAGACCAACAGATTACATCTTTATTTTGAAATTTCATGATAGGCCCTATTTCTCCTTCTAATTTTGGAAAAATAAAATAACCCTCTCCATAATCAGCATATTGTCCTAAAGGTGTTTTTTGAGTTCTAATTCTTTCAAATATATCCATGTTCGTATAATTATAAATTTTAATTAGAAAAACTATAAGTTAATCTATATAGTATTCTATTTGTACGTTCTTGCCATGCAAATATAGCAAAATCTTATGGGTTCTTTTTTAGTTTTTTAATCGATAAGGTTTTCCTTGAATTTTTTTTAACTCATTCATAAAGTAGTTATCCAGCCAACGAGCAGGAAGCACATACATGAAAATTTTAAAAATTAATTTCATAGGAGTTACTAGATAACGTGCTTTAGGCTTCTTTTTGTGAAAAGCTAAAAATACTTTGTCAGCAACACGACTTGGGGGTATAGCTAATTTTTTAATCTGTTCAATAGCTGTTGTTTCAATCTTCTGTAATAGTGTTTCATAGTGAGTTCCTTTATATTTTTCTATATCAAACATTTGAGCTTTATCCCAAATTTCAGTCCGAATAGGTCCTGGTTGAATAATAACTACATCAATTCCATACAATTTTAATTCACGCCTGTAAGCATCAAAAAGGGCTTCTAAAGCATGTTTAGAACCTGAGTAAGGGCCTAAGAATGGTCTTGTCCAAACTCCTGCAGCAGAACTGATTACAATTATTTTTCCTGAAGGGCTATTTAAATCTTTTGTTCCTAATAAAGGTAGAAACTGCTGTGTTACATCAATTGTAGCAAAAACATTGATTTCAAACTGCTTTCTTAAATCGTCCATTGGAAAATGTTCCATAGGGCCGTAATAAGAAACTCCTGCATTATTTATAAGGCAAGATAGCCCCTCTTTTCCTACAGTAGATTTAACTATTTTTACGGCTTTTTGAATAGCTTTTTGGTCAGTTATATCAAATAATAGAGGGTGAAAATTAGGAGAATTGAATGCTTGTTTTAATCGCTCTGCATCTTGTTCCTTGCGAACACTTCCAAAAACATAGCACCCTTTTGCAATAAACTTTTTAGCAATAGCATTTCCTATTCCTGAAGATACTCCTGTAACTAAAATGTACTTCATATTTCCTTTTGATCTATATATTCAATTTTTGCTTTCTCAATTACTTCTTGTAACGGGTGATGGATATAGTTAAATTTCTTCATCCAATTTTTATTGTAAATACGATCCATATATTTTGAGCCATGATCAGGATATAAAGTTACAACGACACTATTTTCATCAAATTCATCTTCAAACTCGAATAAGGCTTGTGTTGCAGCACCTCCTGTATACCCTATAAATAGTCCTTCGGTCAAAGCGGTTTCAGAAGCTTTATATGCAGCATCTTCATCTGTTACTTTAACGTAACGGTCTATCACAGAAAAATCAGTTGCTGAAGGGATTAGGTTTTTTCCAAGCCCTTCTATTTTATAAGGATATATTTCATCAGAATCTAATTCACCTGTTTCGTGGTATTTTTTTATGGCAGATCCAAAAGCATCAACACCTAAAATTCGAATACTAGGATTTTTTTCTTTTAAATAACGACCGATACCTGAAATGGTACCTCCTGTCCCAGAGCATATCACAACATGTGTAACCTTTCCATCAGTTTGTTCCCAAATTTCTTTTCCTGTGGAATGATAATGTGCATTTATATTTTCCTTGTTGAAATATTGATTGATATAGAGCGAGTTAGGAGTTTCTTCTGCAATACGTTTTGCAGTTTCATAATAGGAACGAGGATCATCTGCTGGAACATTAGCTGGACAAACGTAAACTTGAGCTCCCATAGCTTGTAAATACGCTATTTTTTGAGAACTTGTTTTATCAGAAACAGCTAAAATACATTGATACCCTTTTATTCGGCAAATCATGGCTATTGCAAAACCAGTATTCCCAGAAGTAGTTTCACAAATAGTTGCTCCTGGCTTTAACTTGCCCTCTCTTTCAGCTTTTTCAATAATATAGAGGGCTATTCGATCTTTAATGGATAATCCTGGGTTAAACCATTCTAGTTTTGCATAAAAAGAACCCTTTAGTTTTTGAGTGATTTTATTTAATTTAATTAGTGGTGTATTTCCTACTAAGTCTAAAATATTATTATATGCGTTCATGGATATGTAAATTCAAGTAAAGTTACAAAAATTATAAGAAGTGAAGTAGTTTTTATTTTTCGAATATTAGGTTAAATCAAGGAGGAAACTATGATCTTATAGTTTAATAAATACAAAATACACAGGGACGTTTGTGAAAATTAATTTTTTCTTTTTTCCAGTCATTTATAGATTGTGTTTTTATAAATTCACTTTTTAAAGTTATATCACAAGCAATGGTTAATAAAGTAGAAGAGAATCCGTGATTTAAAATAGCTTCAATCATAGCATTGTTTCGATAGGGTGTTTCCATAAAAACCTGAGTTTGATTAAATCGCTTAGCTCTACTTTCAAGTTCTTTAATGGATTTTTTACGCTCTTGTTTGTCAATAGGAAGATAACCATTAAAAGCAAAATTTTGCCCATTCATTCCAGAAGCCATTATAGCTAGAATAATAGAGGAGGGGCCTACCAGTGGATGTACTATGATGCCTTTTTGATGAGCTAATGAGACAATCTCAGCACCTGGATCTGCAATACCAGGAACGCCAGCATCAGAAATAATGCCAATAGAGTGTCCTTTCTCAATGGGTTCTAAAAAAGAAGCGTATTCTTTAGGGGTAGTGTTTTTATTAAGCACGTATAAGTGTAAATCGGATTGTATTTTTTCAGGCGTTGTTTTTTTTATAAAGCGTCGTGCATTTTTTTCATTTTCAACAATAAAATAATGAGTTTTTTTTATAATAGAAACTACTTGTTGAGGGAGAACATACAAAGGGTTCTGTTCTCCAAGTGTTGTGGGAATTAAAAATAAAACACCTTTCATGAGCGTTGTTTTTTTATAAAAGCTTCACAAGCTTCATCTAGCATAGAGAAGACGTTTTCAAAACCTTGATCATTTCCGTAATAAGGATCTGGAACATCCAAATCTTGCTCGGAATAACGTTCATTAAGGATTAAATAAACTTTGTTTTTTTCATAAGAATCACTTGCTAATTTTATGATATTCTGATAATTAGATTTGTCCATTGCAAAAATGATATCAAATTTTTTAAAATCCTCTGAAGTGAATTGTCTAGCTCGTTGCTCTTTTAAATCAATATTGTGTTTTTGAGCAACAGCGATGGAACGTTTATCAGGAAGTTCACCGATATGATAAGTAGCAGTACCTGCTGAATCAACTTCAAAGTCTAATTGATAATGTTTGACTTTAGCTTTCATAATTCCCTCTGCCAGAGGTGACCTACATATATTACCTAGACAAACCATTAAGATTTTCATAAAGAAACTTATTTTTTTTGAGTCAACTGGTATTGAATATCTTCGATATAACCTTTGAAAGTTTTGTCTGTATCAGAAAGATTTCCTACTGTTTTACAAGCATGCAAAACAGTAGCGTGATCTCTTTTACCAATTTGTTTACCAATATTTGCTAAAGAGTTTTTAGTTAGTTTTTTAGCAAAATACATAGCTAATTGCCTGGCTTGCACTATATTGCGTTTTCGTGTTTTGGATTGAATAGCTTCAATTGGGATATCAAAATATTTACTGATAATTTTTTGAATTTTATCAATTGAAATTTCCTCTTGCTTATTGTTAACAAAATGAGCAAGTGTTTTTTGGACTAAATCAATCGTAATTTCTTTTTTATTTAAGGAAGATTGTGCAATGATAGAAATTAAAGCTCCTTCTAATTCTCGAATGTTGCTAGTTATCTTTGAAGCAATATATTCAATTATTTCTTCATTCATTTCAATTCCATCTCGAAATAACTTATTCTTCAAAATAGCAATACGAGTTTCAACATCCGGAACTTGTAGATCAGCTGAAAGACCCCACTTAAAACGTGAAATTAAGCGATGTTCCATGTCTTGAATATCAACAGGTGATTTATCGGAAGTAAAAATTAATTGTTTGTTATGTTGATGTAAATGATTGAAAATATGAAAAAATACATCTTGCGTTGCTTTTTTTCCTGACAAGAAATGAACATCATCTACAATTAAAACATCGATCATTTGATAGAAATGAATAAAATCATTTCGTGTATTATTGCGAACTGAATCGATATATTGTTGTGTAAACTTCTCTGCAGAAACATACAAAACAGTTTTGTCAGTATGTTTTTCCTTAATTTCCAACCCTATAGCATTGGCTAAATGTGTTTTACCTAATCCAACACCTCCGTATATGAATAAAGGATTAAAAGAAGTCCCTCCAGGACGATTTGATATGGCTTTACCTGCAGACCGAGCTAAACGGTTAGCATCACCTTGTATAAAATTAGTAAAGGAATAGTTGGGGTTTAATTGAGAATCTATACTTAGTTTTTTTAACCCAGGAATAATAAAAGGATTTTTAACTTGAGCATTATCTAAAGAAATAGGTGCATTAACTTCCTGAAGACGAATTTTTGATTTATTTGAACTAGGTATAGTATGTGTATGAGGTTTTTTATTGGAAAGTGTTCTTTCCATAGCTATACTATACATTAATTTAGCCTCGGGACCTAGCTCTTTTATAAGAGCCATTCGAAGTAATTTTATATAATGTTCTTCTAACCATTCATAAAAAAAACGACTCGGAACTTGTATCTTTAATGATGTTCCTTGTAGTGCAATAGGCTGAATAGGATTGAACCAAGTTTTATAAGCTTGTTGATCAATATTATCTCCGATAAACGAAAGACAATTTTCCCAAACTGACATTGCTGTTTTACTCATTATTGATAAAATTATTTGTAATTAACTTACTGGTTTTCAGTTTTTTAAAATTTACGTAAGTGCTTCGGTAAATTCGTTTCAAAGATGTGAACAATTCTTCAAAAAAAAAAATTAAATTGCTATTGATTTTAAAAAAAATTATTAGTACATAGCATAAAATTTTAAGAAAAAAATGATAAAAAATAGAATAGAAATTAGAGTTCGTTATTCCGAAACAGATCAAATGGGATTTGTATATTATGGAAATTATGCACAGTATTTTGAAGTGGCAAGAGTGGAGTTATTTAGAAGTTTAGGAATTTCGTATAAAAGTTTGGAAGAAAATGGAATTTGGATGCCTGTTTTGAATTTTAATATACAATATAGAAAGCCTGCAGTTTATGATGATTTACTATCTATTGACGTATCCATTGTTAAAATTCAAGGAAGTCGTATTATTTTTGATTATAGAGTATATAATGAAGAAGAAAAGTTGTTGAATGAAGCACAAACTACATTAGTTTTTATGAGTGCTGTTACAAAACGACCAATACGTTGCCCTAAAGAGTTACTTGATAAAGTGGGACTATAATGTAGTGGTAACATTTTTTAATAAAGAGAGTTCGCGCATTAAACAAGCTGTTTTTGATTTTCGAATAGAAATTTGAATTTCACATGAAATTTCCATTTTTTGTTTTAAAATGATTCCCTCATTTTTTTTAATACGATTCATAACTTCGGAAAGTTGAGGATAGTGAAATGCTATGGATAGTCGGTCTTCAATTTGCTTTTCTATGATTTTAGTAACCCCAAGAGTCTCTTTAGCATTTGTTTTGTAAGCTCTAATTAATCCTGAAACACCTAATTTAGTTCCTCCGAAATAACGCACGGATACAATAAGTATATTAGTTAATTTATGTGATAAAATTTGATTGTATAAAGGAGTTCCTGCTGTTCCGATAGGCTCACCATCATCATTCATACGATACTGAATCTTGTTGTTAAAACCTAATTTATAGGCATAACAATGATGTCTTGCTGAAGGATGTTCTTTTTTTACCTTTTGTAAAGATATTTTCACATCTTCTATAGTAGATACAGGAAAGGCAAAACCCCAAAACTTACTTCCTTTTTCTTTATATAAAATATTTTCAACAGAATTTTTTATGGTAAAAAAAGTATCATTCATGAAATAGTATGGTTTTTAAAAAGAAGTAAAGTATCATTTTGTAAGCTTATTTTTGAAATTGGTTTTTGATTTTTCAAAGTAGGCGACTTAATTCCTTTATTAAAAAAGATAGCGCCGATAAAAATGCGTGCTTCATCCCATAAGTTAGCATCAATAAAAGATTGTGTAGTATACCTTCCTCCTTCAATAATAACAGATTGAATTTTTTGATTGTATAGAATGGAGCAAATTTCTTTTGGAAGATTTTTGAAGTCGGTTTTAATAAAATGCATAGAACCTTCTTTTTTGGTTATAATTTGATTAATGATAATGGTTTTTTGGGATGAATCATAAACCTTAAAGTGGCGGGGTATTTCTAATTGTCGGTCGATTACAATTCGGATGGGGTTTGTTCCAGCCCATGAACGGACATTTAGTCGTGGGTTATCATGTAAAACAGTTTTTTTTCCTACAAGGATGGACTGTTCATCTGTTCGCCATTTATGAACTTGTTGTTGAGCGGTTTCTCTTGTTATCCAATTAATTTCAGGTTGTTTTGTTTCGCGAAATTTATCGATAAAACCATCTTGAGTTTCAGCCCATTTTAGAATGATATAAGGACGTTTTTTTTGATGAAAAGTAAAAAAACGCTTATTTAATTCAAAAGCTTCGTTTTGTAATGTTGAAAAAACGACTTCACATCCTGCTTTTTGTAGCTTTTGAATACCCAATCCATTTACTTTTGCAAAGGGATCTTGAATGCCTAGAACTACTTTTGGAATTTTATGTTTGATAATCAAATCTGAACATGGAGGTGTCTTTCCATGATGAGAGCAGGGCTCTAGTGAAACGTAAAGTACAGCATTTTTAAGAAGGTCGATGTTTTTTACAGATTGAATAGCATGAACTTCTGCATGAGGCTCTCCCGCTTTTTGATGCCAACCTTCTCCAATGATTTGATTATTGTAAACAATTACAGCTCCAACCATGGGGTTAGGATACGTTTTTCCTAATCCATTTTGAGCTAGTTGTATGCAACGTTTTATATAAAGATTATCATTCATGATGAAGTAAAACAACTCCCCAAATATAAAGAAAAAAGGATGAAAAAATTAAGTGTAACTTAATAAGAAAAATATTGTGAAAGAATTAGATAATTTAATGGTAACTTTAGGGCAAATTTTAAATTTTTTTTAAATGTCAGTACAATATTCATCGGAAAAATTAATTCAAATAGAAAATCAATACGGAGCACATAACTACCATCCATTACCTGTTGTTTTAGATAGGGGAGAAGGTGTGTATGTGTGGGATGTAGAAGGAAAAAAATACGTCGACTTTCTTTCCGCCTATTCTGCTGTAAACCAAGGGCACTGCCATCCTAAAATTATCAACGCTTTAAAAGATCAGGCTGAAAAACTAACATTAACCTCTCGTGCTTTCTATAATAGTCAGTTGGGGCTCTATGAAAAATTTATTGCTGAATATTTTGGCTTTGACAAAGTTTTACCTATGAATACAGGAGCTGAAGCAGTTGAAACAGCCTTAAAAATGGCTCGTAAATGGGGGTATGAAAAAAAAGGAGTTCAATCAGCTAAAATTATTACTTGTTTAAATAATTTTCATGGGAGAACTATTTCGATTGTTTCAGCATCTAATGACCCTGTGGCACGTAATAATTTTGGGCCATATACACCAGGAATTGAGTCGATACCTTATAATGATTTAAAAGCTCTAGAAAAAATTCTAGAAGATGACCAGGTAGTTGCGTTTTTAGTAGAACCTATTCAGGGAGAAGCAGGTGTTTTTGTTCCTGATGAAGGTTATTTAAAAGGAGCTTATGAGTTATGTAAAGCAAAAAATGTTTTATTTATAGCAGATGAAGTCCAAACAGGAATTGCTCGAACAGGAAAATTATTAGCTGTTGATCATGAAAATGTAAAACCTGATATTTTAATTTTGGGAAAAGCGGTTTCCGGAGGTGTTTTTCCTGTTTCAGCTGTATTAGCAAATGATCCTATTATGGAGGTGATTACACCAGGTTCACACGGTTCTACTTTTGGAGGAAATCCATTGGCATGTGCCGTAGCAAAAGCAGCTTTGGAAGTCGTTCAGGATGAAAATTTGATAGAAAGAGCGGAATTGTTAGGGAAAATTTTCCGAGAGGAAATGCAAAAATTAGTTGAAGAAACGGATGTTGTAACGTTAGTGAGAGGTAAAGGATTATTGAATGCTTTGGTTGTTAATGATTCAGAAGAAGGAAGTTTGGCATGGGATATTTGTATAGCCTTAAAGGATAATGGATTACTAGCTAAACCAACTCATGGAAATATAATTCGTTTTGCTCCTCCTTTGGTTATAACAGAAGAGGAATTGAGGAAATGTCTGACAATTATCAAAGAAACAGTTTCTTCTTTTGAATAAAGATTTTAAGTATACATTTATAGTGTTTCTAGGGCTTTTCGTCTAAAAAACGGCTGATCTTATGGCATATTGTAGTAGGTTATTTTGTAATATTTATTTTACGAATTAACTAAAACTTTAAAAGCCATGATTTACGGTAAATTTTTTAAACTTATGGGATTTATTTTGATCTCATATGTGATAAATGCTCAGGTAGGAATAGGAAATAGTAATCCTAATGGGATTATTGATGTAACTAATGATAACCATTACCCTGTTGTTTTACCTGCTGAGCCTGTTAGAGGAAATATTAAATCTCCTAAAGGGATTTTTTCATTAGGGTCGCTCTTTTATAATGCCACAACTCAATGTATCGAAATATACAACGGTAGTGCTTGGGATAGCTTTTGTAAAGACAGTACCAATGCCTTTTCTTTTGTATCAGAATCCTATTTTGAAATATACGAAACAGTTGATTTTTTTCATATTGTAAAAACAGAGAATGGACAAGGTAAAGTAAGTTTTAAAATGATTGATTCTC
>JBKDZS010000081.1:0-16974 GCA_047971445.1 Flavobacteriales bacterium
TTAAAATTGTTTTTATTGATCATGTTACTCTTGATAAATTAACTATTTTAATTTAAGATTTAAATCAAGACTTAGTCAATTTAAATTTAGAATAATAGAAAATAATAAACAACATTATGAAGTATGAACAGGAATTATGATTAGACTTATTTTAAGATTTTGTTTCATGAAAAAATCTCATGTTAGTTATATAGTAATTATTCTGTTTTTAAGTTGTTGTGCAATCCAACATACGCCTTCTAAAAAGGAATTTTTCATGAAACAAAAGTCCATAAATGATACGCTTTCTATAAAAAAGATAAAGTCCGTATTTACTTTTCCTAAAGAACTTAAGGAAAATTCGGGAATAGAAGCAGGAAAAGATTTTTTTTGGACATTCAATGATAGTGGAGGGAAGAACAGCATCTATAAAATGGATTTTAGAGGGACTCTCCTTCAGGAAGTAGAAATTCAAAATGCTAAAAATCGTGACTGGGAGGATATAACCTCAGATGAAGATTTTATTTACGTAGGAGATTTTGGAAATAATAATGGAGATCGACAAGATTTGACAATTTACAAAATTAGTAAAAGAGATATAATCGATAAGACTTACCAAAAGGTAACAGCAAAAGTTATCACATTTGAATACGATAACCGCGTGGACTTTTCTAAGAATCCTTATGAACATGATTTTGATTGTGAAGCGATGTTTATTTACAAAGATCAAATTCATTTATTAACCAAAGCATGGAAAACAGGAGTAACCTCGCATTATGTCTTACCTACGTCAGCAGGTCATTATGAGGCTCAATACTTAGAAAAACGTAATACCCAAGGTTTTTTAACTGCTGCTGATATACAAGGAGAAAAGGTTTCAGCTGTCCAATATACCCGAGAAGGAACTGTTGTTTTGTGGGATTTTTCTTTTGACAGAAATGGTTTGTTATTTAACAGTGTTTCTCAATCAACTTATTTGGGGAATACGGCTGAATTAGGACAAATAGAAGGACTCATGTTTTTTAAGAATAAACTGTATATTAGCGGTGAAGAAATGGAAGGGGTTTCCCCAACATTATATTTAATTGAAAGATAGGATTTGAAAAAACGAGTAGAAAAAATAAAAGCTCCAATCAAAGCTGAAATGGAAATTTTTGAAGATAAATTTCGCTCAGCAATGCGATCTAGAGTGCCTTTGTTAGATAGGATTACACATTATATTGTTCGCAGAAAGGGAAAGCAAATGCGCCCTATGTTTGTCTTCTTAGTGTCTAAAATGTTAGGTGATGTTGAAGAACGAACCTATAGAGCTGCCTCGTTAATTGAATTAATTCATACAGCAACACTGGTTCATGATGATGTTGTAGATGACAGCAATATGCGTCGTGGTTTTTTCTCCATTAACGCCTTGTGGAAAAATAAAATTGCCATTTTAGTAGGGGATTATTTATTATCAAAAAGTCTTTTAATGGCTGTAGATCACAACGATCATGATTTGTTAAAAGTAGTTTCGCGCTCCATTAAAGAAATGAGTGAAGGAGAGTTGCTTCAAATTGAAAAAGCCCGGAAATTAGATATTACCGAATCGGTTTATTACGAAATTATTCGAATGAAAACAGCTACGTTGATTGCTTCGTGCTGTGAAGGAGGGGCTCGTTCAGTAAATGTATCAGAAGAGCAAGCTAAAATGATGCGTCATTTTGGAGAATGCATTGGGATGGCTTTTCAAATTAAAGACGACCTGTTCGATTATCAAAAGACCAATTTGATTGGAAAACCAGTTGGTATAGATATTCAAGAGCGGAAAATGACACTGCCGCTAATCTATGCAATAAATCATGCTTCTGAAAAAGATAAAAAATGGTTGATACAATCGATTAAAAAGTACAATAAAGATAAAAAACGGGTTGGAGAAGTTATTGATTATGTAAAAAGATCGGGTGGAATTGAATATAGTATTGAAAAAATGAAAATGTATCAAAAAGAAGCCTTGCAAATTATTTCAAACCAACCAGAGTCTCCAGCAAAAGAATCGCTGATTGAAATGATTAATTACGTTATTGAACGTGAAAAATAGGTTATGAAAGCGTTTTTAAACCTTGCTTTGTAGATAGTAGGAAGTCTTACACTCGAATAAAATTGGATATTCATTGTGCAAGTACTATATTTGCACGTTATAATTAAGTTTAAAATAAAAAAACAAAATGCGTAATAAAGGATTTTTCACTGCAATTTTATTGATTTTAATGGCTATTTGCTTTTACTACTTTAGTAAAACATTCTATGCTAATAGAATCGAATCCGATGCAAAAACGTACGCTTCTGTACAGAAAGATGGTGATACATACATAGATCCCATTAAAGAAAAGAAGTACTTAGATTCAATAGCTATTGTTGATTCATCAGGATTTTTTACTTATGCAGACACTAGAAAAGATAAGCTGAATTTAGGGTTAGATCTTAAAGGAGGGATTAATGTTATTTTAGAAGTATCTGAAAAGGACATTATTATAGATTTAGCTAATTATTCTCAAAACCCTGTTTTTTTATCAGCGTTGAAGTCAACGGATGAGCAAATGAAGAACAGTCAGGAATCGTATAGAGACTTATTTTTTCAAAACTTTCAATCAGAGAAACAAAAGGCAGGCTCATCTATTAATTTAGCATCGTCACAAATTTTTGGAAATGCCAAAATGGGAGGAATCATAGGTACAAATACTTCAGATGCTGATGTTCAAAAAGAAGTTTCTTCAAAAATTCGATCTGCAGTAAGTGATGCAAAACGTATTATTGAACAGCGTATTGATAAGTTTGGTGTAGCACAACCGGTTGTTCAACAAATTGAAAATACAGGACGCATTATTGTTGAATTACCAGGTGTTCAAGATACAGAACGTGTAAAAAAATTATTACAATCTACAGCTAAATTAGAATTTTGGAAATTAGATAACAATACAATAGGTTTTTTCCAAAATATTGAATCTTTACATCGTCAAAAAACAGTTTCTAAAACGGAGAAAGAAGTAACTAAAGATACTACTGTTATCAAAAACGATTCAATTAAAAGTACTTCTTTAGAGGATAAAGCGAACATAGTCGAAGAAGTTAAGGCTGTTGAAGAGTCAAAATCTTTATTTATAGGGCTTCAAGCAGGACAGGCATTGGCTAATGTTGCAGATACGGCTACTATTAACCAGTATTTGAAATCTAGTGAAGCACGTCAGGCATTAACCGGGAGAAGTCGTTATGACCAATTTATTTGGGATGCAAAACCTTTACAGAGTAATCCAGACCAAATTTATCTTTATGCACTAGAAGGAAATCGTCAAGGAAAAGCAACTTTAGAAGGTGATGTTGTTCAAACTGCTTCTAACAACCGTAGCCAATATGGACAGGTATCAGTTGATTTGCAAATGACTACTCCGGGAGCCAAAGAGTGGGCAAAAGTAACAAAAGCAAATATAGGAAATCAATTGGCAATTGTTTTAGATAATCAAGTCTATTCTGCTCCAGTTATACGAGGAGAAATGAACACGGGAACAGCTTCTATTACAGGGCAATTTTCTGATGCTGAAGCAAAAGATTTAGCAGATATTTTGAATGCAGGAAAATTACCTGCATCTGCTAAAATTATACAAGCAGAAGTAGTAGGGCCTTCTTTAGGACAGGAAGCGATTGACTCAGGTTTAAGATCTTTTGCTATAGCCTTGATTTTAGTGTTAATTTGGATGGTTTTTTATTATGCTGGAGCGGGTATTATTGCCGATATTTCATTAGCAGCCAATTTAATTTTTGTTTTAGGTGTTTTAATATCAATTCATGGTGTTTTAACACTTCCAGGTATCGCAGGTATTGTACTAACAATTGGTATGGCAGTAGATGCTAATGTACTTATTTTTGATCGTATTCGTGAAGAATTGTATAATGGTAAAGAAAAACGTCAAGCAATTCGAGATGGATATAACTTTGCTTTATCATCTATATTAGACGCTAACGTAACAACTTTTTTGACTGCAATTATATTAGGAACCTTTGGGTCAGGACCAATTAAAGGTTTCGCCGTTACTTTAGGAATTGGAATTATTACTTCTTTAGTGAGCTCTTTGATTTTATCAAGACTTTTAATTGAATTATTTCCTAAAGTAAATTTTTCAGCTCCTATAACAAAAAAGTGGTTCATGAATATGAATATTGACTTTTTAGGAAAAAGAAAAATTGCATACATGATTTCTGGAGGATTAATTCTAGTAGGAATTGCCTCACTGTTTACAAGAGGTTTAGATTTAGGTGTTGATTTTGTTGGAGGAAGAACCTATACGATTTTATTGGAAAAGCCAGCTAAATCAGATCAGCTTGCAACAGATTTAACAGCGTTATTTGTAGATGGAGAAGGAAAGACTTATGCGCCTCAAATAAAAACGCTAGGAACAGAAAATAAAATAAAGGTTACGACGAAGTACATGATTAATGAAAATGATGATACGAGAGTAGACGAAAAAATATTTGACATTCTATACAAAGGAATTAAAGCTTATCTTCCTGCTGATATGTCTCGTGAAACTTTTGCAAAGGGTGGAGAAACAAAAAAATACGGAGTGTTATCGTATAATAAAGTAGGTCCTACTATTGCAGACGATATTAAGCAAGAAGCTTTCTTAGCTGTTGGATTCTCCTTAGCAGTTATTTTCTTGTATATACTAGTTCGGTTTAGAAGATGGCAGTTTTCAGTTGGAGCCGTAATGGCCGTGTTTCATGATGTTTTATTAGTTTTAGGAATTTTCTCTATTGCAAAAGACATCTTGCCTCTTTCGTTAGAAATAGATCAAGCTTTCATTGCAGCTATTTTGACAGTAATTGGATATTCTTTAAATGATACCGTGGTTGTATTTGATCGTATACGTGAGTATTTGCGTAAAAATAGATCAATGCCTTTTGGCCAGTTAATGAATAAAGCTTTAAATAGCACATTGAGCCGTACAGTTAACACCTCGTTGACAACTTTAATCGTGTTGTTTATTATCTTTTTCTTGGGAGGTGATACGATTAAAGGTTTTATGTTTGCGCTAATTGTTGGTGTTATAGTAGGTACTTATTCATCATTATTTGTGGCATCACCTATAACGTATGATTTAACGAAAGGATCATTAAAAAATAGAAAAGTATAATGCACTTTTAAGTGCATTCATCTTCTAGGTAATTACCTAGAATCTATATATTGATAAATCCGTTTTATTTGATAAAACGGATTTTTTATGGTAAATATTTTTTCGAATTAATACCTAAATCTTAATACTAAATTCTTAATTTTGTTACATGTTTCAAACAATTCTTTTTATAGGCTTTACAGAAATTATTACGGTACTTATTATTGCGGTAATGTTATTTGGCGCAGATAAACTTCCTGAAATTGCACGAACTTTTGGGAAAACAGTACGTCAGATGAGAGATGCATCAGACGATATTAAGCGAGAAATTATGAAGCCTGTTGATGAGATTAAGAATGAAGTTGAAACTCAAACGGATGGAATATCTCCTTTTCAAGAAGTTCAAAAAGAAATCGCAGATGCTCGTGAAGAAATTGAAGAATTTAAACGAGGTTCTATCAAACGAGATCTTTAGCTGAAGTGTAACCACATGAAAGAGATGTTTTTAAATTTTCCTTATTATAGAAATGCCATCACGAATAGGTAAAATAAGTTGTTCTACTCTGGAGTCTTCATGAACTTTTTTATTAAAGCTTTTTATAGAATGAATAATTTTAGCATGTCGATCATGTTCTCTTATTGTTTCAGTAACTTTTCCACGCCATAAAATATTATCAGATAGAATAACGCCCCCAGACTTCATTTTAGGAACGATTAAATCAAAGTAATTTGCGTAATTTTCTTTATCTGCATCGATAAAAACTAAATCAAAGGTTTCAGGGAGTGTAGGTATAATTTTTAAAGCATTTCCATATTGAACTTCAATTTGAGGGTTTTGACGTAAAAACATATGATGTAGGGTTTCTAAATTAGAATTTCTTTCCAAAGAAATTAATTTCCCATTCTGTTGTAATCCCTCTGCTAAACATAATGCTGAATAACCTGTGTAGGTTCCAATCTCTAAAATAATGTTAGGATTTATTAGTTTAGCGACCATGCTAAGTAAACGCCCTTGGTAATGACCGGATATCATATGCGCTCCGTGGATATGCTTTTGTGTATAATCACTTAACTCCTTTAAAATAAAGGGTTCTTCATTGCATAAATTTTCGATATAAAACTCTATTTCAGGATAAATGATTTTTCTCATGCTTCAAAAGTAATACTTTTTAATATACTATAAAAGAGCTGTATAAGTAGCTTTTATTAAACTATGCATTACTTAGTGTGCTTTATACACTATTATTTGGTTTTTTGATAAAAGTATTGTATTTTTGACACTTAAAAATTTTAAATAAATAAAACATTATTAATATGGCATCTTTACCAGAAGCATACAAACACCCTTATAATTTTAATAAAAAATACAATAAGAGTGTAGCTTATTTTTGCATGGATTATGCAATCGATCAGAGTTTAAAAACCTATTCAGGGGGGCTTGGCTTTTTAGCAGGGTCACATATGAAAAGTGCACATGATTTAAAACAAAATTTAATTGGAATCGGAATTCTTTGGAAGTACGGGTATTACGATCAGGTTCGTAAGCCAGATCAAACTATGGATGTATTGTTTCAAGAGAAAAAATATAATTTTTTAATTGATACAAATATCAAGTTTACAATTCAAATTGATGGATATGATGTATGGGTAAAAGCATACTTCTTAAAGCCAGAAACGTTTGGTACAGTCCCTATGTTTTTCTTATCTACAGATGTGGAAGAAAATGATTATTTAGCAAAAACAACTACATATAAATTATACGATTTTGATCCGAGAGCTAAAATTGCTCAAACGATGGTTTTAGGATTAGGAGGAGCTAAGTTATTGGATGAGTTAAATTATCATCCAGATGTATACCACTTAAATGAGGCACATGGTATTTCGGCTATTTTTCATGAATATAATAAAAATCATAACCTAGATGAGGTTAAGAAAAAGTTTGTTTTCACAACACACACACCTGTTGAAGCAGGAAATGAGAAACACGATATTCATTTATTGAATGAAATGGGCTTTTTTGGAAAAACATCTCTAGAAGAGGTTCGAAAAATTACAGGAATGCATGATAATACTTTTAATCATACATTGGCTACATTACGTTTAGCAAGAAAATCTAATGGTGTATCAAAGTTACATGGAGAAGTAGCACGTGAAATGTGGGGTGGATATGATGGAATTAGTGAAATTGATCATGTTACCAACGCACAGCATGCTGACTGGTGGACAGACAATGTTATCAAAGAAGCTACTGAAAATAAGGATACGAAGTTATATAAAGCACGTAAGCGTCGATTAAAAGAAAAATTATTTGAGGAAGTAGCTGATCAAACAGGGAAAATATTTAATCCTGAAGTTTTAACATTAGTATGGGCTCGACGTTTTGCTGATTATAAACGTGCTGACTTGATAACACGTGATATAGAACGTTTTCGTGAATTATTGGAGCGTGTAGAGCAACCGGTACAAATTATTTGGGCAGGAAAACCGTATCCTATGGATTATAATGCAGTTGGAATGTTTAATAAACTGGTTCATTTAGCAAAAGAATTTGATAACATGGCGGTTTTAGTAGGCTATGAGTTAAAATTATCACGTAAATTAAAGGAAGGTTCTGATGTTTGGTTGAATACCCCTCGTGTAACACGTGAAGCATCTGGTACTTCGGGAATGACAGCGGCGATGAATGGATCTGTTAATGTTTCGACTAATGACGGTTGGATTTGTGAGTTTATTAAAGATGGTGAGAACGGTTTCGTTTTGCCAACAACGGATCATAATTTACCGTTACATGAGCAGGATCATAAGGATATGAATAATTTATTTGAGGTAATCGAAAATAATGTAATCCCAGCTTATTACGACAAAAAAGGAGCTAAATGGCAAAAAATAGTTAGCCAAGCAATGGATGATGTAGTACCTTTCTTTGGATCCAATCGTTTTGCTGCAGAGTATTACGATAAAATGTACTAAAAAAATAAAGATAAATAATATAAAAAGGGGGGTAATATATATCCCCCTTTTTTTAATTTTTGGCGATCAATCTTTTATTTTTAAATTTAAATAATTAGATTGATAAAATAATTTTAAAACCGTTTGCTAAGCAAGTCGGTAAAAGGTTTGAGTCCTATCCATATCACAAGAGTTTAAAAGTTTTGTAAATGCACAACTGCTTTGAAGTTCTTTTAATCGTTATGTAATATGTTGTGTGCTCCAACACAATTACATTCAACACAAGTTTTCGATGTGATTTATGTTTTACAAATGAATTTACTTAAACTAATATTCTTCTAAGGCTTTAAAAGATGGTAAATATCTTGGTGTGAAAAATTAACTTTTTCGAACTGACGTTATTGTAATAAATATCCTAAAGCAAAAATTACTGATCTTTGATTAAACTTGTTTGACGTATACTATATTGTAGAGCTAATAAAGATATTAGAGTAATTATAAGGCATATTCCAGCAGAAGACCATTCTTTAAAAAGGAGCTTTCCAATTAAAAATAATGTAGCGTAAATCATAACAGCAGCACTTATCCAACATGAGAATAACCAGCCAATTTCGGAAGTTCTTTTTTTAATTCCTAAATTTTTTCGAATAGGTTCCCAAGCTCCTTCGGGTTGGACATCCTTATAAAAAGATTCTAAAGTTTCTCTTTTTGTCGGTTTTGTTATGTAGGTTACAGCAATCCATACAATTGTTGTAAAAGCAACGGTACAAAAGAAACTGTTAGGGAACTCTAAGTCGAATACATAACGGGTTAATCCATATCCTATAAAAGGAGCTAAAGTAGCTGAAATTTCACTCCAGGCATTAATTCTCCACCAGTACCATCGTAAGATTAGTACGAGTCCTAAACCTGCTCCGGCTTCCATAATAAATTTCCATACTTCAGAAATGCTGTCAATAAAAAATGAAACACCAACACCAATAATTCCTAAAATTAAGGTGATTATTCTTGAAATGAATACCAAGTGAGATTGAGAAGCATTCTCATTTAAAAATCGAGTATAAAAATCATTAACGATATAACTAGCGCCCCAATTTAATTGAGTTGAAATCGTACTCATATATGCAGCTAAAAAGACTACAAAGAGTAACCCAAGCAATCCGTTTGGAAGAAAATCTCGAATGGCGTAAACAAATCCAAATCGGTGGTCATTTTGATAATGCAAAGCATGCTTTAAAAAGTGATTTTTTTTTGATTCGTCTTGAATTTTTAATCGAACTTGTGTAATGTCAGCTTTGTTTTCTTGTATGGAAGGGTTAGATTGATCTAGTTGTTTAAAGGCATCATCTGAGATAAATAATGTTTTTTCATCAATACCTTTTTCTAATAAATTTTGATATTCTAATTGAAGTGTTTTGTCTTGTATATTTTTAGGGACTGAGTAAATAACCATGGCACTTAATGCAACTAAAATCCAAGGCCAAGGCCGAATGCAATAATGTCCTATTTGGAAAAATAAGGTTGCAAAAACGGCATCTTTTTCACTTTTAGCACTCATCATTCGTTGTGCAACATAACCCCCACCTCCAGGCTCAGAACCAGGATACCAGCTAGCCCACCAAACTATTCCAAAAAAAGCAATTAGGGTGGCGAAGCTTATGGTTAGAGCATCATGGGTTTTTAGCCCTTCTTCTATTTCAGGGAAAAAATGTAAAGTTCCATGAGGAAGGCTGGTTTTTAATCCATCTATTCCTCCAACAGCATTTGAATTCACGACTAAAATAGCCAATATAATACAACCTATTATGGCAATGAAAAATTGAATGGTATCGGTAATAGCAATACCTAAAAGACCTGAAAGAGTAGAGTAGATGAGTATAAATATGGTTAATCCTCCACATATTAAAATTCCATGAACTTTGGTTAAATCGGGGAAAAAACCTTGTAGGATGGTAATCATAGCTAAATTGACCCAACCTATGACCATTATGTTCATAAAAACACCTAAATAAATGGATTTAAAGCCTCTTAAGAATCTAGCTTTTTGCCCTGAATATCGTTTTTCAATCAATTCAACTTCAGTTAAAACATGACTTCTCCTCCATAGTTTAGCAAAGAAAAAAGTGGTTAGTGTTCCTCCAATCAAGGCATTCCACCAAATCCAGTTTCCTGAAATTCCATCTTTTGCAACAAGTTCTGTAACAGCTAGTGGTGTGTCAGCAGCAAAAGTTGTGGCAACCATAGAAATGCCCGCAATATACCAAGGTAAGTTTCTTCCTCCTAAAAAGAAGTTTTCAATTCCTTTTCCAGCAGATTTCCTGAAGTAAATACCAATAAAAAGAGATAATATTAAAAAGAGAGCAATAATACCCCAGTCCAATAGATTAAAGATCATATTTTCGTATGTTATATAATTTTTTAACAATATAAAAAGAATAGTATAATAAAACCGGTTTGATTTCTCTAAACTTTTAATTATACTACTCTTTTTTATAGCAAATTAAGTAAAAAAGGTAATGAAAATCATTACATTTGTGGAAAATATGAAAGAAAAAATACATAAAATAATGATTTTTCCATTAGTAGTGTTTATTCGATTTTATCAAATTTTTATAAGCCCATTGTTAGGAACCAATTGTCGTTATTCGCCTACTTGTTCAGCCTATGCCTTAAAGGCATTACATATTCATGGGATGTTTTATGGTAGCTGGCTTTCAGTCAAACGAATAATAAACTGTAATCCTTGGGGAGGGAAAGGATACGATCCCGTCCCTGAAAAAAATAAAAAAGTATGATGGTATTAGCTTTTACGTGGGATCCGCCTTTGGGTATTCCTATAGGCGATTTTTTTACGATTCGATTTTATAGTATGATGTATCTTGTAGCCTTTGCATGTGCCTTTTATATTATGAAATATATTTTTACACGTGAAAAGGTAAGTTTTGACTTATTGGATCCGTTGTTAATGTATTCTTTGATTGGAATGTTTGTTGGAATGCGCTTAGGAGAGGTTTTGTTTTACAGTTGGGATTATTATCAACATCATCTAATAGAAATTATTCTTCCCATTCGGGAAAATCCAAATACATTCTTAATTAATTTATTCGGAACACAATGGATTCAAGGATGGGAGTTTATAGGATTTAGTGGTTTAGCTAGCCATGGAGCTACTCTTGGATTTTTTATTGCTTTTGCTTTATTTTGGAAGAAGTTTTTAAAACCCTTAGGTAAGAAATTCTTTTGGTTATACGATCGAATAGTAATTCCTATAGCGCTGGGAGGGGCTTTTGTACGTACAGGAAATTTCTTTAATTCTGAAATGGTTGGATTTCCTGTTTCAGAAGATTTACCATGGGCAATTAAATTTGTTAGAATGTTTGTCCCTAGAGGTCAGGCTGAAAACCCGATTTATAATCCTGAATTATATAGACATCCAGCGCAAATGTATGAGGCAATGGGTTATGTACTTATTTTTATGATATTAACTTATTTGTTCTTGAAAACTTCAATCCGAAAATACAGTGGTTTTCTTTTTGGACTGTTTTTTATTCTATTGTGGTCTGTTCGATTTTTTGTGGAATTTTTCAAACTAGCACAGGTTCAAGAGCGTTCGGAATGGGTTTTAAATACAGGGCAATGGTTAAGTATTCCTTTCATTATTGCAGGTGTACTTATTTTACTTACCTCCTTTAAAAGAATACAAAATGATTAAGACAGTTATTTTTGATATGGATGGAGTTATTATTGACTCAGAGCCAGTTCATCATAGCGCTTTTTTTGAACACTTTAAAGAATTAGAAATAAGTATTACAGATGAATACTATCAATCCTTAACAGGATTTTCTACCAAAAATGTATATGAAAAATTAGCGTTAGATTTTAATTTAAAGCACCGTATTGAAGATTTGATTCAAAGAAAGCGTACTATTTTTAATCATCTTTTTGATACTAAAGAAGATCTCTGTTTAATAGAGGGTGCTTTAGAAACGATTCAAAAACTTCATCAAGAAGGTTTGCAATTAATTTTAGCGTCATCTTCTTCAAAAGTTACAATTGATCGAGTTTTTAGACGCTTTGATTTATATCATTACTTTACACATATTGTGAGTGGGGAAGATTTTTTAAAATCGAAACCAAATCCTGCTATTTTTCTTCATGCACAAGAATTATCTAAGCATAAAAAAGAGGAATGTATTATTATAGAAGATTCTACAAATGGAGTTCGTGCGGCTTATGATGCAGGTATTTTTTGTGTAGGATTTGATAGCCCTAATTCAAAAAATCAAAATTTATCTTTAGCAAACATTATTATAAGTCACTTTTCTGAACTAAATTTGTCACAAATTTATCAATTTATTATATGAAAATATATGTAAAAAATATTTTGATTTTTAGTGTTGTATCCTTTTTACTTTCGTGTAAAAATGATCAAAAGTCAAATGAAACACAACAACGTATTGAACGTTATTTTACAAAAGAAGGAACTTTAGAACTTAAAAATAAGTTAAAGACTATAAAAGAACTTGATATTGAGTTTGCCGAAGGTCAGTATGAGACTTCTGAAGGCTTAAAACATCGTTATTCAATGAAGGAAAATCAGGGGATGCTTTTTTTATTCCCTAAACCGGAACTTAAAACTTTTTGGATGCAGGATACAAGGATTCCCTTAGACATTTTGTATATTAGAGAAGATTCTACTGTATTGAATATTGTGAAAAATGCTCCGCCTATGACTGAATATGGGATTCAAGGCTCTAAGGGGGCTGTAAAATACGTATTAGAAGTAAATGGAGGAATGAGTGATAAATGGGGTGTAATAGAGGGTGAAACAAAACTATATTGGAGAAAATAAAAAATGAAGGTACTAAAAGAATTTAGGGATTTTGCATTTAAAGGAAGTATCATTGATCTAGCAACAGCTGTAATAATTGGAGGTGCGTTTGGAAAAATTGTTACATCATTTGTAAATGATGTATTAATGCCTCCTATAGGAATGATTGTGGGTGCTGATTTTAAGACTTTAAAGTATGTTTTACAGAAAGGAACTCAAGAAACGAATGTTGATACAATAGAAACAGTTGGAGAAATAGCTATAATGTATGGATCGTTTATACAGTCGGTTGTTGACTTTGTAATTGTTGCATTTTGTATTTTTATGGTAGTTAGAATTTATAATAAAATACAGAAAGAAAAGGAAAAAGAAGCTCCTGCTAAGCCAGGTGCTGAAGAAAAATTGCTCACTGAAATACGTGATTTATTAAAAAACAAGTGACTTTTAATTGTTCAGAATTAGAAAATGATAGTTTAAAATTAACAGGTTTCTAGTTTTTTTATAACTTTGAATACTAATTATAATTTTTTATCGTTCTTTTTGAGTAGTAAAAAATTATTAAACGAATTTCTATAATATGTTATGGAAAAGAAGTTTTGATTATAGTTCGAAATAGGGGGGGAGTTAATAGATAATGTTGTAATTGATATTTAAGTAGATCATATATGATATTTCAATAACTAGTTTTAAAATAAGAAGTACAAAAGATTAAAATATGAAAAAAAGACTTTTGACTATCCTGTTAGGAGGTATGTCTTTATTAAACTTTGCACAAGACGGTTTGCCTTACTATAATACGTACCTATTAGGAGATGAGTATCTTTTACACCCTTCAATGGCAGGGAGGAGTATTTGTGGGGATTTATCGTTCTCTGTTAGACAACAATGGTTTGGAACTGATGATCACCCTGCAACTTATATAGCTAGTTTTAATAAGAGAATTGGTGATAGGAGAGGTATTGGAGGCTACATTATGAGAGATGAAAATGGTCCAACAAAACAAACCGAGATGCAAGTGACATATAACCACCACTTAATCTTTAACGAAAATAGCATTAAAAATCCGCATCGTTTGCAAATGGCACTTTCTGCTCAAACTATTATATTTAATTATAATGATTTAGGTAGTTTAGTAGAACATAATATTGATCCTATTTTGGCAAATAGAAGTTATAGTAATTTCAATGCTAATATATCATTCACTTATTTGAAGGGACCTTTCCGGGCAAGTTTAACAGCAAATTCTTTACTAGAATTTACTTCTAAAGATGATGAATTAGAAGAGCCTATTAATCAGAGAAATTTTATCGGAACTCTTGAGTATAAAATCTCGCCTTCTGATGCTGTTTCTATTACACCTACTGCAACGTATATTTTAGAAGAAGAACAGCGTCGTGATATGATCGATGTTGGGGCTAAATTTTCTTATGGAATTAATCCTGAAACACGTTTGTGGGCTCGGGCTTCTTACAGAGGTTACAAGAGTGACGGCTTTAAGAGTCTAGCATTTACACCTGTTGTAGGATTGGATAAAGATAGCTGGAAAGTTTCTTATTCTTACGATGTTGATTTAGGAGAATACGGTTCTTACTATCGAGGAGGACATCAGGTTCGCTTAGGAATAAAATTATTCTGCCAAAATGCTTGTCGATGTGATTATGATGAATGGTAAACGATAATAAAAATAAAAAACCTCTTGATTTAAATTCAGGAGGTTTTTAAGTTTAAATCATTATGGTGACATTATAACGAATGTTATCTTGAATTACATTTTATTAAGGTTAAATTTTTGATCTATATGAAAGTTGAAAGTCTGTATTTAGATTTTAAAAGCAATTTTGATAAAATGAATTATTTCATATATTGAATCATTCATAAATAGTTTAAATTTACCATCTTATGGATGATACCCTATGCAAAAAAAATTTCTTAAAGAATCGTCAATTTTGGTTACTCAGTATTAGTTCTTTATTCTTCTTTATGAGTTTCAATATGATATTACCTGAATTACCTGACTTTTTAAAAAGTATTGGAGGGTACAATATTAATATTGGCTATATCATTGCTTCATTTACGATTGTCGCAATGATTTCTAGACCTTTAAGTGGAAAACTAACAGACGCTATTGGAAGAATGCCGATTATGATTTTTGGAGCTTGTATAGCCTTTGTAACATCTATTTTTTACTCTGTTTGGACAACGGTGTTGGGCTTTTTTGTTTTACGTTCAATTCATGGTATGTCAACAGGTTTTAAGCCAACTGCTACCGCAGCCTATTTAGCTGATATAGTACCTGAAAACAGAAGGGGAGAGGCTATGGGAATATTAGGCGTTTTAGGAAGTTTAGGTATGGCTGCGGGACCTGTTTTAGGCTCATTCATTAAAGAAAATTGGGGTTTTACCTCTATGTTTGTCACTTCGGGATTTATATCCTTGCTATCTGTTTTAATATTTTTTGGAATGAAAGAAACGTTACCTAAAAAAAGTCGTCAAAAGATTTCCTGGAAATTATTAAAAATTACTAAAAAGGATTTTTTTGAACCTAGTGTATTACTTCCTTCCATTATGTTGTTATTTAATGTAGCATCCTATGGTGTTGTGGTAACTTTAATACCTGATTTTTCGGATTCATTAGGGGTACGTAATAAGGGTGTTTTCTTTTCATATGTATTAATTGCCTCTATGTTGGTTCGTATTATAGCAGGTAAACTTTCAGATCGTTATGGGCGTATTATTGTTGTGCAGGTAGGTATGATTTTATTAATTGTGGCTATGATAACAATTGGGTCTTCTTCTACAGCTTACGTTCTTTATGCAGGAGGATTTCTCTATGGAATAGCTCGAGGAATATACGCTCCTGCTTCTTATGCCTGTGTTACCGATTTAAGTACGGTTGAAAACCGGGGTCGATCTTTTTCAACGATGTACATTTTATTTGAATTAGGAATTACGTTAGGTGCTATTATATCAGGATTTTATTACGACCATAATCTTGCTCATATTCCTTTTGCATTTTATGGGGTGGCCTTCACTACATTCTGTGCTTTGATTTTTCTTAGTATTTATCACTTAAAAATACATAAACGAAATACTATTGCTTCATAAATTCTTCTACTTTATTTACCATGGTTATTGAACCACAAACAAAAGGTACACGCTGATGTAGTTCTGTAGGCTTGATTTCCATAATTCGCATAAAGCCATCAGATGCTTTTCCACCAGCTTGCTCGGCTAGCATAGCAATGGGGTTACATTCATATAACAAACGTAATTTTCCTTTAGGCGATTTTGTGGTTGTAGGATATAAATAAACTCCTCCTTTCAACATATTTCTATGAAAATCGGCTACTAAAGACCCTATGTAACGAGATGTATAGGGACGATTTCCTTTCTCTTCCTGACAGTATTTTAAGTAATCTTTGATTCCCTGTGGAAAATGGATGTAATTCCCTTCGTTAATTGAGTAAATAGCTCCTGTTTGTGGAATTTTTATATTGGGATGAGATAAATAAAATACTCCTAACGAACTGTCGTAGGTAAATCCGCTAACACCATTACCTGTCGTGAAAACAATCATGGTGGAAGAGCCGTATACTACATAACCTGCTGCAACTTGTTCTGTTCCTTTTTGAAGAAAATCTTTTTCTTGTACAGGGCTTCCTTCAGGTGTAATTCGACGAAAAATAGAAAAAATTGTTCCAACAGAAACGTTGACATCAATATTGGAAGAACCATCTAAAGGATCTATGAGGACAACATATTTACTTTGATCTGAATTATCACCTCGATCGATTGCAATGAAATCATCATTCTCCTCTGAGGCGATTCCACAAACGACATCACGATTGGTTAAAGCATTAATAAAAATTTCATTAGCAAATACATCCAATTTTTGCTGAGTTTCACCTTGAATATTTTCAGCACCTGCAGTTCCAATAATATCAGCTAATCCCGCTTTGTTTACTTCTTTATGAACAATTTTAGAAGCTAAACGAATAGCACTTAATAAGCGGGTTAATTCTCCCGTTGAATATTTAAAATCTTTTTGTTTTTCAATGATATATTCCCCTA
>JBKDZS010000082.1:0-34954 GCA_047971445.1 Flavobacteriales bacterium
TATGATTAGAGAAGCTAAATTTGTGAAAATAACCAATGCAGGTTTAAAGGAAAGTCATCCACATGATGTTAGCGTAATGAAAGAAGCTCCTAATTACTCATTATAAACAAAAAAGTCCTGATCATTTTTTCAGGACTTTTTTGAAGTTATTATGATTTTTATTGTTTATCCAAAAATATATTATAATAAGTTGTTTTTCCTCCTCTTGTTTTGTGCAAAGCAAGAATCACTAAAGAATTATGGGTGTTATCCAAGATACGTAAACTTTCAATGCCTTTCTTAATTTCACCATTGTTAATGACATTTTTCATTTCAACAAAACCATTCTTGTCCTTCAAAAGATTGTGTGTAATTGTAATGACAACAGGCTTATTAGGTGTGATCTCGTTAACATTAATGTCATTAGCTTTAAGTCGAACAATTTTGTTAATGAGATAATTTCCTTCTTTGATAGCTGTTTTTTTGATTTTTTTGGAAGTATAACAAGTTCCTGATAAAGTTACACTAGGTGTTTTGCTCCCTCCCCAGTCGCCACCGTAAATAGCGTCCTCTGTATTTTGATTGATAACATAAACAATATTTGCCCCCATCATAGCAGATTGAATTTTTAATTTATCGTAAGCTCGATCTTGCAGTTTTCCAATGCTTGAAAGTGTTGTAAAACCTTTTGCTTTAGCTCCAACAGTACCCACTTTCATTAAACCTTCTACTTCAGAAGGAATATTCGAAATTTGAACATTTTTCCAATCAGTGTAATGAGTTATAGGAGATAAATTCATGTGAGAAGAAAATTCTTGTTTTCTTCCTGATTTGAAATGAATTTTTGTGACAGTATTTTTACTAATGGTATTAAGCAGCTCTTCATTTGCATAGTTATACTTAATGAATTTGTCGGTAATTTCTTTTACATGAACAGGTAAAACTTCGCCCTCAGAAGTGAAAATAGAATCCAATTTTTCTTGAGAATAAAGAGGAAGAGCTAATAAAATAAAAATAAAATTTTTCATAAACTTAAGTTTTTATGTCAAAAACATTAATTTCCCTCGTAAATGTCTACAAAATAAAAATCTTTCCAAAACTTTTTTTCAAAAGATTTATTTTCAGGATTATTGGTTTCCAATAATAGAATTATCTTGTCTAAAATTTGTTTTCTATAAGAAGAATTTTTTGCTAAAAGATCTTCTTTCGTTTTAGTGTCATATACATAAAAAGAAATTTCATTGACATTATTAACTAATTTTCCATCGACAATAATAGTTGTCATTTTAAAATCATTGTCCAGTAAGGGAATGTTTTTCCAAAGTAGCAATGGATGTTTAGAAGTAGATAAACTTATAGCTTTTACCCAATCTCCATAAAGCTCATAAATTCGCTTTTTTCCGACTAAATCAGATTTTGTATGAGTGAAGGTTACCGAAGTTAAAGGAAGGTATTGTCCTTCTACTCTCAAGGTTAAATTTTGAAATAAAACATCTTTGTAAAATGAAAGTTTTGTAGTGGTTTCATCTTTTGGTGTTATAGTTTCAGAGGACTCACTATTAGTTGCAGCTTTTGGTGTTGAACAGGCAATAAATAGTACAGTAAGAACTACTGTAAGTATACTTTTTTTCATGGTGTTAACAAAATTTTGGGACGAAAGTACAATTTTTTGTAAAAACACGATCAAAAAATTAAATTTATAATAAAAATGGTACTTTTGCTAAAATTGTAAAAATTCAATGTTAGTAATAGGTATTGCTGGTGGAACAGGGTCTGGAAAAACAACAGTTGTTAATAAAATATTACAAGAATTAAAAGAACAAGAGATAGCTGTTTTATCACAAGATTCGTATTATTTAGATAATAGTCATTTAGCTTTTTCTGAACGAGAGAAAATTAATTATGATCATCCAAGATCGATTGATTTTGATCTACTAGTGACTCACTTAAAAGAACTAAAAAAGGGAACTCCGATAGAACAACCTATTTATTCGTATACGAAACATACAAGATTAGAACACTTTACAACTATTTTTCCAAAAGATGTAATTATTGTAGAAGGAATATTGGTTTTTACAAATCAAGCATTATTAGAAGAATTTGATATAAAAGTTTTTGTCCATACAGATTCTGATGAGCGTTTAATTAGACGTGTTCGAAGAGATGTTGAAGAGCGGGGAAGGGATTTAGATGAAGTTTTGACACGTTATACAACTACATTACGTCCTATGCACAATCAATTTATAGAACCAACAAAGAGCTTTGCGGATATTATAGTACCTAATATGCGTAGAAATCCAGTAGCAATAAATATTTTGAAAACAGTGATAGAAGATAAACTTGTAAATTCAAAACCATGAATAGGGCAAATATTAAAGAAAAAAAATGGTTTAAATGGGGAGTAAATAAGTATGTTTTAATAATAGGACTGTTTGTTGTTTGGATGACTTTTTTTGATGATGCATCTTTGTTACAACACATTCGGATTGACCAAGAAATAGAAAGACTGGAAGAGGATAGAAATTTTTATAAAAATCAATTGGAAAGTGTAAAAACAGAATTAAAGAAGGTGCAAGATGATCCGAAATCCATTGAAAAAATAGCAAGAGAGCGATTTTATATGAAAAAAAATCATGAAGATATTTTTGTGATAGTGGAAGAAAACTCTAAATAAAAAGTAGCTTTGGAATTGAAGGGTTGCCATTCTTGTAATGAAAATGCTAAAATAGTATCTTTGGAAAATTTTTAATAATAAATAAGAAACCAAAAATGATAAAATCAATTATATTAGGGGTAGGACACTATGTTCCTGAAAGAGTTGTTACGAACCATGATTTAGCTAAAATTATGGATACGAATCATAATTGGATTGTAGAAAGAAGCGGTATTGTAGAAAGAAGATTTGCTGAAAAGGAAAAGATACTACAGCATCTTTAGCATACAGGGCATCTAAAAAAGCTATAGAAGATGCTAACTTAGAACCTAAAGATATTGACTTTATTATTTTTGCAACTTTGAGCCCAGATTATTATTTCCCTGGAGGAGGTGTACAGCTACAAGAGATGTTGGGAATAGGAACTGTTGGAGCTCTAGATGTTCGTAATCAATGTTCAGGATTTATTTATTCACTTTCTGTAGCTGATAAATTTATACAGACAAATACCTATAAAAATATTTTAGTTGTTGGATCTGAAATTCATTCTTACGGATTGGATTTAACTACGAGAGGAAGAGGAGTGTCAGTTCTTTTTGGAGATGGGGCAGGAGCTGTAGTTGTTTCAGGAACTGAAGAAGAAGGAAGAGGAATATTATCAACTCGAATGCATGCTGAAGGAAAGAATGCTGAAGAACTAGCATTGTTAGCTCCGGGAAATAAATACAAATGGGCCAATAAAGTGAAAGATCTAGCAGAAATTCAAGATCATCACGAATTATGGTCTCCTCATATGAATGGACATCATGTATTTAAAAATGCGGTAGTTCGTTTTCCAGAAACCATTATGGATGTATTACAGGCGAATAATAAAACGCCACAAGATCTTAACCTACTAATACCTCATCAAGCTAATCTGAGAATTTCTCAATTCATTCAAAAGACATTGAAACTGCAAGATAATCAGGTGTTTAACAATATTCAAAAATATGGTAATACGACTGCAGCAACAATACCTATCGCTCTAAGTGAAGCAAAATCAGCTGGAAAAATTAAAGAAAAAGATTTAGTTTGTATGGCAGCTTTTGGTAGTGGTTTTACATGGGGGTCTGTTCTAATAAATTGGTAGTGCTTTTCCAAATTTAAAATTATAGGGCTTTTTGCTGATGTAAATAAGCTAAATTTAAGAATGTGATATATCCTTAAGTTTAGCTTGTTAAAACAGTATGCAAAGCCTAATTTAATTTTAAAAAATAATGAAACCCAATTAAAAAGTGTATATTCGCGGACTGGAAACGCACTATACTGTTTTCGTGGGTTGTGGAAAATGAGGTTTGGTGCTTTAAAAAATAATATATGAGTTCATTTAAAGATTACGGATTTAATGAAGAAATCCTAAAAGCATTAGACGATTTAGGTTTTGAAAAACCATCACCTATTCAAGAAAAATCCTTCGAACAATTGGCTTCCTCAGAGCAAGATTTGATTGCTATGGCACAAACAGGAACAGGGAAAACAGCAGCATTTAGTCTTCCTATATTAAACGAAATTGATGTAGCTATTCGAAAACCTCAGGTTATTATATTGTCTCCAACACGTGAATTAGGATTGCAAATAGCAAAAAATATTGAAGATTATTCTAAATATATGGAAGGTGTTCGCGTGCAAGCTGTTTATGGAGGAGCAGATATTGAAAAACAAATTCGTGGAATTAAAAAAGGAGCCCAAATCATTGTAGGTACACCAGGTAGAACACTAGATTTACTAAATAGAAAACGCTTAGATTTATCCGAAATTCAGTGGTTGGTTTTAGATGAAGCAGATGAAATGCTTTCTATGGGGTTTAAAGATGATTTAGATGCTATTTTGGCAGGAACACCAGATTATAAACAAACGTTGTTGTTCTCAGCGACAATGCCTAAAGAAGCACAGAATTTAGCTTCAAAGTATATGATTAGCCCTGCAAAAATAAAAGTTTCTCCAGAAAAAAATATTGGAAATAAAAATGTTACACACGAATATTATATTGTCAATGCGAGAGATCGTTATACGGCATTAAAAAGATTAGTAGATTTTGCCCCTGAAATTTACGGTATTATTTTTTGTAGAACGAAAAGAGAGACCAAAGATATTGCAGATCAATTAATGCAGGAAGGGTATTCTGCGGACGCCATTCATGGAGATTTATCACAGGCGCAACGTGATTATGTGATGAAACGTTTTAGAGATAAAAACTTACAAATTTTGGTGGCAACTGATGTAGCAGCCCGAGGAATTGATGTAAACGAATTAACACATGTAATTAACTATAATTTACCAGATGAAGAAGAAGTGTACGTTCACCGTAGTGGCCGTACAGGGAGAGCAGGAAATCAAGGAGTTTGTGCAACTGTTATTACTAATCGTGAAGTTGGAAAAATCCGATCTATAGAGCGAAAGGTAGGGAAAATGCAAAAGAAAAATATTCCAACAGGAAAGCAAATATGTGAAAAGCAATTATTTAGCACAATTCGGAAAATAGGAAAAATAGAAATTAATCACAAAGAAATTGATGAATATTTACCTGCAATTTATGAAGAGTTGAGTGATATGTCACGTGAAGAATTGCTACAGCGTTTAGTTTCATTGGAGTTTAATCGTTTCTTAGATTTTTATAAAGGATCGCGTGATATTAATGTTGAAGAAAGAGAAGAGAAAGCTAGGGGTAGAAGTTCAAAGAATGGATTTACCCGATTCTTTATAAATGTAGGGAAAAAAGATCGAATGAATCCAAAAGAACTCTTAATTTTAATTAATGAAAATACTAAGATTCGTAATATAGAAATTGGAAGTATTGATTTATTGGAAAATTTTTCATTCTTTGAAGCAGATTCAACTCATAAAGATGAAATTTTAACAGCCATGAATCGAATTCAATATCGAGGAAATCGTGTTTCAGTAGAAGAAGCGCAACAAAAAGGTGATAGAGGAAGAGGAAGGTCTCGAAAACGAGGAGGATTTAAGGGGCATAGAAACGGTTCAGGACGAAGAAATGATGGAAGGTCAAGAGGTAGAGGAAGGAGATAAAGTAAAAAAGTATAAAATTTTATTTCTGTAAAGAACAAATTTTGTATATTTGCATTCCAAAATTAGAATAATTAAAGAATTAATTTATATGTTAATCATTCCAGTAAAAGAAGGAGAGTCTATCGATAGAGCATTAAAGAAATATAAAAGAAAAATCGATAGCACAAAGGTCTTAAAGCAACTAAGAAGTCGTAAGCAATTTACGAAGCCTTCTGTTGAGAAGAGACAAGCAAAAATTAAAGCGATCTACAAGCAAAAATTAGCGCAACAAGAATATTAGGAGATAGGCCCTTAGAATAAATTAAAACTGTTATTCAATTTTTTAGTAAGTTTGGATAACAGTTTTTTGCGTGGTAAAATAAAAATTGGTTTAAAATTATTAATTAAAAAGGGTGGTTGGATAGGGTATGAAATTAATAATATGGAAAACACAATGATTCCAACACCACATATAGGTGTTACGGATAAATCAAAAATATCGAAGACGGTTATTATGCCAGGAGATCCACTTAGAGCAAAGTTTATATCAGATAACTTTCTTGAAAATGTAGAGCAAATTAATAGTATTCGAAATATGTTAGGGTATACGGGTGAGTTTAAAGGGAAGCAAGTTACCGTAATGGGATCTGGTATGGGGATGGCTAGTATTGGGATTTACTCACACGAGTTATTTGCTTTTTATGATGTAGAGAATATTATACGAGTAGGTTCAGCGGGAGCTTATACAGCAAGTTTAAATTTATATGATGTTGTGATCTCAACGGAAGCTTATAGTGAATCTACATTTGCTCAAATTGTTTTAGGAGAAGAAACGAGCGTATTAAATGCTTCTGAAGATATCAATAAGAAACTAATAGAATCTGCAAATCAATTAAAGTTAGAATATATAGAAGGAAGAATTCATTCTTCAGATGTTTTTTACCGTAAGAATTTTGATGATTATAAGAAAATTAACAAAGAGCAAGGATGTTTAGCTGTGGAAATGGAATCATTTGCGTTATTTGCTAATGCAAAGGCGACAGGAAAAAATGCAGCTTGTATATTGACCATTTCAGATAATCTAGTTACTCATGAAGCAACAAATGCAGAAGAAAGACAAAATGCGTTTACAAAAATGATGGAAATTGCTTTAAATGCTGATTTATAGCTAGAGAAATTATAAAACACTGTAGAAAACACAAAGAGGTTATTTGAATTTGTAGTAAATTTGGATAACCTTTTTTGTATGGAATTAATCAATAAGTTTAAAGAATACCTTGAGTTAGAAAAACGTTATTCAATTCATACTGTTAAAAATTATATTGCGGATGTGCTGGAATGCTCGTTGTTTTTTGAAATCAATGAAATTTTTCCACTGAAAGTAACACATCAGGATATTCGAGGATATATTATTTTTTTAGCTGAAAAAGAATATTCTTCTGCAAGTATTAACAGGAAATTAAGTTCACTAAGATCGTTCTACAAATATTTGATGAAGATAGGTGTTATATCTAAATCTCCATTAAATTTGATTGATCCAATTAAGAATTCAAAAAAAGTTCAAGTTCCGATCTCCAAAAAAGAAATGAGTTTTCTATTAGATTCTCAAGAAACTTTTAAACATGATTTTGAAGGCTTACGTGACTTATTGATTATGGAACTACTATATCAAACAGGAATAAGAAAAATAGAATTAATTAACCTAAATAAATGGGATATAGATTTTTCTAAAAAGATCATTAAAGTTGTGGGAAAGCGTAATAAAGAGCGTATTATTCCATTAACGAATACTCTTATTAGAATTGTAACAAAATATTTAGAATATTCTGAACAGCTTGAAGAAAAAGATCAAGAAGCGTTAATTCTCACAAAAAAAGGTAAAAGAATTTACCCTAGTCTTGTTTATCAAGTTGTAAATTATTATCTTAGTCTTGTGACAACAAAAGATAAAAAAAGTCCACATATGCTCAGACACAGTTTTGCAACACATTTATTAGATTCAGGAGCAGATCTTAACGCAATTAAAGAGCTTATGGGACATTCCAGTTTGGCCTCTACTCAAGTTTATACGAATAGTAGTCTCAAAGAATTAAAAAAAATGTATAACCATACTCACCCAAGGAGTATAAAAAAGTAATTGCTTATGAAATTAATAGTTCATTCAGTAAATGTTGATGCATGGGAAAGCTTGAAAGAATATGCAGAACAAAAATTCGAAAAACTAGAACAATATTATGATAAAATAGTTTCAGTTGATGTGTATTTCAAATCGGAAAATACTTCTGAAAAAATGTTGAGTAAAATTGTAGAGGTAGAAGTAGCTGTTCCAGGAGAAAATATCATAGTTAAAAAAACAGGGCAATCATTTGAAGAATGTGTAGACTTATCATTAGATACATTAAAAAGACAAATTATTAAAAAGAAAGAAAAAGAAAAAGTATTTTAATGAGAATATAAAGATATGTTTAAAGCTACTTATTAAAGTAGCTTTTTTATTGTATTAAAGGAGTATAAATAAGGTTTTAATTAGATGCAAGTAACGCTATTAAATTATCGAGTTATGAAGGATTTGAAATTAGACAAGCAAGTTATAAATGATTTTATCAAACTAAAGAATAAACAGATAAAAAAAACAAAAAAATATTTGCAAAAATAACAAAAGATATTACCTTTGCAACCTCGTTGAGGTGTAGTAGAATTGCTTTAGCTGAAACGAATAGGCCGATGTAGCTCAGCTGGCTAGAGCAGCTGATTTGTAATCAGCAGGTCGTGGGTTCGAGTCCCTCCATCGGCTCTTAATTTTGTAATTAAAAGATAAAAAACCTTTGTGAAGTTCTGAATTTTTTATAATTTCGCAAAGCTTTTTAGAAGGGGAGGATACTCAAGCGGCCAACGAGGACAGACTGTAAATCTGTTGGTTTTTACCTTCGCAGGTTCGAATCCTGCTCCTCCCACGGTTAAATTTAGGGTTGTTCAATTTGCAACTCTTCAAAGTTTAATGATTGACAGGCGGGAATAGCTCAATTGGTAGAGCATCAGCCTTCCAAGCTGAATGTTGCGGGTTCGAGTCCCGTTTCCCGCTCAATTTTTACAAAAGGCTAGGTGTACATAGGTGTTGATAGGCCGGTGTAGCTCAGTGGTAGAGCGTTTCCTTGGTAAGGAAGAGGTCACGAGTTCAATTCTCGTCATTGGCTCTACATTTTGTTGTTATATAGTATTTTAGACAAAATAGATAAGTTAAATATAAATAATTTTAGAAAACAAGTATAGTCATGGCAAAGGAAACTTTCGATCGTAGTAAGCCGCACTTAAATATCGGGACTATTGGTCACGTTGATCACGGTAAAACTACATTAACTGCAGCTATTACAAAGGTGTTAGCTGATGCTGGATTCTCAGAGGCAAAAGATTTTGATCAAATTGATAATGCGCCTGAAGAAAAAGAAAGAGGTATTACAATTAATACTTCACACGTAGAATATGAAACAGCTAATCGTCACTACGCACACGTAGATTGTCCAGGTCACGCTGACTATGTTAAGAACATGGTTACGGGAGCTGCTCAAATGGATGGTGCTATTTTGGTAGTTGCTGCTACAGATGGTCCTATGCCTCAAACTCGTGAGCACATCCTATTATGTCGTCAGGTAAATGTGCCTCGTATCGTTGTTTTCTTGAACAAAGTAGATATGGTTGATGATGAGGAGTTGTTAGAATTAGTAGAAATGGAAGTAAGAGATCTATTATCTTCTTACGAATATGACGGAGATAATTCTCCAGTAGTATCCGGCTCTGCTTTAGGGGCTCTGAATGGAGAAGGACAGTGGGTTGAAACTGTGTTGAACTTAATGGCTCAGGTTGATGAGTGGATTGAATTACCTCAAAGAGATCAAGATAAGCCATTCTTAATGCCAATTGAAGATGTATTTTCTATTACAGGTCGTGGTACTGTGGCAACGGGTCGTATCGAATCTGGAGTTATTAACTCGGGAGATGCTGTTGACATTATTGGTATGGGAGCTGAAAAGTTAACCTCTACTGTGACAGGAGTTGAAATGTTTCGTAAAATTTTGGATAGAGGAGAAGCTGGAGATAACGTAGGTATCTTGTTGAGAGGTATTGAAAAAACTGATATCAAAAGAGGTATGGTTATTGCTATTCCAGGGTCAATTACACCACACGCCAAATTTAAGGCAGAGGTGTATATCTTGAAAAAAGAAGAGGGAGGTCGTCACACACCATTCCACAATAAATACCGTCCTCAATTCTATGTTCGTACAACAGATGTTACAGGAGAAATTGTTTTACCTGAAGGACGTGAGATGGTATTGCCAGGAGATAACTTAACTATTGAAGTTGATTTGATTCAGCCTATTGCATTGAATGTAGGTTTACGTTTTGCTATTCGTGAAGGAGGTAGAACAGTTGGAGCAGGTCAGGTGACAGAAATTATAGGATAAGATAAAACCAAATATTTAAGGCAAAGGTGCTCATTAGAGCACCTTTGTTTAACTAAAATACGGGCGTAGCTCAGCTGGTAGAGCAGTGGTCTCCAAAACCAAAGGTCGTGGGTTCGATCCCTACCGCCCGTGCAAAGAATAAGTGTTATGAGTAAATTCGTAGACTACGTTAAAGGTTCATACGATGAATTTATGAATAAAGTTACGTGGCCCAGTTGGGACGATCTTCAGTCTGCTACTTTAGTAGTAGCTGTTTTTGCGTTATTAGTGGCAGGAGTTACGGCTTTAGCTGATTGGGTAATCAATACAGGAGTTTTAAATTTATTTAAATTATAATATTTTTTATAATCATCATATGAACGCGATAGATAAAAAATGGTATGTTTTAAAAACCATTAGTGGACAAGAAAACAAAGTGAAGCTTTATATTGAAAATGAAGTTCAGCGTTTAGGATTAAGTGATTATTTAGGACAAATTTTAATCCCTACTGAAAAGGTAGTGCAAATACGTAACGGTAAGAAGATTACCAAGGAAAAAGTGTATTTTCCAGGCTATGTATATTTGGAAGTCGCTCTAGAAGGAGAAATGCACCACACGATTGTTAGCTTGTCAAATGTGATAGGTTTTTTAGCTGAGACAAAAGGAGGAGATCCTTTACCTATGAGAAAGTCAGAGGTTAATAGATTGTTGGGTAGAATGGATGAATTGGCAGAAAATGTTGATCAGATAGCGATTCCTTATGTAGTTGGAGAAACAATCAAAGTAATAGGAGGTCCTTTTAATGGATTTAATGGCTCTGTAGAAGAAATTAATGAAGATAAAAGGAAACTTAAAGTTTCAGTGTTAATTTTTGGAAGGAAAACACCAATGGAATTAAGTTTCTCTGAAGTAGAGAAAGTATCGTAATAATAAGAAATAATTAGAGGCTGCTTCCACAGTTATATAAATATTAATATTTTTTAAACAATTAAAAAATGGCTAAAGAGGTAAGTAAAGTTGTAAAACTACAGGTACGTGGTGGCGCTGCAAATCCATCTCCACCGGTAGGACCGGCATTAGGTGCTGCAGGTGTTAACATTATGGAGTTCTGTAAACAGTTCAACGGTCGTACACAAGATAAGCAAGGTCAAGTGTTACCTGTTGAAATTACAGTTTATGCAGACAAGTCTTTCGACTTTGTAATTAAAACACCTCCTGCTGCAGTTCAATTATTAGCTGCTGCAAAGGTGAAAAAAGGATCTTCTGAACCGAATCGTAAAAAAGTAGCTACAGTTACTTGGGATCAGGTAAGGGAGATTGCAGAAGGAAAAATGCCAGATTTAAACTGTTTTACAGTTGAGTCAGGAATGAAAATGATTGCAGGTACTGCACGTTCAATGGGAATAACCGTAACTGGAGATGCTCCATTTTAATCATTAAAAGAATCGTAAATGGCGAAGTTGACAAAAAAACAAAAGGAATCTTTTGGAAAAATAGACAAGACAAAACAATATAGCTTGACAGAAGCAACAGGTTTGATAAAAGAAACATCTACGACTAAATTTGATGCTTCTGTGGATGTAGCAGTTCGTTTAGGAGTTGATCCGAGAAAAGCGAATCAAATGGTTCGTGGAGTAGTTTCACTACCTCATGGAACAGGTAAAGATGTAAAAGTTTTGGCTTTAGTAACTCCTGATAAGGAAGCAGAAGCTAAAGAAGCAGGAGCTGATTATGTTGGTTTAGATGAATTTCTAGCCAAAATTAAGGATGGGTGGACAGATATCGATGTCATTGTAACCATGCCTAGTGTTATGGGGAAATTAGGTCCATTAGGACGTGTTTTAGGTCCAAGAGGATTAATGCCTAATCCAAAAGCAGGTACTGTTACAATGGAAATTGGTAAAGCTGTAAAAGATGTAAAATCAGGTAAAATTGACTTTAAAGTGGATCGTTACGGGATTGTACATGCTGCAGTTGGTAAAGTATCATTCTCTGCTGAACAAATTAAAGAAAATGCGGCAGAATTAATCCAAACGTTAAACAAATTAAAGCCTACAGCAGCTAAGGGTACATACATGAAGAGTGTTTTTATTTCTTCTACGATGGGACCTGGAATTGCAGTAGATGCTAAAACTGTTTAATCGTTTAAAACAAAATTGTTATGACAAGAGAAACAAAAGCTCAAGCAATAGAAGAATTAAAAGGAGTCTTAGCGGATAATGCTACGATCTACTTAGCGGATATTTCTGAATTAAATGCATCTCAATCATCTGAATTAAGAAGAAATTGTTTTAAAAACGGTGTGAAACTTCAAGTAGTTAAAAACACTTTGTTAAAGAAAGCGATGGAAGCTTCTGATAAAGAATTTGATGAACTATATGGAAGTTTGAAAGGAAACACATCCATTATGATAGCAGAGCAGGCTAATGCACCTGCAAAGGTAATCAAAGACTTTCGTAAAAAAGCAGAAAAACCTATTTTAAAGGGAGCTTGGATTGAAGAGTCTTGCTATGTAGGAGATGAACAATTAGAAGCCTTAGTAGCTATAAAATCGAAGGAAGAATTATTAGGAGAAATTGTTACATTACTACAATCACCAGCTAAAAATGTACTTTCTGCATTACAATCAGGAGGGAATACAGTTAGTGGCTTGGTAAAGGCATTATCAGAAAAAGTAAAATAAGAATACACAAATAAATATCTAAGAACAAAAAAATTATTAAAATGGCAGATTTAAAAAACATTGCAGAAACGTTAGTTAACTTAACTGTAAAAGAAGTTAACGAATTAGCAACTATTTTAAAAGATGAATATGGAATTGAGCCTGCAGCAGCAGCAGTGGCAGTAGCAGCAGGTGGTGCAGCAGGAGGAGGTGCAGCAGCAGAAGAAAAAACAGAATTTGATGTTATTTTAAAAGCAGCAGGAGGATCTAAATTAGCTGTAGTTAAATTGGTTAAAGAATTAACTGGAGCAGGATTAAAAGATGCTAAAGAAATGGTTGATGGAGCTCCAACTCCAATTAAAGAAGGGGTTGCTAAAGATGAAGCGGAAGCTTTAAAATCTCAGTTAGAAGAAGCAGGAGCTGAAGTAGAATTGAAGTAAAAGATTGCTTACAATACAACAGGTTTAGATCTATGAGAGTGCCTCATTGGGTCTAAACCATTTTGCGTATATAATGGTTTGGTGAATATTTCCATTTAAAAAATAATGTTTTTTATGGTTAACTTGATTGTTAATCAAGATTTAAAAGCATACAGAGTGTATGTGTTATTCTATGTTTCTAATTTTAAAACCGTATAAAATTGACGGATAAAACAGTAAAATCTCCGGAAAGAATTAGTTTTGCCTCTGTAAAAGGGCAGTTGGATTACCCTGATTTCTTAGATATACAGGTGAAATCATTTCAAGATTTCTTCCAATTGGAAACGAAAGCAGATGATCGTGAAGACGAAGGTTTGTTTAAAACGTTTGCAGAAAACTTCCCTATTTCAGATACGAGAAACCAATTCGTGTTAGAATTTTTAGACTATTTTGTTGATCCCCCTCGTTATTCTATTGAGGAATGTATAGAAAGAGGATTGACTTATAATGTGCCTTTAAAAGCACGGTTAAAGCTTTATTGTACAGATCCTGAACATGAAGATTTTGAAACTGTTGTACAGGATGTATATTTAGGTACAATTCCTTATATGACAAATAGTGGATCCTTTATCATTAATGGAGCTGAGCGTGTCATTGTTTCACAATTACATCGTTCTCCAGGAGTGTTTTTTGGACAATCTTATCATGCAAATGGAACCAAATTATACTCAGCACGTGTAATTCCATTTAAAGGTTCTTGGATTGAATTTGCAACAGATATTAACAGTGTGATGTATGCATATATTGATCGTAAGAAAAAATTACCTTTAACGACTTTATTACGTGCGATAGGATACGAACGGGATAAGGATATTTTGGAAATTTTCAATTTGGCGGAAGAAGTTAAAGTTTCTAAAACAGGATTAAAAAAAGTTTTAGGAAGAGCTCTAGCTGCACGTGTATTGAATACATGGCATGAAGATTTCGTGGATGAAGATACCGGAGAAGTGGTATCCATAGAACGTAATGAAATTATTTTAGATCGCGAAACGATTCTAGAAGAAAGTCATATTGAAGAAATTGTAGAATCGGGTGTGAAAACTATTCTATTACATAAAGAAGATAATTCTTCAGCTGACTATGCAATTATCCATAATACATTACAGAAAGACCCAACAAATTCTGAAAAAGAGGCTGTTGAACATATATATAGAGTTTTACGTAATGCTGAACCGCCTGATGAAGAAACAGCACGTGGTATTATTGAGAAGTTATTTTTCTCAGAAGCCCGATATAGTTTAGGTGAAGTAGGTCGTTACCGTATCAATAAAAAATTAGGATTAAATATTGATATGGATAAAGAAGTGCTAACAGAAGAAGATATTATTTCAATCGTTAAGCACTTAATCGAGCTTGTAAACTCTAAAGCAGAAGTTGATGATATTGATCACCTATCAAATCGTCGTGTAAGAACAGTAGGAGAGCAAATGGCTAATCAGTTTGGTGTAGGTTTGGCTCGTATGGCACGTACCATTCGTGAACGGATGAATGTACGAGATAATGAGGTCTTTACCCCAATTGATTTAATTAATGCAAAAACATTATCGTCTGTAATTAATTCTTTCTTTGGAACGAATCAGTTATCTCAGTTTATGGATCAAACTAACCCATTAGCTGAGATTACACATAAAAGACGTCTGTCGGCGTTAGGGCCTGGAGGTTTATCGAGAGATCGTGCCGGTTTTGAAGTTCGAGATGTCCACTATACACATTACGGTCGTTTATGTCCAATTGAAACTCCTGAAGGACCTAATATTGGATTAATTTCATCCTTATGTGTATATGCAAAGGTAAATAAAATGGGATTCATTGAAACGCCTTATCATAAAGTGAATAAAGGGAAAGTGGATCAAGAAGTAGTTTACTTATCTGCAGAAGAAGAAGAAGAAAAAATTATTGCACAGGCCAATATTTCTCTAAATAAGAAGAATGAAATATCATCAGATAGAATTGTTGCTCGAGATGATGCAGATTATCCTGTTGTAGAGCCAAGCGAAGTGAGCTTTATGGATGTTGCTCCTAATCAAATAGCTTCTATTTCAGCATCGTTAATTCCATTCTTAGAGCATGATGATGCAAACCGTGCTTTAATGGGATCTAACATGATGCGTCAGGCAGTTCCTTTATTAAAGCCTGAAGCACCAATTGTAGGAACAGGTCTAGAAGCTCATGTTGCAAGAGATTCTCGAATTTTAATTAATGCAGAAGGAGCGGGAACAGTTCAGTACGTAGATGCGAATGAGATTATAATAGAATATGATCGTACAGAAGAAGAAGAATCTGTTAGTTTTGACTCCAATGTAAAATCATATGAATTAACTAAATTCAGAAAAACGAATCAAAGTACTTGTATTACATTAAAACCTATCGTTAAGAAAGGAGATCGTGTTGAGAAAGGACAAGTTTTAACAGAAGGTTATGCAACAGAAGAAGGAGAATTAGCCTTAGGACGTAACTTATTGGTTTCTTTTATGCCTTGGAAAGGATATAATTTTGAGGACGCAATCGTGATTTCTGAAAAAGTAGTACGTGAAGACTGGTTTACATCAATTCATATTGATGAATATTCGATGGATGTTCGTGATACAAAATTAGGAGCAGAAGAATTAACTAATGATATTCCAAATGTTAGTGAGGAAGCAACCAAGGACTTAGATGAATACGGAATGATTCGTGTAGGAGCTGAAGTAAATCCAGGTGATATTTTAATTGGAAAAATTACACCTAAAGGAGAATCAGATCCAACCCCAGAAGAAAAATTATTACGAGCTATTTTTGGTGATAAAGCAGGAGATGTAAAAGATGCATCCCTGAAAGCAACTCCTTCTTTACATGGTATAGTTTTACGTAAAACCTTGTTTGAGAGAAGTATAAAAGATAAAAAGAAAAGAGCTGAAGACAAGCAAGAAATTGAGCGTTTAGAAGCTAAGTACTCTAAGTTACAAGCTGAATTAAAAGACACTTTAATAGATAAGTTATATCATTTAGTGAATGGTAAAACAGCTCAAGGTATTACCAATGATTTAAATGAAGAAATTATTAAAAAAGGCACAAAATTTTCTCAAAAAGTATTAAACAGTGTTGAAGATTATGTACATCTGGTAGGAGGAAAATGGACAACAGATACTCATACCAATTCATTAGTACGCGAGTTATTACATAATTATAAGATACAAGTGAATGATTTACAGGGGGCTTTACGTCGTCAGAAGTTCACAATATCTGTAGGAGATGAATTACCAGCTGGAATTTTAAAGTTAGCAAAAGTATATATTGCTAAGAAACGTAAATTAAAAGTAGGTGATAAAATGGCAGGTCGCCATGGAAATAAAGGTATCGTAGCACGTATTGTTCGTGAAGAAGATATGCCATTTTTGGAAGATGGAACGCCTGTTGATATCGTATTGAATCCATTAGGAGTACCTTCTCGTATGAATATTGGTCAAATCTTTGAAACTGTTCTCGGATGGGCTGGTAAACGATTAGGTAAAAAGTACGGGACACCTATTTTTGATGGAGCTCATATTGATGAAATTACAGCCTTAACAAGAGAAGCAGGTATACCAGATTTTGGACATACGTATTTATATGATGGTGGAACTGGAGAGCGTTTTGATCAACGTGCTACTGTAGGTGTGATCTATATGTTAAAGTTAGGTCATATGGTAGATGATAAAATGCATGCTCGTTCAATCGGACCGTATTCATTAATTACACAGCAACCACTAGGAGGTAAAGCTCAATTTGGAGGTCAACGTTTTGGAGAGATGGAAGTATGGGCATTAGAAGCTTATGGTGCTGCACATACATTGCGTGAAATATTGACGGTTAAATCTGATGATGTTATAGGACGTGCTAAGACATACGAAGCAATTGTGAAGGGAGAAGCAATGCCAGAACCTGGTATCCCAGAATCATTCAACGTATTATTGCATGAATTACAAGGTCTAGGATTACATGTACGTTTAGAAGAATAAATAGCGCTTTAAGAGAAGAGTATTTTTCAAAAAGCATTTTAATAAAAAATATAAAGTCAACTTCAGATTTTTAAACATGGCAGTTAAAAAACAAAATACACCAATTCGATTTAATAAAATTACAATTGGATTAGCATCTCCAGAATCCATTTTACAAAAATCACATGGAGAGGTTTTAAAGCCTGAAACGATTAATTATCGTACACACAAACCAGAGCGTGATGGTCTTTTTTGTGAACGAATTTTTGGACCTGTAAAGGATTATGAATGTGCCTGTGGTAAATATAAGAGAATTCGTTATAAAGGAATTGTTTGTGATCGGTGCGGTGTTGAAGTTACCGAGAAAAAAGTGCGTCGAGATCGTATAGGACATATCAATTTAGTGGTTCCCGTAGCACATATTTGGTACTTTCGTTCTTTACCAAATAAAATAGGATATATTTTAGGAGTACCTTCTAAGAAACTAGATATGATCATTTACTATGAACGTTATGTAGTAATCCAGACAGGTATTGCAACACGTCCAGATGGAGAACCTTTAAATAAGATGGATTTCTTGACAGAGGAAGAATATTTGGATATAATGGATGAACTTCCAGTTGAAAATCAATATTTAGAAGATACGGATCCTAATAAGTTTATAGCTAAAATGGGTGCGGAATGTATCGAAGAATTATTAAAAAGAATTGATTTAGATGAGTTATCGTATCAATTACGTCATAGCGCGAATAATGAAACGTCCAAACAAAGAAGAACAGAAGCATTAAAACGTTTGCAAGTAGTGGAATCACTGCGAGATGCAAACCGTAAAATGGAAAATCATCCTGAATGGATGGTTATGCGTGTAGTTCCAGTTATACCACCTGAATTAAGACCTTTGGTTCCATTGGATGGAGGGCGATTTGCTACTTCAGATTTGAATGATTTATATAGAAGGGTTATTATCCGTAACAATCGTTTAAAAAGGTTAATGGAGATCAAAGCTCCTGAAGTTATTTTACGTAATGAAAAACGAATGCTTCAAGAGTCTGTAGATTCTTTGTTTGATAATACGAGAAAATCATCAGCTGTAACAACAGATTCCAACCGTCCTTTAAAATCACTTTCTGATTCATTAAAAGGAAAGCAAGGGCGTTTTCGTCAAAATTTATTAGGTAAGCGAGTTGATTATTCTGCCCGTTCTGTAATTGTAGTAGGACCCACATTAAAACTACATGAATGTGGATTACCTAAAAATATGGCAGCAGAATTATACAAACCGTTTGTTGTGCGAAAGCTAATCGAAAGAGGAATTGTCAAGACAGTTAAGTCGGCGAAAAAAATTATAGACCGCAAAGAACCTGTAGTTTGGGATATTTTAGAAAATGTTTTAAAAGGACGCCCTGTATTGCTTAACCGTGCACCAACACTTCACCGTTTAGGTATACAAGCATTTCAACCAAAATTGATAGAAGGAAAAGCAATTCAATTACACCCTCTAGTTTGTACAGCTTTTAATGCCGATTTTGATGGAGACCAAATGGCTGTTCATTTACCTTTAGGACCTGAGGCTATTTTAGAAGCACAGTTACTAATGCTAGCTTCTCATAATATACTAAACCCTGCTAATGGAGCACCTGTAACCGTACCTTCTCAGGATATGGTATTGGGGCTTTATTATATGACAAAAGAACGGATTTCAACAGATACACATAAGGTAAAAGGAGAAGGATCGGCTTTCTATTCTGCAGAAGAAGTTCGAATTGCATATAATGAGAAAGTAGTGGATTTACATGCGAAAATTCGTGTAAAAGTAGATGTTAAGGAAAAGGGGAAATTTGTTAATAAACTGATAGAAACAACAGTTGGTAGAGTTTTATTTAATGACGTAATACCAAATTCTGTTGGCTATATTAATGAGGTTTTAACTAAAAAATCATTGCGTACAATTATTGGTAATATTTTAAAAGATACTGATGTTCCAACAACAGCAAAATTTTTAGATGATATGAAAACCGTGGGGTATAATAATGCCTTTGAAGGAGGCCTATCATTTAGTTTAGGAGATATTTTAATTCCAGATCAAAAAGAAGGGATGATTAGCAATGCTGTTGAACAGGTAGAAGGAGTGAAGTCTAACTATAATATGGGGTTAATCACCAATAATGAACGATACAATCAGGTTATTGATATTTGGACAACTACAAATGCCAAGTTAACAGATATTGTAATGAAACGTATGACAGAAGATCAACAAGGATTTAATTCTGTTTATATGATGTTAGATTCAGGAGCTCGGGGTTCGAAAGAGCAGATTCGTCAGTTATCAGGAATGCGAGGTCTGATGGCAAAGCCTCAAAAGACTGGACAATCAGGAGGTGAAATTATTGAAAATCCAATTGTAGCCAATTTCCGGGAAGGGTTATCAATTTTAGAATATTTTATTTCTACACACGGAGCGCGTAAAGGTCTTGCAGATACAGCACTAAAAACGGCCGATGCAGGTTACTTAACACGTCGTTTAGTAGATGTAGCTCAGGATGTTATTGTTCGCGAAGAAGATTGTGGAACTTTGAGAGGTCTAACCATAAAATCTTTAAAGAAAAATGAAGAAATTGTGGAGGGGATTGGAGAGCGAATTGTAGGTCGTGTTGCTTTATTTGATGTAGTTAATCCTGAAAATGATCAAGTTATTGTAGAAGGTAATAAAATTATTACAGAAGAAATGGCAGAGGCGATTGAAGCACTATCTATTGAATCTGTAGAAGTTCGTTCACCGTTAACATGTGAAGCGAAAAAAGGAATTTGTGAAAAATGTTATGGACGTAATTTATCAACAAATCGTCCTGTGCAAAAAGGAGAATCTGTGGGAGTTGTAGCAGCACAATCCATTGGAGAACCAGGTACACAGTTAACCTTACGTACGTTCCACGTAGGAGGTACCGCGGGTAACGTTTCAGAAGTATCCTCTCATATAGCTAAAGGAGATGGTACACTTGAGATTGAAGAATTAAGAACTGTTTCAAGTATGAACGAAGCAGGTGAAAAGATAGAAGTAGTTGTTTCTCGTTCATCAGAATTAAAAATTATAAATGATAATGGACATGTAGTGATGACAGCTAACATTCCTTACGGATCAGAGTTACTAGTTAAAAATGGATCTAAGGTTACGAAAAATACCGTGATTTGTAGTTGGGATCCTTATAATGCAGTTATTATTTCAGAAATTGCAGGTAAAATCGTTTATGAAAATATTCAACAGGGAATTACATATCAAGTTGAAATGGATGATCAAACTGGTTTTCAAGAAAAAGTAATTTCTGAATCACGTAATAAAAAATTGATCCCAACTTTAAAAATCGTAGATAAGAAAGGAGAAGAGGTGAAATCATACAATTTACCTGTTGGAGCCCATTTAATTGTAGATGATGGTGAAAAGATTGAAGGAGGTAAAATTTTAGTAAAAATGCCTCGTAAATCTGCTAAAACAGGAGATATTACAGGAGGTTTACCTCGTGTAACAGAATTGTTTGAAGCACGTAACCCTTCTAATCCAGCTGTAGTTGCTGAAATTGATGGTATTGTTTCTTATGGTAAAATTAAACGAGGAAATCGGGAGATTATTATTGAATCACGAACAGGAGAAATTAAGAAGTATTTGGTTAAATTATCAAGTCAAATTTTAGTACAAGAAAATGACTTTGTTAAAGCTGGTATGGCTCTATCTGAAGGTGTTATTACACCGCGTGATATCTTAAATATTAAAGGACCAACAGCCGTTCAAGAATATCTAGTAAACGAAATACAAGAGGTTTATCGTTTGCAAGGAGTGAAAATTAATGATAAACACTTTGAAATCATTGTTCGTCAGATGATGAGGAAAGTAGAAATTGTAGACTCGGGTGATACTATTTTTCTAGAAGGAAGAGTAGTTCATAAGCAGCAATTTATTGATGTGAACGACGAAATTTTTGGAAAGAAAGTAATTGAGGATGCAGGTGATTCAGAAAGTTTCAAACCAGGTCAAATTGTAACACCACGTGAACTGAGGGACGAAAATTCTAAGTTAAAACGTGAAGATAAAAATGTAGTAACAGCAAGAGATGCTGAGCCAGCAACAGGTACTCCAATTTTGCAAGGTATTACAAGATCATCTTTACAAACAAAATCATTTATTTCTGCAGCATCATTCCAAGAAACAACAAAAGTATTAAATGAAGCAGCTGTTGCAGGACACTCAGATGAGTTAGAAGGATTGAAAGAAAACGTAATTGTAGGACATAAAATTCCTGCGGGTACTGGATTGGAAGAATATGATGAAATCATTGTAGGTTCTAATCAAGAGTACGAAGAAATGATTAGTGAAAAAACATTATAAAGGAGAATTATGGCAGAAGATAAAAAGCCTCAAATGAATATAGAAGTTCCTGAAAATGTGCATGAAACCTATGCAAATTTAATGGTTATCAATCATTCTCCTACAGAATTTGTAGTGGATTGTATTCAAATGATGCCAGGAATTCCTAAAGCTAAAGTGAAATCAAGAGTTATTTTAAATCCTTTACATGCTAAGCAGTTATTGGGAGCGTTGACTGAGAATGTAAAACGTTATGAAGAAACTTTTGGTGAAATTAAACAACCTAATCCAAAGCAAACAAGAGGGGGGAGTGAGGCTTTACCTCTATTTGGAGCTAAGGGAGAAGCTTAAGAATGTTTTTTATATAATTTATAAATCCCCGATCGTTAAGGTTGGGGATATTTTTTTAATTAAATTATAATTTGACCTTAATACCTCGTAAGTATATTGAACTGTTTAAGAAGAGTTTTTTAATGAATTAATATGATTAAAATCGTATAAAAATGATTTTACATTTACAGCTTAAGTGATGTAGTAAAAGATAAAAAAACAATCTCATTTTATACATACTTTTATGATTTAACTATAGGGAAATTTTTCGTCATCCATATTTTAATAACATTTTGCTTATCAGAATACAGTAACATACTTTGAACAGAAGGATTTTCAGATAAGAATTGTTTAACTTTATCTATTCCCATAGCCATAAAAGCTGTTGCATAAGCATCTGCTGTTATACAATTTTCAGTAATAACGACTGCACTTAATAAATTGGATCGAACTGGATATCCTGTATGTGGGTTAATAGTATGTACATATTTGTTTCCTTCTAAATCTTCATAATATTTATGGTAATTACCTGATGTGGCCATACTTTGATTTAAAAGAAAAACTTTGGCTGATAATTCACTTTTTGTACTATCTTCAACAGGTTTATCTATTCCTACCAACCAATATTTTCCTTTGGTATTAGTTCCTTTACAACGAATTTCGCCTCCTATTTCAATCAAATAATTGGGTATTCCGTTTTGGTCTAAAATTCGTGCTATAATATCTAAAGCATAACCTTTTGCAAAGGCATTAAACTCTAAATACGTTTGTGGGTATTTTTTTATCAGTTGATTGTTTTGAATGTGTAAGTTTTGAATACCTACAAAACGCATTAAAGAGTCAATTTTAGCAGAGTCAATTTGAAGTAGCTTTTTTTTAGATCCAAAGCCCCAGGCATTAACTACATCACCAATGGTGGGATCTAAATACCCTTTGGTTATTTGGCTGTATTCCTTTGCTTTTGTAAAAACTTCCACAAACATAGGGTCTAAATATTCTATACTTCCTCTATTTAACTTGGATATTAAAGACTTAGAATCATAGGTAGACATTGATTTGTTAATGGCTAAAAAAGCACTATCAAAAGCTTCTTGAAAATTTTCTTTAGCTTCATATTGTATTCCATATGTAGTTCCAAAAATTTCTCCTTGTGATAACTTCCAATCGGATTGAGAAGAAGTACATGAAAAAAAAGAAAATAGAACAGAAAACAGAAAAAAATAGTACTTAAAGTTCATGTATATTAAAATAAAATTATTTTTATAATGCTACAAAATTTTCTTAAATCCTGAAGACTTTATTATATAAGAATCTCCTTTCAATAGTTTTTTGGTTACATCATTAGCATGAGATAATCCAACACCTACAAACCATACTCGTGCTTCTTTTTGCTTAGCATGCTTTTTAAACTTTTCAATAAGTTTAGAATCGTATAAATCTGGATCATGAGGAAATAATACAGTTTTTACAAGTACCAATAAAGTGGGTTCTCCTTTTTTAAAACAGATAAATTGAGGATGCTTTTTTAACTTGGAGTTAATAGCTAAAAATTCAAAACCATCCTTTTGAAGAATTTCACCTATATAGTTCATTCCCAAATGATGAATTTCTAACTCTGATAATTCTTCTTGTTTCATGAAGTTAGAGCTTTTTTCGTGAAAAAATATCTAGTTAAAAATCTTTATTAAATCAATTCCACCATAATTACCCGAACTCATCATTAAAAAAATGGAATCTTGTTTATTGGTTGATTCTAGATGTTTTTGTAAAGCATTAGAGATTGTAAAAATTTTTAGACGATCATTTTTAAAAGATTTTTTAATAAAATCTTCTGATAGCTTTTCCATCCGTTTAATTTTTAGTGCTTCCTCATTGTAATAAACGATGGGTTCATCTACTAGATCTAAAGCGCCTTCATACAACTCCGTAAAGTTCGTATTTAAGCTACTGTAGGTATGTAATTCTAAGCACGCGATTACTTTTCTATTAGCAAATTGCTTTTTAACGGCTTCTACTGTTGCTTTAACCTTAGATGGGGAATGAGCAAAATCTTTAAAAACTTTATAGGTTGGTTTATCAATTAAAATTTCCAGTCGCTTTGAAGCCCCTTTAAAACTTTGGATTGCTTCATAGAACATTTCGTCTGTAACACTTAGTTGATTGCAAATTAAACGAGCCCCTTCTATATTGGATAGGTTGTGATTACCAAATACCTCTAAAGGAATGAGACCTTCTTGAGTTTTTAGTAATGTAGTGCCTTCTTCAACGATATGAGAGGGAATTTTATAAGGGAATTTTTTAAGAATATTTTTGGTGTTTTCTATTACATTTTTTACTTGTTCATCTTGAAGGTTGTAAATTATAGCTCCACCATTTGTTATGGAAGAAACAAAAATCTTAAACTGTTCTATATAATTTTCAAAAGTAGGAAATACATTAATATGATCCCAGGCTATTCCGCTTAGAAGAGCTATATTAGGTCTGTATAAATGAAATTTTGGTCGACGGTCTAATGTGGAGGATAAATATTCATCTCCTTCCAGAATTATAAAGTCGTTTTCCTCTGTTAATTTTACCATGCAATCAAACCCTTCTAACTGCGCACCAACCATATAATCGACTTCTATTTCATGATAATGTAACACATGCAAAATCATAGAGGTTATAGTGGTTTTACCATGTGACCCTCCAATAACAACTCGTGTTTTATCCTTGGATTGTTCATACAGGTATTCAGGGTAAGAATAAATCTTTAATCCCAATTCTTTTGCCTTTGCTAATTCTAGATTATCCTCATGTGCATGCATTCCTAAAATTACGGCATCTAAATCTGCTGTAATTTTTTCAGGAAACCATCCTGTTTCTTTTGGTAATAACCCTTTTTCTTGTAACCGTGATTTTGAGGGCTCAAAAAGGGCGTCATCAGAACCTGTAACCTGAAAGCCTTTTGTATGTAAGGCTATTGCCAAATTATGCATGGCACTTCCTCCTATTGCAATAAAGTGTACTTTCACAAAAAAATCTATTTTAGATCGTAAATTTAAGGTATTTATTTTTAATTAGGGTTTTTATTAGAAAATAACTAGACCTCAGTAATATCCAAAGATTTAAGGAAAATGAATCGTTAATAAAAATTTCTAGGAGTAATTTCTTCCTCACTTTTATTTTCAAGAGGTTTTACTTTTAAAAATTCAGGAGATTGCTCTATAGCATCCATTACCTTTTTCATAACAACATCAGTTTCTTCATTTTCATAATCGATATCTAAAGGTTTTTTGAATGTTATTTTCTGCTCAACTCCTCTCTTTTTAATAATCAACCCTTTTTTATCGAAAGCCCTTCTAAAGCCATCAATTACAACGGGAACTACAATAGGTTTATATTTTTTAATTACATGAGCTGTTCCCTTTCTACCCGGCATGAAAGCTTTGGTTGTTCCTTGTGGAAAAGTAATAACCCAACCATTATCTAAAGCAACTCCAATATTTGAAATTTCAGAAAAATCTACTTTTCGTTTAACGTTTTTTCCTTCAGAACGCCACGTTCGTTTGACTGTAATAGCTCCTGCATAAGCAAAAACTTTTGCTAAAAATCCTTTGTTCATAGTCTCTTTAGCAGCCACATAATACATATCTACCTTAGGATTTAATAGATAAATAGGATTTTTTATGGTATTATCGTAACCATTGTTAACACTAGATATTACATGGTACATAGCAAAAACATCAGCAAAGTAAGTTTGATGGTTTGATACGAATAAAATTCCTTTAGGATTTAAACCATGTAGATTTTCTGTTCCAGTTATTTTTAATTTATTAAAACCATTGTATCGATTATAGGAAACGATTCCTAAAATAAAGATTAGAAGTCGTTTTATAATGTGTAAATGACCAAATGGGTTAACAAATAAATTTCCTTTCTTTTTTTTCTGTTTCATATAGTGTTTTGAGATCAAGCAAATCTAATGATTTTTTAACAAATGTTTTAATTCGTTTATAATACAAGCTGTTGCTCCCCAAACAGTATAATTTTCAAACTGAAATGCTGGAACAGTTGCTTGTATATGTTTCTTGTCTATGTATACGTCTATTTTATTTTTATCGTCAATTAATTGAGTTAAAGGTGTTTTTATTACATTCTTAACTTCAATAAGATCGGGCTTATAATGAGGTTTTTTTGATAAAAAACTAATGTAGGGTGTTACTAAAAAATTACTTGGAGGAATGTATATGGATGTTAATTCTTTTATAATTGTTATATCATGTTGTAAAATACCCAATTCTTCTTCTGTTTCTCTCAACGCTGCTCTAGAAGCATTTTGGTCGAGGGCCTCTATCTTTCCCCCAGGAAGTCCTATTTCACCAGAATGATTTCCTTCATAGGTGTGGCGCTCGATTAACGGAAAATAGACAATATTCTCCTCTTCATACAAGACAATTAAAACAGAAGCTTTTCGAACTTTATTTAAATTTAATCCTTTTGAAGAAATACTCCGATCAGTTGGACTCATCTCTTTATGTGCCTCTTCTCCTACTAATTTTGTATACCGAATATGAGGTATTAATTTTTCTAATTTAGTTTTTATCATAAATGCTAGGTAACGAAATGTTATAGCGAACTACAACTATCCTAATCATAATAATTATTAAAACGGTTAATAGATAAACTGTAGTGTCTGCAAGATCCATTTTATATAAAAAAATAAAAAGTAATCCTCCTGAGACACTTGCTAAAGCATATATTTCCTTATGAAAAATTAAAGGTACATCGTTAATCAAAATATCCCGTACTACCCCTCCAAAAGTCCCTGTAATCATTCCTAACATAACACATAAAAATGGGTTTATGCCAAAATTCAACCCTTTTTCAACTCCTATGATAGTGAAAATAGCCAATCCAATAGTGTCAAAAATAAAAAAGGTTTTTCTCAAATAGCTCCATTTTTTTCTAAAAAAAATAGCTAATAAGTAACCTACAAAAATAGCCATTGGATAGACCCAAGATTTTATCCAAGCAACAGGTTGATCTCCTATTAACAAGTCACGAACAGTGCCTCCTCCTATTGCAGTCGCTCCTGCAATGATAAATACACCGAATAAATCCAATCGTTTATTCATAGCTGATAATGCCCCTGAAATTGCAAAAAAACCTGTTCCTACAATATCTAAAATAGTAACCATTTCCATTTTCTATAACATACTAAATTTAAATCATATCTTGAGTATAGTAATTAAAGTCTTTCATTATTGTAACTATAAACTGAATGTCAGTTTTATTCGAATCCTGAGTTTCTATAACCTTTTCTATACGCTTTCTCAACTTTTTTAACGTAGCTTCATCATTCAATACCCAATGTAAAAAAAATCTTTAACATTCGCTGCATAACCCTTCAATTTAACCGCTTTTATGCCTAATATTTTTTTACCATAGTCTTCCCATTCATTAAAATTTCACTTAAAAGTGTGTGAAAATAAACGGGGCTAAATAAGAAAAAGAATCCATTTTTATACGTAGGAGCTTCTCCTAGAGCTTCTTTAGCTATTTTGTCTGCATCAAAAGCATTCGCTTTAATGTCGGGGCGTGATTTTGTAATACCTGAGGATATTAAAAAAGCCGTTTATCCAGTTATGCAACACAGAATTATTATTACACCAGAACGTGAAATGGAAGGTATTACTTCTGAAATTGTTTTGAATCAAATCATTGATTCTATCGAAATACCTCGGTAATCAATCGTTTTGTAATGATAATTAAATATGAAAATAAAAAAAGGTTTTTATCATTTTCGATAAAAACCTTGAAATTAGGTGGGAAATGAGGGATTCGAACCCCCGACCCCCTCGGTGTAAACGAGGTGCTCTGAACCAACTGAGCTAATTTCCCTGTCTGAGGTTGCAAATATAGATGATTTTTTATTTCAAACAAATGTTTTTTTATAAAATTTCTGCTACTACAAAAGTACTTCCTCCTATAAAAATAAGATCTTCTTTATGAGCACTTTTTTTTGCCTCTGAAAAAGCTTCTGAAATTTTTAAAAAATAACGTGCATGGTTTTTGATTACCTGTTTTTTTAGATTTTTGAGTATCATTTTTCTAGGAATATCAGGTTCTCCAAAATAATAATAAGCATCATCAGGAAATTCATCTAATATTTTACGAACTTCCTTATCGTTTACAAAACCTAAAACCAAGTGTAATTTTCTTTTTTTTATACTATTTAATTGTTTAACAAGCTCTTTAACTCCTGCTATATTATGACCTGTGTCGCAAATAATTTTAGGATTTTGTCCTAAAGTTTGCCATCTTCCTAAAAAAGAAGTGTTTTTAACTACATTTTGTAGACCTGTTTTTACCTGTTTTTTTGTTATTTGAAAGGTTTTAGACAGTTCATCTAAGGCAACTAAAGCTGTTCTAATATTTTTTTGTTGATAACTCCCTTTTAAATCGGATGTAAAGTTATGCTTAGGCAGTAAATCTTCTGAAAAAATAATGGGAGCATTTTCTTGCTGTGCTTTTTGAATGAAAACCGTTTCTGTTTCGGTTATTTTCTCACCAATAATAATAGGGGTGTTTTTTTTTATAATTCCTGATTTTTCAAGAGCTATTGAATCCAATGTATTGCCTAACATTTGCGTATGATCTAAACTAATATTGGTAATTACACTAACGATTGGATTAATGATATTGGTTGAATCTAAGCGACCTCCTAGTCCAACTTCTATAATAGCTACATCAACTTGTTGTACTTTAAAATATTCAAAAGCCATTCCAACTGTCATTTCAAAGAAAGAAAATTGATGTTTTTCAAAAAAAGACTGATGTTTTTTTATAAAATTTACAACAAATTCTTTTGAAGCAACTTTTCCATTTAATTTAATTCGTTCTCGAAAATCTTTTAAATGCGGAGAAGTATATAAACCTACATTATAGCCTGATTCTTGTAAAACGGAAGCCAACATATGGGATGTTGACCCCTTGCCATTTGTTCCCCCTATATGAATTGTTTTATAACTGTTTTGAGGATTTCCTAGTCGCTCTGCTAAGAGCATACTACGGGTTAAATCTTTCTTAAATGCACTTTTTCCATCACGTTGATACATGGGGAACTGCATAAACATCCAGTCTAGTGTTTCTTGATAAGTTGTCATGAACAATAGTTCTTAAATATCCAAAAGTATTATTTTATCACTATTTTTTTAGCTGAATTTTTCTTCTAGTTTTAATTTTCTTTTGTTGTCTAGCTGAAATTTCAGCCAAAGGATAGCCTACATTATTATCCGTATAGTCATAAATTAAGCCTCTATAATTAACTCGAATTTGATCCCCCTCTACAGATCTAAAGTTACCTATAATATCATATGCACTATTTCCTCTATAAATCACTTCTAATTCTGCATAATTAAAATTGGCAGTATAATAGTCTGCAAAAAAATCTCCATCAACAATGTCTACATTTTCTGCATAATCTACATAATTGATTTCATTATTAAATTTAGTAAAGTTATAATAACCTTCTGGAGTTAAATAATCTTGATTAGCATGTAAACGTAACAAAATAAACTGATCTGTATGTGTATTCCAAGCATTTAAAAACCAATTTTCTGTAATAGCTAGATCAAAAACATCTCGATCAAATTCATCTCTACCTAAATAGATTATTTCAGCTGCATTTACAGGTAATCTATGTCCATTTACCCATAAATAATTAATATCATATGAAGGGGGAGGGGTTGGAGGATAATATTCTCTATCATCTACACATGAAGTCAATATTAAAATTCCTAAAAATACTATGAGATATGTTTTTTTCATAATGGATTAATTCTATATAAAATTCAAAGATATAAATTCAAAGATTATACCAAGTTCACAATAAGTTAATGATCAGTTTTTTTAAAAATAGTACTAGAAAATCCTTAAAAATAGAAATAACTGATTATTGAGGTTTTATATTAAAAGTTTGAAAAGTAGCTTCTGAAGCTTTACTACTTGTAGTATATTTAAACTTTGCTAAGTACTTTTTTAAAATAGTTTTAATACAGGTATTAACTGTTATATTCGTGCCTTTTCCATGAAAGCCAATTGTATTAGAAATGACTTTTCCTGAAGCATTTACCTTATACGTAACAACTAATTTACCGTACTCATTATTAGGGCATTGGTTAAAATTGGGAGTTGCAGGTTTTGTAACTAATTTTCGGGTTCCTTTTGTTATAGAGCCTTCGCGATTTTTTGAAGTTGGATCACCTTCTAAAACCCCTTGATTCCCTTTTTTAGATTTGTCTCCATCTCCTGAGATATTGTTTTTACCTTTACTACCTAATGAGCCTCTTAAACCTCCTAGTCGACCATCTAATTTTGATTTTGTAGACGTTCCTGTTGCCTTATTCGTATTTTGGGCTTCTGATTTTGAAGCCTGAGATGATTTATGAGTTTTTCTATCACGTGTTGTTGTCTGTTGGAGCTGTTTTTTTTTGTGAGGATTAATGTTATTTTTCTTTGATTTTATTATTGGAGACTCTCTTTCTTGAGTTAAAGTTTTTTCTTCAACAGGTTTTACTTTTGAAGTAGATGGTTTTTTTACTTGTAAGGCTGCTGCTTGATCATCTTTTGCTATTCCTTCAGCGGGAGCAGCTTCTTTAGCTCCTATTCCCTCCTCATTGTATCCAAAATTGATAACTATGGCATTTTCAATAGGAGGGTCGTAATACTTGAAATTTAGAAAAAACAAAGCAGATAAAATCGCTATTGAAATAATACTTGTAATCATAGCACTTTTCTTTTTGGCTTTTTGTTCTATCGTACTATCCATATTTACTCAACAGGTTGTGTTGCTAAAACTGTTTTATATTGATTCTTATTTGCAATAGACAATACTGCTACTACTTTTTCAATTGGGACACCTTGTTCAGCTCTAATCGTTAATATTCGATCTTTTTCAGCTGTATCTTGAAATTTTAATAATAAAACTTCTTCTACTTCTTCTGAACTAATTTCTGTTTCATTAATGTAGTACTTTCCGGTTGCTGAAATGCTTACTGAAATAGATTCACCTCCTTGAATAATTTGCCCTTCTCCTTTAGGTAATAATAAATCGATTGCATGGGGAGAAACAAAAGAAGAGGTTATGATGAAAAAAATTAATAATAGAAATACAATATCTGTCATAGATGACATATTGAAATTAGGATTAACTTTATTTCTTCCTCGAATATCCATAATTTATACGGGTTTATTAATGACATCAAGAAAATTTACGGCAGAGGCTTGTAATTGATGTACGGTATGGTCTACTTTTGAAACCAAGTAATTGTACCCAATGTAAGCCGTAATTCCCACGATCAAACCAACTGCGGTAGTTCCCATTGCAGTAAATAATCCTCCTGCTAAATCTTGTGGATTAATATTCCCTCCTGATGCATGCGTAATATTAAAAAACACAATGATAACACCTACTACAGTACCTAAAAAACCTAACATGGGAGCTGCTCCTGCAATGGTAGCCATTGTGCTTAATCTTTTTTCTAGCTGGTATACTTCTAATTTTGCTGTATTTTCAATAGCTTGTGAAATATCTTCTAATGGACGACCGATTCGAGTTAATCCTTTTTCAATCATTCGTGCTTCAGGAGAGTTGGTTGATTTACATAAATCTAACCCAGATTCAATTTTTCCATCGTACACAAAATCACGAATTGTATCCATAAAGTGAACATTTACTTTGGAAGATTTTTTTATAATGAAATAACGCTCAAAGAATATATAAAGTGTTAGTATAAAAAGGACAAAAAGAATCATCATAATAATGGTTCCTGCTATTTCTCCTCCAAAAAGCATTTCCCAAATGGATAATTCCTTAAGAACAGGTCCCTTTACTGTTTCATGAATTGCTTGTAATGTATCCGTATCAACTGTATTATTCATTCGATTTTTTTGTTTTTAGTGATTCAAAGGTACTAAAAAAAGTTTGCGTTCTTTTATAAAAAAACGATCCGAAGATCGTTTTTTGTTTATCCAGATTTTATTTTTTTACTTTAAAAATACATAACTCCTATTAATCCCATTGTACCTAAAACAATAGTATAAGGTAAGGCCATTTTTACCATCCTTCCATAAGAAAGATCAATTAGAGGTGCCAATGCAGAGGTTAATAAAAATAAGAAAGCTGCTTGTCCATTTGGTGTAGCGACAGATGGCAAATTGGTTCCTGTATTAATGGCTACAGCTAATTTTTCTAGGTGTTCTTGAGTAATAATTCCGGCATCTGCAGCAGCTTTAACTTCTCCGATGTAAACTGTAGCAACAAACACGTTATCGGAGATAGCTGATAGAACACCATTGGCTAAATAAAATACTGCAGGTTGCTGATCCATTGGTAACGATAAAGCCCAATCAATAACAGGCTTGAAAAGATGTTGATCGTGAATCATAGCTACAATGACAAAGAAAACAACCAATAAGCCTGTAAAGGGTAAGGCTTCTTCAAATGCTTTTCCTAAGTGATGCTCTTCGGTAATTCCCATAAAAGCAGTTTGGAAAATAATTAAAGCAAGTCCTATAAAACCAACAGGGGCAACATGGGTTGCTAATCCTATTATTAAGAATATAACAGCAACTCCTTGTATAATTAAGCCGTAGCTTTCTTTATCCGTTCTTTTCTCATCTTCTTCTGCAGTATAATTTTCAATAATTTTTCGGGCAACTTCAGGTAATTTAGATCCAAAACCGAACCAACCTGTCTTTTCTAAGATAATGGTTGTTAGTAATCCACAGAAGAAAACAGGTATTGTAACATGATCCATTCGTTTAAAGAATTCGATGAAATCCCAACCCATTTTTTCACCAATTAATAAATTCTGTGGTTCTCCAACCAATGTGCAAACTCCTCCTAAAGCTGTACCTACAGCTCCATGCATGATTAAACTACGTAAAAAATCTCTAAATTGTTCTAAAGTCTCTCCACTTAATTGTTTTCTATCTAATATACCACTTTTATCATAGTCTGAATCACCCGAATGGATTTTGTGATAAACCCCATAAAAACCAACTGCAACACTAATTAGTACCGCGGTAACTGTTAAGGCGTCTAAGAATGCGGATAAAATAGCCGATATAGCAACAAACAAGAGTGATAGTATCAATTTAGATTTTATCTTAGTAAAAACTTTACTAAAAAGATACATTAATAAGGGTTTCATAAAATAAATGCCGGCTACCATAAACATTAGAAGTAAGATCACTTCTAAATTTGAACTCACTTCATGATACGCATTTTTAGGGGTTGTTAAACCTAATACGAGTGCTTGTATGGCTAATAACCCACCTGATTGTAATGGGTAACAATTTAATGCCATAGCTAAGGTAAAGATAAATTCTCCAATGAATAACCACGCAACGATCATATGAGCTTGATGAGGATCCATGATCAAGGGTAATCCATAGTATAAGACTACATTCATAATTAAAAATACAATCATGGCCATTTTAAACCATTTCGGATTGTTTCCTAAAAAATATTTTAACATATTTACTTATTTTTAGTAGTTCTTAATTGAACTAGTTCATTTTTTATATAAAAACATTCTTCGAAAATAGGACTTTTTTAACAATTTTGTACTATTCCTGACGAATGATTTTTACTAGCTCCTGTAACTGATTTTAAAATATTGATTTTTTCCTCTTTTCTCAAGATTCCTAAAAAAGCAAAAATTAAGGATTCTTTATAATTGATTAAATTTTTTGAAGGTATTTCTACCTTATTTCCACAATAATAACGAATTCTTTCCATCAAAAAGGAATTAAATGTTCCTCCTCCCGTGCATAATACTTTTTTATTTTTTTGAATATTTTGACCTATTTGAAAAGCGCTATGCTCTACAAGAGTAGCCATTTGATTTTCTATTGTACTTACATGATTTTGTAAAATGGGATTTATTTCTTTTCTAACCCATTCTATACCTAATGATTTTGGATGTTTTTTAGTGTAAAAGGATAGGTTGTTTAATTCCTTTAATAAATTTTGATCAATATGGCCTTTTTTTGCTAGTTTTCCACCAACATCATAATCAAATCCTTTCTTTTTAGCTAAGTGATTTAGTACATTATTTACTGGAACAATATCATAGGCAATTCGTTTTTCATTTTCTTTAAAAGATATATTGGAAAAACCGCCTAAATTTAGACAATAATCATATTCTGGAAATAACAATTCATCCCCTATTGGAACAAGAGGAGCTCCTTGACCTCCTAGTATAACATCCTGTGAACGAAAATCGTACACAACAGGACAGTTCGTTATTTTTGAAATCCAACGTCCATCACCTATTTGTAAGGTAAACCCTTTATGAGGTTGATGAAAAACTGTATGACCGTGTGAGGCAATTATATCAAGATTCTGGATTTGGTGTTTTTGTATAAACCTTTGTGCTTGATGTCCTAAAAAATGAGCGAATTCTACATCTAGATTCATTAATTCTTCACTTGAAATATGAGTTGAATTGGCTAATTTTTCTTTCCAAACTGCATTATAGTCAATCGTTTTTGCTTTTAATATTTCAAATGACCATTTTTTGTCAAAAATAAATTTTACATAACACATATCTAGACCATCTAAAGATGTTCCAGACATTAAGCCGATAGCATGATATGTTTTCATAAAATTTATTACTTTAACCCGTTGTTCATTATGATTTTAAAAAGAAAAAGCTATTCATGTCACTGGTAATTAAAAAATTGCATTAACTTCAAATATTATAGAATAAACAACTTAAACGCAATTTACGAAAGAATATTGGAAATTTTATAAAACGTATCAGAACAACGTTAGCCTAGGATACAATCTAAGATAATGTTATTAGTTGTTATACAATGTGTTAATAAGTGTTTTGGTAGAAATATCAACAATAATAAAATCAGCATTATCTAAAATACGTAACGGGTTACTTTATTAGATCATTTCATTTCAATCTTATGATATAAACTCATTTAACATTTTATATAGTAAATGGGTTGGTAATCCCATTACATTGACATAAGATCCTTTTATTTTTTCTA
>JBKDZS010000083.1:0-14480 GCA_047971445.1 Flavobacteriales bacterium
ATAACTTGTTATTAAAGTCTGATTTTAATTAAAAATAGATAGAAGGCATTATTGAAGTGACTTTTTGGGTTTTTGATAAAAGTGATCAAAAACGTATTATGCAGATTGATTTGAAAAAACCCATGAATTTGGACAAAGTTTTGTTTAAAGGAGAAGTATTATCTTATACTAGGGAAGGAAATGTATATTTCATAAATTTTGAGGAGGTTATATTTGAAAAAAAAGAACAGAAAATAACCTTATTTTATAGTGGGTATCCTAAAATAGCTAAAAATCCCCCTTGGGATGGAGGTTGGATTTTTAAAACAGATCAAAAAGGGCGCCCTTGGATGTCTGTTTCATGTCAGGGATTAGGAGCTAGTGTTTGGTATCCTAATAAAGATTATTTGGGAGATGAGCCTGATGAAGGAGTCTTATTGACTATAGAAACAACAGATGATTTAGTTGCAGTGGGGAATGGCAGATTAGAGAAGAAAGAAAAAAATCGCTATACATGGAGAGTGACACAGCCAATTAGTAATTATAACATAGTACCTTATATTGGGTCTTATGTAAACTTTAAAGATGAATATACAGGAGAAAGAGGTCTTTTAGATTTAGATTATTGGGTTTTGGATTATAATGTGGAAAAAGCAAAAAAACAATTTCAGCAAGTAAAACCTATGATGAAAATTTTTGAAAACTGGTTTGGACCTTATCCTTTTTATGAAGACTCTTATAAATTAGTTGAAGCCCCTCATTTAGGAATGGAGCATCAAAGTAATATAGCTTATGGAAATCGCTATAAAAACGGGTATTTAGGTGATGATGTTTCTGGATCAGGGTGGGGAGTAAAATGGGATTTTATTATCATTCATGAAACAGGTCATGAGTGGTTTGGAAATAATGTCACGAATAAGGATATTGCCGATATGTGGATTCATGAAAGTTTTACATCGTATTCTGAAACATTGTATGTAGAAAGTTTATACGGTAAACAGGCAGGAAATGATTATGTTGTGGGCACAAGAAAAAATATAATGAATGATATACCCATTATAGGTATCTACCATGTAAATCAAGAAGGAAGTGGAGATATGTATTACAAAGGAGCTAATGTAATTCATACATTGAGGCAATTACTGGATGATGATCAGTTGTTTAAAAAGATTTTAAGAGGAATCAATAAAGAGTTTTACCACCAAACTATTACGACACAACAAATAGAATCTTATATAAGTAGAGTGACGGGTAAAGATTTAACTTCTTTTTTTGATCAATATTTGCGAACCAATCAAATTCCAATACTAGAATATTTTATAGAGGACTGTATATTGACGTATCGATGGAAAAATGTTATAAAAGGGTTTAATATGCCAGTTAAATTAAAAGAATCAGAAAAATGGATTTTTCCTACTGCAAAGTGGAAAAAAGAAAGAATAGATAAAGGAATTTCAAAAAGATTTGATGTAGATCGTAATTTTTACATCAAATTAGAAGAGAAAGTAGATTAAAATCATTTAAATAATAACTTTATTGTAAGAAGCAAATCACAATGCTTAGTTAAAACATGTTAAAACACAAACTAGTTTAATCTATAATATAATTAAACAAAACAAATGTGCAAGTTTTGTTTGAAAAAATATAATACTAAATTTCAGAGTTACATAAAAACATTACGATTATGAAAAAACGAAGTGTTTTAATTGGACTCTTACTATTTTCTTTTGGGTTATATGGTCAGGTTCAAATTAAAAACAAATCCTCTTTAGAGGAATTAAAAAGAGAACTAACGGCTAAGAAAAAGAGCCGAGAAAAGCAAGTTAAAATGCTAGAAAAGCAAAAGCTTACGTTTAAAAGAGAAGATATTTCAACACGTAAGGTGGGAGATGTAAAAAAAAGTATTGTAGAAGTTGATTCTACAAAAAATGGAAATTTACTCCACTTTAAAGGATTGAATAAGTTTAATGCTCCTGAATTTTATCAGACAAATAATTACGGAGGAGCAGTAGCTACAGGGATAGATTTATTAAGAAACGGAACAGCAAAAACATCGTATTATGGAGAAGGGTTTACTATAGGAAAGTGGGACGGAGGAACCGCCTATTTAAAACATCAAGACTTTGGTGATCGTGTCTATAATATGGATAAAGGATCTCAAGTGATGCATGCAACACATGTAGCAGGAACGATGATTGGAGATGGTTCTTTAAGTGGGAAAATGAGTATAGAAAATACTATGGGAATGGCTCCAAAAGCATCCTTAAAGTCATACGATTGGATTGATGATGAATTGGAAATGATTGAGGAAGGATCAAAAGGTATGAATATTTCTAATCATTCTTATGGTTTCTCTGCAGGCGTTGTTGAGGCTGATGGCTCGTATTTATTCTTGGGGAATGAAGATGAAGATGAAGATTATCATTTTGGCTTTTATGGAGAGCATGATGCCTTTCGAGATGAAATAGCGTTTAACTTGCCCCATTATTTAACTATTTGGGCAGCTGGAAATTCTGGAAATGATCCTGGATTACCAGAGGGAGTACCCCATTATGTTTGGAACGGTACTGAGTATGTGGTTTCTACGAAGGAACGTAAAGCTTCTTGTTGGAATGGTTATGACTGCATTGCTACAGGTTCAAATGCCAAAAATATTTTAACCGTAGGAGCAATCCTTAAAACAACTTATAATGCAGATTCTAGTGATTATATGGTGGCTTCTTTTAGTGCAAAGGGACCTACTGATGATGGTAGAGTTAAGCCTGACATTGTAGCTCCAGGAACCTCTATTGTTTCAACCTCTGTTGATGGAGGGTATGCTAGACAAAATGGTACTTCTATGGCAACTCCTATAGTAACGGGAGGAGTAACTCTAATTCAAGAAAGTGCGCAGAAACACTTGAAAAAGCAATTACAAGCTTCAACAGTGAAAGCTTTGATTATTAATACTGCAAGAGAGGCAGGGAATAAAGGTCCTGATTATCAGTTTGGATGGGGTGTTTTTGATGCTTTTGAGAGCATTAAAATAGTTGAAAATAATGGAAAAACTGGTTTGATTGAAGAATTGACCTTAAATACTAATGAAACTAAAAACCTGTATTTAACAGCGTCAGGAACTGAGCCTTTAAAAGTAACAATTGCGTGGACGGATGTACCAGGAGTTCCTAATGATAATCCAACATTGAATGATCGTACTCGTAAATTAGTTAATGATTTGGATATTCGAATTTATGATGAAGCTAATCAATTATATTTACCATGGAAGTTAGATCCAAATAATCCTAAACAGTTGGCTACAAAGGGAGATAATAATATTGATAATGTTGAGCAAATTGTTATAGAAAATGCTAAGAAGAACAAAGTTTACCGTGTACAAATTAGCCACAAAGGAGATTTGATGTATGGAGGACAAAATTTTAGCCTAGTCGCATCAGGTCTTAAGGCAAGAAAAAAGAACGATTTAGCTATTGTTAAGCTAGAAAGTAAAAAAGACCAAAAGTCATATGATACACCAGGGGTTTATTTGATACTTGAGAGTGAGAAGAAAAAAATATTAAATAATGTACAAATTGAATACGTTTTAAAAAATTCAAGACAAGAAGAAGTATTAAAGAAGAAGAAGAAAATAAACTTTGATCCTTCTAGTCCAGATCCAATTTTTTTAGCACTAGAGAAAAAAGAATTCAGACCTAATACTAAAGATAAATATACAGTAGAGGTAACGGTTAAACATCAAAAAGATACTGAGGTTAGAAATAATAAATCAAGTTTGGATTATTATTACTTTGTTGAACGTATTCAAACAGATCAAGATTTGTACTATCAAAATTTCTTTAATTATAATGTAAGTTTATATGAAGAAGGATTATTAAATTCAGATCGAATGAATTTTGGTTGGGAGGGAAATGCTTCAACGGTATTTTCACTGGCTAAAAGAACTAAAGGAATAAGCTTTCAAATGAGAGACGATCAAGGAAAGGTAAAAACAAATCCTTTTTACTTAGTTTCTAACGAGGAATATTTAATGTCGATATGGGTTCAAAGTCATGAAGATGAAGGTAAAATAGAAAATATGGCATTTAATGTTAGGGAAGCCTTTACAGATGAATTGATTAAAACTGTAAATCTTGAAAACACTCAAGGTTCAGGCTTTGTAAACGTAAAGAATACATTCTCGTTAGATAAAGAAGGCTATGTATACTTAGAATTTATCAATCCAAAAGGTGATGTAATTGAATTAGATGACTTTTCATTGGCATTCAATAACTCTAAAGCCTTGATTGTAGATTATAAAGTAGGAGCTCCTTTAAATAAAACAGGATCGGCATTTTCTTTAACAAAAGTAGCTTGGAATCAATTTACACCACAGCTCTATGATCAGACTTATACAAAAATAGTAGCGGATTCAACGCATCATTATTCATGGAATGTTTCAGGAAGTGAGCATGTATTTGAGGAAAACACAGATCAAAATTCAATAGAACCTAAAATTCGTTTAATAAATCCTAACCGTTTTATAAATGTTACTTTGACAGTGAACAATACACTAAAATCATCTACAGAGCACGATTTAAAGACAGAAGAAGCCTTTTTTGATTTTTATTACTTAGATCTTGTAGACCACTATGATTTAAGATCAAACTCTATTGACGGAAACACATATGAAAATGCAGAAGGAAAAAACTATACTCTTTTTAGAAATAATTTTGCGGGAGTGAGAAAAGGGCCAACTTCGGGTAATCCTTACCAAAATAGTTTAACAGAAACCGATTTTCTTTTCTTTAAGAGTTCATTTGAGATGAATGATATGGAAGGAGTAGACGATATGTCGCGAGGTAGGTTTGAAAGTTATCGCTTTAAAAATCCAGGTGAGTTTACGTTAAGTCTCCGAACCAAAGATTCCAATGCAGATGGAAAGTATTTTAATGAAGTAGTGCCTTTACATCATTATAAGGTTTTAGATCAATTTCAACCGATTTCTAACCTTGTTTTGAAGGAAAAAAACAAGAAATATAACTTACAATGGAAAAACCCTCCTTTTTATCACTTTGAAGTAATGACCTTTGATACAGATTATGAAAACTATATTAAAGTCGATCAATTTAAGGGCGCTTCAAAATTAGGTTGGAGATTACATAATGAAGACCCTATATTATCATTTAACGGTGCATATTCTATGGTTTCAGAATCTATTGATGAAGAAACGATGACCCATCAAGACATTGATAATTGGTTCTATACTTCGAAAAAAAATAGAGCTGCGGCTAAATATTTTTCATTTTTAGCTTCGATGGCAGATGATTATAGAGAAGATCGCTATGAAGTGTATCTTTTAGATGCTTCAAAAATAGCTCAACCTGAAAATCCAACAGTAAATGATTTTAGATCACATGGAGTATTGGTGAAAACAGAAGAAATGACAGGTATGGATAAAGAGTTGGATGTTGCTAATTATACATTCTTAAAAACGGTTGACTTAGAGAAGTTAAACTTGATGAATAAAGATGTGTATGTAGCATTCAGACATCATACAAAGGCGTTAGATAGAGGCTCTTTCTTATCGATTGATTTATTAAAATTCCATAATGTTTTAGATGAAGAAATTGATTTGAATTATCGATTTAACAACTTATTTCAAACTGCTGGAAAAACAGATATTGGATGGAAAAGTTTGAATATGCATGTTTATCCTATTAAAGGATATGAAATTGCTGAAATTGATAAAAATGGAGATCGAACTGTAATCAGTACAATTGAAAATAAAATCAAAGATTCATTTACCTTTAATAAAAATAAAGTAAGTCAGACTGCTGAAAAACTAGGAGTAACACTTCTTTATGATACAAGTTCACAGGTAGATGGTTCTATCTATAATCAAGCTGAATTAGATGTCCCAGAATTAAAAGAATTAACCGTAGATTTGAAAAAATCAAACACTGGTAATAATGGAGGAAGTGTTGTTGAAAAACTAGCATTATATCCAGTTCCGGTTAAAAATGGTGATCTATACTTTAAAGTTGAAGGTACTTACGAAGGAAAAGTTGAATATCAAATATTTGGCTTATTTGGCTTCAAAAGAATGGAAGGTCATTTTAAAAAGAAGGAACAAAAGATTGATAAAAAAGTTCAGGTTCATCGACTATTTCCAGGTATTTATTTTGTAAGAATCAAAATGGGAGAAAAAATCTTTTATAGAAAGTTTTTTAAGCTATAAGGCATAGACTAAATACCGTTTAAATATTTGAAGAATAGAGGCTTTTATTAAAAGCCTCTATTTTAAATAGAGCTATTAAAAAATTATGAAACGAATTTAGAGTTTTGTTTGATATAACAAAATCTTCTCGTTATTTGGTGAAAAATTTTTATATTTCGAAAAAATCGATTGATTTTGAATAAAATCAAAAAAGGAATAACATTCTTTAAAAATAATTTACTACAAAATTTTTTCGCAGGATTTGTAGTCTCTTTAGTAGCACTTCCTTTAGGGTTAGGGCTAGCAACTGCTTCAGGTTTAGATCCTATTGCAGGAGTTATTGCATCGGTTATAGGGGGCGTTACGGTCTCTATTTTAGGAGGCTCGTATTTAACAATAACAGGTGCAGGAAATAGCTTGGTTCCGGTTGTTTTGGCTGCTATTGTAACATTGAGCTCAGGAAATGAATTATTAGGAAAAGCATTACTTTTTGACGCAATTGTTGTCTCAGGATTTTTGATTTTTATTTTAGGAGTTTTTCGACTAGGTAAGCTAAGTAGCTTTTTCCCTTCAGCTGCTATCCAGGGGTTATTAGCTGCTCTAGGAATTATTATCTTAGGAAAACAGTTTCATGTTATGCTAGGAAACATGGAAAAAATAGAAGGGAATACACTGGAAATTATTGCTCAAGTACCGTACTCTATAATGAAAATTGAGTTTGGAGAAGCAAATTTTTACGCCATGCTTATAGGGTGTGCAAGTCTTTTGATTATGTTTTTTCATACAAAAATAAAGAATCGATATTTACACAGTATTCCCGCTCCAATGATGGTTTTGATTTTAGCTGTTATGATCGGTTATTTTTTTAAATATTCAACTGTTCCATCGCCATTTGAAAATCAAGGTAATTATTTAATTCAGATACCAAATAATGTGATTTTAGATTATAAATTGCCTAATTTTCAAGAAACATTTAAGACTCCTGAGTTATTTTTTTCATGGGATTTTATTTCAGTGGTTTTATCTCTAACATTAATAACGAGCATAGAATCTATGCTAAGCATTTCTGCCGTAGAAAAATTAGACCCTATGCGTAGAAAATCAAATGTTAATAAAGATTTAAAAGCTTTAGGAGGAGCAACCATTTTGTCAGGTCTAGTAGGTGGATTAAATGTAGTGACGGTTATAGCAAGAAGTTCTGTGGCAGTGCAAAATGGTGCAACAACACGTTTGGCTAATTTCTTTCATGCTTTAATTTTAGTAGCTTTTATACTTTTTCTTACACCACAGTTAAATATGATTTTCATGTCCTCCTTAGCTGCAATCTTAGTGTATACAGGTTATAAATTAGCTTTGCCTAGTATTTTTGTTGAAAAATTAAAAAGCGGCTTAGATCAGTTTGTTATTTTTATTGTAACTATAATCGTAACATTGACTATAGGGCTGATAGAAGGTATCGTTATTGGAATGCTCACAACGATACTGTTTCACTTCTTTTTGTCTAAGAATAGTTATTTGATGTTACAAAGCTTATTTAATCCTAATACACTAATGTATCAGGAAGAAGATGGTAAATATTACATATTTGTAAAAGGTTTTTCAAATTTTTTAAACTTTTATAAACTAAAAAATAAACTAGATATAATCCCTGTTGACTCTCATGTAATTTTAGACTTTTCTTCAACCAATTTTGTTGATGTAACAGCTAGAGAACAGCTAAATCAATATGCTGAAATTTTTTTAAGAGCAGGAGGAAATATTGAAATGATTGGGCTTGAAGGAAAAAGTAAAAATATTCCATTATTTAAAGAAAAAGAGCTGGAAGAGCAAAATCAATTAAGTAAAAAACAAATTACAATACAAAAATTGGCTAAAGAAATAAATTATCAATTTGTACCTAAAGCCTTTCAAAACTTTTATGGATTATATAGCTTTACGTTCTTTTATGCTAAAGAAATTGAATTAGTTAAAAATATTATTAGAGAAAAAGAAAAAGGAATTAGTTGCTTTGAAACACATTATTCAGAAGGAAAATTTATTTTAAAAGAAAACTTAGAAGCCACATTTTTGACCATTGACTTAGAAAGAGAAATACCTTCATTCACGTTAGATAAAGATTTGCTTTTTGATCGACTGCATCAATTCTCAGGGTTATACGATATAAAAGTTAGAAATGAAGTGTTTAATAAAAGATTTTTATTAAAAGGAAAAAATCAAATGCAAATTATTGAATTATTTGATGATCGTTTGACTAAGTTTTTAACAAAAAACACAGAATATCATTTAGAGTCTAATGGAAAACAACTGCTAGTATTAAAACACGAAAGATTATTGAGCCCTAGTCAGATTAAAAAAATGATTCTTTTTGCAGAAGAAGTTAAAAAGAGGATATCAAATTAGTATTATTTTATTGGCATAACTATTGGGAATACATAAGTAAGTTAGATCAATCATGATTTTTATATTACTGATTAAGAGTCTTTAAGGTTGTTTCAAGTTCATTTTTTAAACAGTAGTTGAGACAAAATGACGTAATATAAATAAATTTATAAAAAAAAGCGTATGTCATTTGACAAATTGTCATTTAATAATATAATAGAAGAGGAGGCAGAATTTATTCCTTTAATGACACAAGAAGAAGAGGAGGCTCTTTTAAATGAGAATGTTCCAGAAATTTTACCCATTTTACCCATTCGTAATACAGTGTTATTTCCAGGGGTTGTGATCCCTATTACAGCGGGAAGAGATAAATCGATTGCGTTAATTAAAGATGCACAAAATGGAGATAAAACGATTGGGGTAGTCTCTCAAAAAGATGTTTTGGTAGAGGATCCTAAAAGTACCGATTTAAATTCAATAGGAACGGTTGCCAAAATCTTGAGAACATTAAAAATGCCTGATGGGAACACAACCATTATTATTCAAGGTAAAAGACGTTTTAAAACAGGTGAATATGTTGAAGAAACACCTTATTTTAAAGCGAAAGTTCATCAAGTAGAAGATCTCAAACATGAAGAGTCAGATGCCGAATTTAAAGCATTAGTAGAAAGTGTTAAAGACATATCCCTTCAAATTATTAAAGAGAATCCTGTAATTCCCTCCGAAGCAGGTTTTGCTATGAAAAACATAGAAAGCTCCTCTTTTTTAATTAATTTCATATCGTCCAATATGAACTTGTCGGTGGAAGACAGACAGTTTTTATTAGGAATAGATGATTTAAAAGAAAGAGCTACAGAAGTTTTGCGTTTTTTAAATTTAGAGTTACAACAACTTGAAATTAAAAACGATATTCAATCCAAAGTTCGAACAGATTTAGATAAACAACAACGTGAGTATTTTTTGCATCAGCAGATGAAAACAATTCAAGAAGAATTGGGAGGAAACTCATCTGAAGAAGAATTTGCTGAAATACGAAAGCGAGCTAAGAATAAAAAGTGGGGAAAAACAATTGCGAAACATTTTAAGAAAGAATTAAAGAAAATGCAGCGAATGAATCCACAGGTAGCTGAATTTACAATTCAACGTAATTATTTAGAGTTTATACTAGACTTACCTTGGAATGATTATTCAAAAGATAATTTTGATCTAAAGCATGCACAAAAAATTCTCGATCGTGACCACTATGGACTAGAGAAAGTGAAAGAACGAATTATAGAACATTTAGCCGTTCTAAAACTCAAAGGCGATATGAAGTCACCTATTATATGTCTATATGGTCCTCCAGGGGTAGGAAAGACCTCTTTAGGAAAATCTATTGCAGAAGCTTTAGGAAGAAAATACCAGCGCGTTTCTTTAGGAGGACTTCATGATGAATCTGAAATTAGAGGACATCGTAAAACATATATTGGAGCCATGCCGGGACGTATTTTACAATCTATAAAAAAAACGGAAACATCAAACCCTGTATTTGTTTTAGACGAAATTGATAAATTAGGAAGAAGTAATCATGGAGACCCTTCTTCAGCTATGTTGGAAGTTCTTGATCCTGAACAAAATGGTGAGTTTTATGACAACTATTTGGAAACAGGATATGACTTATCTAAGGTAATGTTTATTGCTACAGCAAATACTATAGCAAATATTCAACCCGCATTGCGTGACCGTATGGAAATGATTAACGTAAGCGGTTATACGATTGAAGAAAAAATAGAAATAGCCAAACGCCATTTACTTCCTAAGCAATTGAAAGAACATGGCTTAGATAAGAAAGCATTAAGTATAGGTAAAAAGCAGTTTGAGAAAATAATTGAAGGGTATACACGCGAAAGTGGTGTTAGAACTTTAGATAAGAGAATTGCCAAATTAGTTCGTTATGCTGCCAAGAGTATTGCAATGGAAGAAGAATATGAGGTTAAATTATCACTAGAAAAAATAGAGGTTATTTTAGGGGCTTCTCGATTGGAACGTGATAAATATGAAAATAATAATGTTGCAGGAGTTGTAACAGGTCTCGCTTGGACATCTGTTGGAGGGGATATTTTATTCATTGAATCCCTTTTGTCAAAAGGAAAAGGGCAATTGAGTATAACGGGGAATTTGGGTAAAGTAATGAAAGAATCTGCTACCATTGCCTTAGAATACATCAAAGCCCATCATGATCAGCTTGGGATAGACGCTAAAATGTTTGAAAAATATAATGTTCACATTCATGTTCCAGAAGGAGCTACCCCTAAAGATGGTCCCTCTGCTGGAATTACGATGTTAACTTCATTAGTATCTACTTTTACAAAACGAAAAGTAAAAGCCAAATTGGCTATGACAGGAGAAATTACATTGAGAGGAAAGGTATTGCCTGTTGGAGGTATTAAAGAAAAAATATTGGCAGCTAAGAGAGCCAATATAAAAGAGATTATTCTTTGTAAAGAAAATGAGCGAGATATTAACGAAATTGAAAAAGAATATCTAAAAGGGTTAATTTTTCACTACGTAACAGAAATGAAAGAAGTTATTGATTTAGCGGTTCTAAAAACAAAAGTAAAGAAGAAATAAAATAAAAAGGATTTAAAATGAAGATTTTAGATCCTTATTTCATTGCTAAAAAGAAGTCAAAGGAAAACGAGAGGTTAATAACGATTCTTTAGATAATGTTTTTTCAATAGACAAGCCTAATCTGATAATTTATTCGTTCGGGAAAAATTAAATTCTTACTGTGTGAAAGCTTTTCTTGGATGCCTATACTATTGTCTTGTATAGAATAAAAACAGAGAATTTAAGTAGGAATTATTCAATATAAATAAACAGGTAAAGCAGGTTAAGTTATCGTTAATTAATTGTTTTTAAGAAGAACACAACTTAACTTTAAACCTTAATTTTTTAAATATGTCAAATGTCATAGTTGGTCTTCAATGGGGAGACGAAGGAAAAGGTAAAATTACAGATGTATTAGCTGCAAAATCAGACTATGTAGTACGTTACCAAGGGGGGAACAATGCGGGTCATTCAGTGTATATAGGGGAAAACGCTTTTGTACTTCATCTAATTCCTTCAGGAGTGGCACATACTAATAAAAAGTGTATTATTGGTGATGGTGTGGTAGTAGACCCAAAAGCTTTATTGAAGGAATTTTCCAGTTTAGAAGATAAAGGAATTGATACAACACAGGTATTTCTAAGTTCTCGAGCTCATTTAATTATGCCTTATCATATTTTAATTGATACTTATAGGGAAGAAGCTCGGGGAGATGATAAAATTGGAACCACAAAACGAGGGATAGGACCTTGTTATGAAGATCGGGTAGCTCGAACAGGAATCCAAGCAGTTGATTTACTTTTTCCGGAAATTTTTAAAAATAAGTTAAGAAAAAATATTGAAGCTAAAAATGAAATATTAACCAAGCTATATGGTAAAGATCCTCTAAATTTAGAAAGTATTTTAGAAGAATATACAGCCTATGGAGAACAATTGTGTTCCCGAATTATTGACGGTGTTTTTGATGTAAACAAAGCGATTAAGCAAGGAAAAAAAATATTATTTGAAGGAGCACAGGCATTGCTATTAGATGTTACCTATGGAACTTATCCGTTTGTTACCTCATCAAACCCTTCAACAGGAGGAGTTTCTGTAGGAACAGGAGTTCCTCCAACAGCCTTAAAGCATTTAATAGGAATTGCAAAGGCCTATTGTACACGCGTAGGTGAAGGTCCTTTTCCAACAGAACTATTTGATAATAATGGAGCATATATAGCCAAGATGGGACGTGAGTTTGGTGCAACTACAGGACGGCCTCGACGTTGTGGATGGTTGGATTTGCCCGCTTTAAAGTATGCTTGTATGGTAAATGGAATAAACAATTTGGTCATTACAAAATTAGATGTGTTAAGTGGTTTGGATGAGGTAAAAGTATGCACTGCCTATAAAAATAAAGAAGGAAAAATAATTGACTTTTTCCCAGCATGTGCAGAGAGTTTTAAAGATTTAGAACCTGTTTATGAAACCTTATCAGGCTGGAAAGAAGATATTATGAATATTACAAGTTATTATGAGCTGCCTGAAACAGCAAAAGATTACATTCGTTTTATCGAAAAACAAATCGATTTAGAGGTTTCTATTATTTCGGTAGGGCCAGATCGAACTCAAAATATTATTCGTAAAGAGTTGATATAAGAATTTCATCTGGTAACATAAAGCTGACATAAGTATAGTTTTTTAGAAAAGAAAACAGAGAATCTTGATATAATAACTATTCCGAAAAGCCTGAGAGAATGTGAAATGATCGATTTGTTCAATCCTGTTTCTAAATTATCATACCTAATACGTAACACTCATTTACCAACTACTAATTTAATTTTGGCTTTTATTTTTTATGCGAAGAGTCAAGAGTTATGGAACCCAATCTTTTCTCGTACACGATGGAGTGTTTCATTTGCAATAATACGCGCTTTCTCAGCTCCTTTTTGTAACGCATCTTCTAACTCATTAGTGTTTTCAAGATAGTAGTGATAACGTTCCCTTATTTCACCAAATTGCTCCAAAATTAATTCAAATAAGGCCTGTTTTGCATCTCCATAGCCATAGTTTCCTTCTAAATAGTTGTGACGCATAGTCTCAATTTGTTGAGGGGAAGCAAGTAATTGATAGAGCTTAAAGATGTTGTCTTTATCGGGGTTTTTAGGAGATTCAAGAGGAGTAGAGTCTGTTTGGATTCTCATAATTTGCTTACGTAATTTTTTTTCGGGTAAGAAAACATTGATGAAATTTCCTCTAGAAGAAGACATTTTATGGCCGTCAGTACCAGGAACATAAAGGGTGTTTTGCTGAAGTTTATCTTGTGGTAGAACAAAGGTTTCTCCCATTTGGTGATTAAATCGGGCAGCAACATCACGTGTCATTTCTAAATGTTGCAATTGATCCTTACCTACCGGTATAATTTCAGCGTCGTATAATAAAATATCAGCAGCCATCAGCATGGGATATGTAAATAGTCCTGTGTTGATGTCTTTTAAGCGATCAGCTTTATCTTTAAAAGAATGTGCTAGGGTTAAACGTTGGTACGGAAAAAAACAATTCAAATACCAGGAAAGTTCAGATACTTGAGGAATATCAGATTGTCTATAAAAAACAGCTTTAGATGTGTCAAGTCCACATGCTAACCAGGTAGCTGCAACCTCATAAGTGTTTTGCTTTAAAGTAGTACCCTGTTTAATTTGTGTGACAGAATGCATATCAGCTATAAATAAAAACGACTCATCATCCGATTTATGAGAGAGTTTAATAGCAGGTAGGATAGCGCCTAATAAATTGCCTAAATGAGGTACGCCAGTAGGTTGTATTCCTGTTAAAATTCGAGCCATTATCTAATTTGTTTGAAGCAAAGATAATATTTCAGGATAATAAAAAAAGAAAAGAAGATAAGAAAAGGATAGGGGTAATAAAAAAACATTCCAAATTCAATTTGGAATGTTTTTTAGTTTTTATAATAATTTAATATAAATTAATTTTTCAAAGGTTGAACTGAAACATACGATCTGTTGTTTCTTTTTTTAGAGAATACTACTTTCCCGTCAACTAAGGCAAACAAAGTATGATCTTTACCTATTCCTACGTTGTCCCCTGGATGATGTTGTGTTCCTCTTTGTCGTACAATGATGTTTCCAGCAATTACAGCTTCTCCACCAAATTTCTTTACACCAAGTCTTTTCGATTCTGATTCACGTCCGTTTTTCGAACTACCTACTCCTTTCTTATGAGCCATTTTTTCTAAATTTTTGGGTTAAACTTTGGTTGGAAAATTATCTTCCACCGTCTAATTCATCTTGCCATTTCTTTAACGCATCCCACTTTCCTTCAGCAGCCATTTTTGCTTGTTCAG
>JBKDZS010000084.1:0-9982 GCA_047971445.1 Flavobacteriales bacterium
ACCAATCTTGTGGGTGTTATTACTCCTAAAATGTATGAATTGAAAGATACAGATGAAGTGGAAACAAGACTCTATAACCTAGAAGGACAATTACTTTTTGATGTGAATCCTGATATGGATAGGCAAATTGAAAGTGTGCAAAAGATTCACGATTCTATTTTGAAAAGAATAGTTAAAATTCCTTTAGGAGAAAGTGTGTTGGTTAGTTACAACAGGAAACTCCATTCATCTTTCAGTTATGTTCGAAATGGTAGGAATGAAAAAATAGGTATAATAGAAATACCGTATACTGCTGATAATGCTTTTTTAGAAGAGGAGCGGAATAATCTTATTAGAAATATTGTCATTACTTTTTTCTTTGTATTCCTTTTTGCATTGGGATTGATTTATTTTTTATCTAGAAATATTTCAGATCGTGTAAAGGCTATTTCAGATAAAATTAAAGAAACGGATATTACATCCAACCTTCAAACGATTAAATATGAAGGAAAAGATGAATTAAGTGGAATTGTAGACTCGTATAATAAAATGGTCATTAAATTAGAAGAATCTACTCAGATATTGGCAAAGGTAGAACGAGAAGAAGCATGGAAAAAGATGGCTCGTCAGGTTGCTCATGAGATTAAGAATCCGCTAACTCCGATGCGTCTTTCAGTACAAGCGTTTCAAATGCGTTTTGATCCTTTGGATGATAATTCGAAAGAAAAACTAGATAACTTATGTGATTCCTTAGTTCAACAAATTGATACCTTATCCAATATTGCGAATGCATTTGCTGATTTTGCAAAAATGCCAGCTAGAAAAGATGAAGAATTTAATGCCGTGTCTGTTATAAAAAACACATTAGAAATCTTTGATCCTAGCCATGTCCGTTTTGAGTACAATAAGGACTTTATTTCTTTAAATATGGATAAGTCACAACTTTCTAGAGTATTGAATAATTTGGTTAAAAATGCCTTCCAAGCAATTCCTCCAGGAAGGGACCCTAGTATAAAAGTACAAATTATGGATCATGAGGAAACGATTAAAATTAGTGTAGAAGATAATGGTATTGGAGTTCCTGTTGAATTACGGGAAAAAATATTTGAGCCTAAGTTTACAACAAAAAACAGTGGTATGGGGTTGGGACTCGCTATGGTTAAAAAAATCGTAACAGATTATAATGCAACAATTGAGTTAGAGTCTCAGGTAGGTAAGGGCTCTATATTTACTATTTTTTATAAAAGAGATGTTTAATATTTTTTCTATTGAAACCTTTTCTATTCAAACAATTTAGTATTTGTCAAGATCAAGCAATGATGAAGGTAGGGACAGATGCTGTTCTTCTTGGAGCATGGGCTGATGTTACAAACAGTTCAACTATCTTAGATATTGGAACAGGAACAGGTATTATTGGTTTAATGTTAGCACAACGAAATGAAAATGCAGAGATTACGGCTATCGAGCTTGAAGAAAAAGCATTTAAACAGGCACTATCTAATTTTAAAAATTCAAAATGGGCTTCTAGATTTAAAATTCAACATATTTCATTACAGAGTTTTACATCAGTTCATCAATTTGATTGTATCATATCAAATCCGCCCTTTTTTGATAATCATCATTTTTCTAAAGATGGTAATAGAACAATTGCTAGGCATACGTCCAGCTTACCGTATGAAAGTTTGTTGAAAAAAACAGCTTCTTTACTAACAAAATCGGGTTTTTTTCATGTCATCATTCCTTTTCAATCAGAAAATCACTTTATACAACTTGCTAAAAAAGAAACGCTTTTTCCAAAACGTATTTTGAGAGTTCGTGGAAATATAAAATCACCTTTAAAACGAAGTCTTATAACATTTAGTTTTTATTTCACACCCATTCAAATTAATGAGTTAATTATTGAAAAATCGAGAAATCATTACACATCAGATTACATTAATTTGACAAAAGATTTCTACCTAAAAATGTAAGTGATTTTTAAAATTTATTGAGCTAAAATTTAATTTGTTGTTTATTATAGAACTAAATCTAAATGGATTACGACAATAGAGTAGGGAGTTAATGAAAAAACAGTAACTTTGAAAGGGATAAGATTTAATCTCTTTAGCTTAGAGTTTTTTAAAACTAACTATTATAAGTAATGGTTTTAGATTGAATATACTAAGTGCGAAATTAGAAATAGAGGAATAGTAACTGAGATATATGCAAAAAAAAATACTTCTTCTTGATGAGAATCATGATTATATCAAAGAAACACTTTTAAAGTTGAATTTTCAAGTAGATGAAGATCATACTTCTTCAAAAGTTGAAATAGAAAATAAGATAAGTGAATATGATGGATTGGTTATTCGGAGTCGATTTTTGATTGATCAAACATTTTTAGATAGCGCTTCTAATTTAGAATTTATTGCACGGGTAGGAGCAGGTCTAGAAAATATTGATTGTCGTTATACTAAATTAAAAGGGATTCATCTAATTTCAGCACCGGAAGGGAATTGTGACGCGGTTGGAGAGCACGCAGTAGGAATGTTGTTGTCGTTGATGAATTATTTAAATAGAGCTCATGGTGAGGTTTGTCGTGGTAAATGGATTCGTGAAGGGAATCGTGGACATGAAATTATGGATAAAACGGTAGGTATAATAGGTTATGGTAATATGGGAAAAGCTTTTGCAAGGCGTCTTCAGGGGTTTGATTGTAAGGTGATTTGCTATGATATTAAAGAGGATGTGGGAGATCAAAATGCCAGTCAAGTTGATCTAGAAACGTTGTTTCGAGAAACAAATATTTTAAGTTTACATACGCCACAAACTGAGTTGACACTAAATATGATTAATCGTGATTTTATTGAATCATTTACAAATAATTTTTACTTAATCAATACAGCAAGAGGTAAATCTGTTGTAACAGAAGACTTAGTAGAAGCTTTACAGTCAGGAAAAATTATAGCAGCAGGTTTAGATGTTTTAGAATATGAAAAAACTTCTTTTGAAAATCTTTTTGTGGAAGAAACTCCTAAAGCTTTTCGGTACTTAATACAGGCTGATAATGTGCTGTTGACACCTCATATTGCAGGATGGACACAAGAAAGTAAGTTTAAATTAGCTAAAACAATTACAGATAAAATCAGACAATTTTATAACATATGAAAATATCAAAATGCTTCTAATTTGATAGTTTTTTATAAAAGTGTTTTTAATCTACTTTTTGCCACGTTTGTGTTCTTCCAATTAAAGAAAAACCAATATAGCCTCTAACATCCAGTTTGTCAGATCCATTGGCCTTTATAAGGCATTTGTAAATTTTACCTGTTTTAGGATCCATAATGTTACCCCCTTCATATTTACCATCCTCTAATTTCATGTTTCGAATGATTTCCAAACCAACCAAAGGTTTGTCTTTTCGATCATCCTTACATTCAACACAGGTTTCAGAGCTAGGCTTTATTAACAAGGTTACAATTTTTCCGTAATACTGTGATCCTTTTTTATAAATTTCTACAATAGATTTAGCTTTACCTGTTTCATCATCTATGGTTTTCCATTTCCCTACAATATTTTGCGCATTAAGATAACTTACTGAAAAAAGCATTAATAACATGCCAATAATGATTCTCTTCATAGGATAGTGATTTATCTGTTTTTATATTGTGGACTAATTTAATAAAAATAAATGAATTCTAGCTTTTAGTGATTAAAAAAATAAAGTATCATGACATTGTTATTAGAAAGAATTAATTTTTTTCGAAAGAAATATTCTATAATTTAAATTGTATTAAATTAAGGTTAAGTTCATCGGAAATGCAGAATAAAAAGAATTCGATTTCATATATTTACGTTATTAATTTTCAAAGGAAAATAGATGACTAAAATTACATTAGGAGGAGATGAAATAACGGTGTTAGGAACCTTGCCAAAAATAGGAGTTGAGGCTCCTGATTTTGTTTTAACTAAGGGGGATTTATCGGATATTAAATTATCAGATTACAAGGGAAAAAAAGTGTTTTTGAATATCTTTCCAAGTATTGATACAGGAATATGTGCAGCCTCTACAAGACATTTTAATCAAGAAGTTGCTAATTTAGATAATACGATTGTTTTATGTATATCTCGTGATTTGCCTTTTGCACAGGCTCGCTTTTGTGCAGCAGAAGGAATTGATCAAGTAGAGATGCTATCAGAATTTAAAGATTATAACTTTTCGGATGCCTATCAAGTTCGAATAACATCAGGGCCTTTAAGAGGGCTGCTCTCACGTGCGATTGTTGTGTTAGATGAAAAAGGGTTTGTCAAATATACTGAGCAAGTTTGTGAAATAAAAGATGAACCCAATTATACTAAGGCTTTGGAAGCAATAGGATAAATACAAGCATCTGAAAAGGATGCTTTTTTGGTTTAAAATTTTGATTAATTTAAGAAAGAGATATAGAATAATCATTAATGAATACACGAATCCTTGTTCAAAAAAAGCAAACTTATGATGTAGAAAGTCAACATCAACTAGCTAATCTGAAAAAAAACATTTCCATTCAAAATCTTAGAATAAGCTACTTGTATGATCTATTTAATATAAAAGAAGAAGATTTACCAATAGCGATTGATAGCGTATTTTCTAATCTTGTGACAGACGAAGTACAATTAAACTATGATTATAAGAAGAATGCTATAGCAGTTGAATATCTTCCAGGAAATTATGATCAGAGGGCAGATTCTGCAGAACAATGCCTGGCTATTTTGGGAATTGAAAATGTTCGTGTTTTTTCGGCTATTTTGTATGAATTTGAAGAAGTATCTCGAGAGGATATAAAAAAGCTTAAAGAATTTTTGATTAATCCTATAGAAAGTAGAGAAAAAGACCTTAGTATTTTAGAATTTCCAGCTTCGCCTAAAATAAGCCCTGTTTCCACTATAAAGAATTTTATAGAATATAATGAAACAGAATTAAGTACTTTATATCGAAGGTTTGGTTTTTCGTTTGAGTTAGATGATTTACATTTTATTCAAGAACATTTCAAATCCATAAAACGTAATCCAACTGAAACAGAATTGAAAATGTTGGATACCTATTGGTCAGATCACTGCCGCCATACAACCTTCGAAACAGAAATTACGGATATAAAAATAGAATCTCAATTTCAAGGCACTATTCAAAGAACGCTAGACTATTATTTAAAATTAAGAGAAGAATTAAATATTAGGAAACCGATTCGTTTAATGGATTTAGCCACAATTATGGGCAAATACCTTATAAAAACAGGAGTAATGAATAATGTTGAAATTTCAGAAGAAGTAAATGCTTGTTCTGTTGAAATTTCAGTGGATGAAGATGGAAAAGAAGAAAAATGGTTACTGATGTTTAAGAATGAAACTCACAATCACCCTACAGAAGTAGAACCGTTTGGAGGTGCTTCTACTTGTATTGGAGGAGCCATTCGTGATCCATTATCAGGACGGGCTTTTGTTTATCAGGCCATGAGAATAACGGGGTCAGCTGATCCTTTAGAAAAAATAGAAAATACTCTAGAAGGAAAACTTTCACAATATAAAATAACAACAGAAGCTGCTAAAGGATTCAGCTCTTATGGAAATCAAATAGGGCTAGCTACCACTCATGTACGTGAAATTTATGATGAAGGTTATAAGGCTAAACGTATGGAAGTAGGTTTTGTAGCAGGAGCTGTAAAAAAAGATTGGGTTCGACGTGAATCACCTCTTCCGGGAGATAAAATTATTTTACTAGGAGGAAAAACAGGACGTGATGGAGTAGGAGGCGCCACAGGGTCTTCTAAGATCCACGATGGGCAAAAACGACCCGATTTAAGTGCTGAAGTTCAGAAAGGAAATGCACCTGTAGAGCGAAAAATTCAACGTTTGTTCAGACAGGAAGAAGTCATTCGTATGATTAAAAAATGCAATGATTTTGGAGCAGGAGGTGTTTCAGTAGCAATAGGTGAAATTAGTGATGGGGTATCTATTAATTTGGATGTTATCCCGACAAAGTACAGTGGACTAAATGGAACGGAACTAGCTATTTCTGAATCACAAGAACGCATGGCTATTGTAGTTGAAGATAAAGATGTTGCAAAATTTATTGAATTCGCTGAAAAAGAAAATTTAGAAGCTGTAGAGGTGGCTAAAGTAACGGATGATAATCATGTTTCTGTTTTATGGAAAGGACAAAAAATAGTACACCTGAATCGTAATTTTTTAGATACAAACGGTGTCCGTAAACAAACGCGTTTAAAAGTAGTCGATTCTCAGAATACTCCTAATCCGTTTGAGAAAAAAGAATTTACCAAAGAAAGCTATTTAGAGCTACTTCAAGATTTGAACCATACTTCTCAAAAAGGATTGGTTGAAATGTTTGATTGTAATGTAGGAAGATCTACCATTTTAGCACCTTTTGGAGGAAAATATCAAGAAACTCCAGAAGATGTAAGTGTTCAAAAAATTCCAACAAAAGGATTTACCCATACGGTAAGCATGGCTTCTTATGGGTTTAACCCAAAAGTGAGTAAATGGAGCTGTTATCATGGAGGTTATTATGCTGTAATAGATTCTGTAACAAAAATTGTAGCCGCAGGAGGAAATTATGAAACTATTCGCTTGACATTTCAAGAATATTTTGAACGTTTACGAAATGAAGAAATAAGATGGGGAAAACCTTTTGCATCTTTATTGGGAACCATTGAAGCACAAAAAATATTCAATATAGCAGCTATAGGAGGAAAAGATAGTATGAGTGGAACGTATCAGAATTTGGATGTTCCTCCTACTTTAATTTCTTTTGCCGTAGCACCAAATGATGATCGTCATATTATTTCATCTACTTTACAAAGAGAAAATAGTTATTTATACGTCTTTGTACCACCTGTTTCAGAGGATTATTTATTGAATGGAGATGTAGTAACCTGTTTTTATAAATTTATATACGATGTGCTGGGGCAGGATATTATTGCAATGAAGGCAGTAGCATTTGGAGGAATTGCAGAGAGCATATCTAAGATGGCCTTTGGAAATCAGATAGGAGTAGAAGTTAAAAGTTCATTGCCAATGATGCAATATATGCCTGGATCGCTAATTTTTGAAGTAGAAACCACTATAGAATTGCAAAATGATTTAGACAGATACGTATATGCTTTAGGACAAACGAATTCAACCAAAAATATAAAAATTAATGAAGTTGAAGTAACCATTGAAGAAGTACAAAAAATTTGGAAAAGTAAGTTAGAATCTATATTTCCTTCGACAACAAATAAAAAGAATTCAGAGAAACTAGAAAATAAAGGAGTTAATGTTAGTTTTCAGCCTACAATTAACAATACACAATCTAGACCCCACAATTTACAACCCAAAGTGATCATTCCCGTATTTCCAGGAACCAACTCAGAATATGATAGCCAGAAGGCTTTTGAAAAAGAAGGTGCTTTGGTGAAACAAGTATTAATTAGAAACTTAAATTCAAGTTGGATTAAAAAATCACTAAGTGAATTCGTTATGGAAATAGAAAAAGCAGATATTATATTTATTCCAGGTGGATTTAGTGCAGCTGATGAACCTGAAGGATCAGGAAAATTTATTGCTACGGTTTTACGAAATGAACAAGTTAAAGAAGCTATTCATAACTTTTTAGATCGTGATGGCTTGATATTAGGGATTTGTAATGGATTTCAAGCGTTAATTAAAAGTGGGTTATTACCAACGGGAAGAATTTCTGATTTAAAAGAAGATTCACCAACCTTATATTATAATGATATTGGACGTCATGTAACCCAATTCGTACGAACTAAAGTAATTCATGATCATTCACCTTGGTTAAGGGGGATGAAAGATCAAACTTTTTGGATTCCTGTTTCACATGGAGAAGGTAAATTTATAATTAATGAAGCCAATTTAAAACAGTTAATTGAAAATAAACAGATTGCAACACAATACGTTGATTTTGAAGAAGCACCAGTAATGGAAATGCCGTATAATCCTAACGGATCAATTTATGCTATAGAAGGGATTACAAGTCCTTGTGGTAGAATTTACGGTAGAATGGGACATCCAGAACGGGTAGAAGAAGGTACTTTTAAAAATATTCCAAATTTAGAAGTAATGAATATCTTTAAAAATGGGGTGGACTATGTGAAGCATAATTTAAAAGTTGGTTAAAATAGAATAACAAAAACAATAAAAAATGAAAGTAGCAATTGTATTTGGAAGTACATCAGACAAAGAAGTTATGGCAAAGGCAGCTAGAGGTTTAGAAGAATTTGACGTTCCTTACGGAGCTTTTGCCATTTCAGCACACCGTTTACCTGGTGTTTTATCTGAAAAATTAAACGAATGGGAGCAAAACGGTGTAGAAGTTATTATTGCAGGAGCCGGGTTAGCAGCACATTTACCGGGTGTAATTGCCTCTAAAACTACTATTCCTGTTATTGGGGTTCCCTTAAAAGGAGCCATTGAAGGATTGGATGCATTATACAGTATTGTTCAAATGCCAAAAGATATTCCGGTGGCAACTGTTGGGATTAATAATGCACGTAATGCAGCCTTTTTAGCTGTTCAAATGTTGGCTATTAAATATCCAGAATATAAAGAAAAGCTAAATAGGTATAGAACCCATCAAGTAGAAAAATTATCACAAGATGTAGAGCAAAGTTTATAGAAAAGGCATAGAGGAACAAATGCAATAGGCTATACGAACTACTCATTTCTAATTACTAATTATTAAATACTACAAAAATGAATATCGAACAAAAAGAATTTCTTTATGAAGGAAAAGCCAAGCAGATATACACAACCAACGATCCTGATAAAGTAATTATTCATTACAAAGATGATGCAACCGCTTTTAACGCACAAAAAAAAGGAGCTGTAGCCGATAAAGGAGAATTAAATAATAAGATCACGGAGATTATTTTTAAACATCTTGAAACAAAGGGGATTAAAACCCATTTTATAGACCGCTTAGATGAACGTCATCAACTGTGTCATAAAGTAACCATAATGCCTTTAGAAGTGATTGTACGTAATGTAATTGCAGGATCTATGGCAAAACGATTGGATATTAAAGAAGGAACTATCCCTCCTAATACTATCTTCGATTTATGTTACAAACGTGATGATTTAGGAGATCCGTTAATTAATGATGACCATGCAGTGGCTTTAGGAGCAGCTACTTATGAGGAATTGAAATACATTTATAAAGTAACAGGAGAGATTAATGATATTTTAAAAGATCATTTCTTGAAAGAAGATATTATTTTAGTTGATTTTAAAATTGAATTTGGAAAATATAAAGATGGAACTATTTTGTTAGCTGATGAAATTAGTCCAGATACATGTCGATTTTGGGATAAAACTACCATGAAAAAATTGGATAAAGATCGTTTTAGAAGGGATATGGGAGATGTTCGTGAAGCGTATGTAGAGATTTTAGAAAGGCTTTCCTAAATTAGGTGATATTCTGATTTACGGGTCTTAGGAATCAGATTATAGAATGAAAAAATATTCAAAAAGCTTTAAAATTATCTAGTCATAAAAGAATGAATAATAAACATAAAAAATTAAGGCATATAACTCAAACCTTACAACTACTTAGTGAACTAAGAGAAGAATGTGGTGTTTTTGGAGTGTACTCGACAAAAAATATAGATACATTTTCCATTGCACAATTTGGAATGTTTGCTTTACAACATCGTGGACAAGAAGCATGTGGTGTTTCCGTTTTGAAAAATGGAGAAATTAATACCTATAAACAAACAGGATTAGTTTTGGATACTTTTAAAGCTATTAATGAAGTGGATACTTTTCAAGGAAATGGAGCTATAGGGCACACACGCTATTCAACAACAGGTGATAGTAGTCGAAAGAATATTCAACCTTTATATGCTGTAAATCGTTATGGGAAGCCCTATTTTTCAATTGTTCATAATGGAAATTTAACCGGTCATGAAAAAGTAAGAGAAGCTCTTATACAAGAAGATTTACCTTTTATAGCAACTTCAGATACGGA
>JBKDZS010000085.1:0-15439 GCA_047971445.1 Flavobacteriales bacterium
ATATTTCATTATTAACAGATCCTACAACAGGAGGAGTAACCGCCTCTTATGCAATGTTGGGAGACATTAATATAGCCGAACCAGGTGCTTTAATTGGTTTTGCAGGACCTCGAGTTATTAAAGAAACTATAGGAAAGGATTTACCTGAAGGATTTCAAACTTCAGAATTTCTTTTAGAGCATGGATTTTTGGATAAAATCGTACATCGAAAAAACTTGAAAGAAACTATTAGTAATTATTTGACTATTACATTCTATAACAATACAAAATCAAAATAATCAATCTTATTAAAAACCCGTAATTGTATACTGTACCTTTTGTTATAGTATTTAATATTTTTAACAGAAGTACGGTCTAACGTCATCAGATCATAAAAAAGTTTTAATTTTTAATCTATACTCATATTATATTCAGTATGAAGCTCTAGACTGATCCTTAGACTTTTCACGTAATCCTTCATCTATTATTTTAGAAAAACACGAACTAAAAGTAGACTATACAATTTAAAAAAAGTATATCAAAACAGTCTGAAATAGAATTACATCTGGCTACTTTTACCTATTTCTCTAGAATCGCTTAGTATATCCTGAAAATGCATTCAAACCACATTTTAAAAAGGTTTTAAATTCTTCCACATCTTTATATCCTCTTATATCATGATTTAATAGCTTTCCATCAGGAGTTAATAAAGCATAATTAGGTTGGGAATTATTTTTAAAATTCTCCGTTTGAAAAGTAGCCCATTTATTCCCTACCGTTTTGATATATTTATTTTTATGTTGAATTTCGACATAAACCTCTTTCTGCTCATCTAAAGGTAATTCTTCACTAGAATCTACATACAATGAAACTAAAATAACTTCATTTTTTAAAATCGAATGAATTTCAGCATCAACCCATACATTGTCTTCCATTCTACGGCAATTTTCACAACCATAACCTGTAAAATCTACTAGAATAGGTTTATTTTCTTTCTTAGCTAATTCAAAAGCACGCTCTAAGTCATTGTCAATAATTTTTATCCCATGTTTCAATTCAAATCCCTCTACAGAGTTTTCTATTTCTTTGTCATTAAACAAACTGTAATTTGAGGGAGGAATTAACCCGCTCAATGCCTTTAAATTAGAATTTGGACGCAATCCAAAAGCTAAATAAATGACAAAAGTCAAAACTAAAAGTCCAAAACTAATACGAGGAAAAGTTAAGCTTTTATCTTCTCTATTATCATGGGGAAAGAAAATTCTTTTGAATAAATACAATGCCAATCCCATAAAAATTATAATCCATATAACTAAAAACACTTCTTTTTTCAATAACCCTATAGGACCATCAAAACCAACTAAATCGGCTTTTGATAAAAACTTTAGCGCTAAAGCAAGCTCTATGAATCCGATAATTACTTTTAGAGTTGTCATCCAACCACCTGACCTTGGTAATGAGTTTAAAATACTAGGGAAAAAAGCTGATAGGGTAAACGGTAATGCTAATGCCAAACCAAATCCTAACATTCCCATTGTTAGTTGAGTAGCTCCATTAGGTGCTTGAATTGCATCTACTAACAATGTACCTAAAATAGGCCCTGTACAGGAAAACGAAACAATAACTAAAGTTAATGCCATAAAGAAGGGGCCTAACAAACCTGCTTTTCCTGATTGATTGTCTATTTTATTTGCCCACGAACTTGGTAATGTTATTTCAAAATATCCAAAAAATGAAATGGCAAATACAATAAAAATAATTGCAAAGATTAAATTTAACCAGATATTTGTAGATATGTTGTTGAACAACTCAGGATCTACCCCTCCTAAAATATGAAATGGCACACTGAATAGTAAAAATATAGTGATAATAAAAAAGCCATACATACCTGCCTTAAATAATCCTTTCTTTTTATCTTCACTACCTTTTGTAAAAAACGAAACCGTCAATGGAATTAATGGAAAAATACAAGGCATTAGTAAAGCAATAAACCCTCCTAAAAATCCCTTTAAAAAAGTTCCTAACAATGAATTATCTTCTTCTCTCTGTTCTCCACAATCCTTAACTGGATTATCAACATCAATCGAATCTAATTTTAAAGTTTCTCCTGAAGCTACTATTGGGGTAGTCCCACTTTCTTTTGAACCATCTAAATTTAACTTAAATCTTTTATCTTCAGGGGCTAAGCACTTAAAATCATCACATACCTGATAAAAAAAGCCTACTTGAACCTCTTTTAAATTGGGATTTATGATTTTAATTTTTTGACGAAATATAACCTCATGACTATAATAGCTTAATTTAGCCTCAAAAACATCACTGTATTCTTCAATTTTTTCACCATCAATTTGAATTGTATCGATTAATTCATAATTACCTTCTTGATTCAAAAAATTAACTTCTGTAGGCAATCCTGCTTCTTGTTCATCCATGGAATACACATGCCACTTATCATCCTCAATTACGGCTTTTAAAGCAATTTCATATTCCTTATCTCCTATTTTCTGAATGGATTCTACTACTTTTACAGGATCTATAATCTGAGCTGAAACAAAAACACTTGTCATCAGTAGAGATATTACCAAGCCTATTTTTTTTATCATAATTAATCTATTCTTATTATACTTATCTTTTCTGTATTTTTCTTTAACTTAAATCGATCATCCAGTCGAAAACCCACAATCCAAATTAATTTTTCATCACCATTTTCCAACAGCCAAACTTGCTCTTTTTGATGAAGTGATAATTTCTCATCTTTAAAAAACTTGCTAACTTTCTTTTTACCCTTCATTCCAAATGGGAAAAAAAAATCTCCTTTTTTCCTTCTTCTTAATTTTAATGGAAAAATCAATTTTTCCCAATCTACTTCTATCTCTTTTTGAGAGTAAAAAGACAAATTTCCTATAATATTCTTTAAATTTAAATTATTTTGATGAAATTTTTCTTTTTCTATACTTATCTCTTCTTCTGAAATAATTTTATTTTGAATTAAAAACAACTGTTTTCGACTTTTTATAATGCGGTATTGATCACTAAATAGTTGTTTTCCTGACACATTGTTTAAAACATCAATTAAATCTTTCACTACCGAAAAACCATAAGGACTAAAAATTAAATATAAATAGGTTTCTAATGGTTCTAGACTTCGTAATTTATTTACATCAAACACCAAATCTTCTCCTTCCTTTTTTATAAGTACTTTTTTCATTGTCTCCTTTAAACAATTTTCTACCAAATCATTATATTGGTTGAGATGAGCTACTGTCTTTTGAAATTGATTTAAAAACTGATCATTCATTTTTTCTAGCTCGGGAACTATATTTATACGCACATGATTCCGTAAATATTTTTCTTCTTGGTTGGAAAGATCTTCTCTCCACACAAGTTTTTGTTCAAGTGCATATTTTTTAATCGCCTCCTTAGAAAACGGCAATAACGGACGAATTATTTTATTTTCATTTTCAGGAATTCCTGTTAATCCTTTTAAACCTGTACCTCGAGAAAGATTTAGAAAAAAAGTTTCTACATTATCGTTTAAATGATGTGCTGTTGCTAAAAAATCATACCCATTTTCAAGCATTAGTTTTGTGAACCATTCATAACGTAATTCTCGAGCTGCCATTTGAATGGATATTTTTTTATGATTTGCATATTTTTTTGTATTAAATGCAATGGTATGAAAGGGAAGCTGTAATCGATCTGCCACATCTCTACAAAAAAGTTGATCTTGATCAGCTTCCTTAGCTCTCAATTTAAAGTTACAATGTGCTATACCAACCCTATAATTTACTTGATTCAAAATGGCCGTCAAGACAATACTATCTAAACCTCCACTCAATGCAATAAGTATCTTTTTCTTCTTTAAAAAAGAAAAGTTCTGATTTAAGTGATTTTTTATCTCATCTATTTTCACAAAAAATAACTATTAGATAGCTCTTATTTAAATAATTCCTTTTTCCTTACAAATATAGCGTATGGTCCCATCAGCTAAGCCTATTTTAGGCACATAAATTTTTTGGGATCTAGACCATTTCATAGCACTTAAGTAAATACGTATTGCAGGCACAATTACATCTGCACGATCTGGGTTTAAGCCTAAATCGTCCATACGTTGATCGTATGTCAAACCTTTTAGAAAATCATATTGTTTTTTTAAATAATCATAGGTTAAAGGAGTTCCCTCCTTAACTTCTGCCATCTTGTATATTTTATTGATGTTTCCTCCTGAACCAATTGCGGTTACATTTTCTAATGTTTTTGTATTCTCCTTTACCCAATCTTTTACCTCTCCTTTGAAATATTCTTCTTTGACTTTTCCATTGATAAAACGAACTGTTCCTACGGGGAATGACTTTCTTTTCATTACCTTTCCTTTGGAAAAGATTGTAAACTCTGTAGATCCTCCTCCTACATCTATATACAAATAACTTTTATCTTCTTTGATGTATTTTTTTATATTGGTTAAGAAGATTATTTCAGCTTCTTTAGTTCCATCAATAACCTCAATATTAATATCTATTTTCTCTAAAACACGTTCTACTAATTCTTTGCCATTTTCAGCACTTCTCACGGCTGATGTAGCAACTGCTTTGTAATTTTCAACCTTATGAATACGCATAAGTATTTTAAACGCTTGCATTGCATCAATTAAGTGTCCTGCCTTTCGAATACTAATCATTCCTTTTGTAAAAACATCTTCTCCCAATCGAATGGGAACACGAACCATGGAATTTTTTTTAATCTCAACAGCTCCATTTTTGTGCTCTAAGATATTAGAAATCAATAAACGAACTGCATTTGACCCGATATCAATTGCAGCGAATTTTCTATATTTCATCCTGCCTTTATGTATTTAATAACTTCACTAATTCAAATTGTACACGTATTTCTTCTTGATTATTTTTCAAAAAGGCGTTGTTCTGTTCTTCATCTAAAATACGTGATTTTGTATTATCTTTAAAAAATAAATTAAATGTATCCATCACTTCTTTTTTTAAATCTTCATCATAAACTGGACAAGTAACTTCCACACGGTGTTCAATATTCCGATGCATCAAATCTGCAGAAGAAATATACACTTTTTCCTTTCCATTTGCATGAAACCAATAAACTCTAGAATGTTCTAAAAATTTATCTACAACACTTATAATTTTAATATTCTCACTGAGGTTTTTCTTTCCTCCAATGATGGAACATATTCCTCTAACAATCAAACGAATTTTCACACCGGATTGAGATGCTTCATATAATTTGTCTATAATTTGTTTATCACACAAACTGTTTACTTTTATTTGAATTGCTGATTTCAATCCTTTTTTAGCACATTCTATTTCTTCATCAATTAACCTCACTAAACCTTTTCGAGATTGCTTAGGGGAAACCATCAAGTGTTTAAAATCGTAGAAGTTATAATTTCTGTTAAAAAAATCAAATACCTTTCCGATTTCTTTTGCTATACTTTTATTAGCTGTCAATAATGTATAATCCGTATAAACATTAGCAGTTTCTTCATGAAAATTTCCTGTTGAAACAATGGCAAAGCGTTTTGCACTTTTATTTGAGTCACGCTCTATGTAACCAATTTTAGAATGTACTTTTAAACCATGAACGCCATAGTGAACAATAGCTCCTGCATCTTGCAATTTATGCACCCACTTCATATTATGTGTTTCGTCAAAGCGTGCCTGAAGTTCTACTAAAACTTCAACCATTTTTCCATTATGAGCTGCATTAATAAGGGCATTCATAATTTCAGAATCATCTGCTACTCGATACACCGTAAACTTAATGGTACGCACTTTAGGATCCATTGATGCATAACGCAAAAACCGAATCAATATTGAATAATCGTCATAAGGTGTAAAAATCATATGATCTTTCTGAGTAATAGACTCAAAATAGTTTTGTTTTTCAGCTAATTTCAACATTCTCTTTTCAGGAATTACAGCTCCATAAACCAATTGTTGATCTACTGTTGGAAATTTTATCAAATCACACCGATTATGGTAACAACTTCCTGGGGAAAAGTTATCATAATTATCCAAGTTCATTTGTTTTCTAAAATATTCTAATGTATCAGGTGCTATTGCCTGATCGTACACCATTCGTACAGGAACTCCTTTTCGCCTCTTTTTTACAGAACGTTCCATTTTTTCTAAAAAACTTTTCCGTAAATCATTGTCTATTGACAATTTTGCATCACGTGTAATTTTAATAGAATGAGCTTCTATTTTTTCAACGTTCTCATAGGTTGAAAAAATATCGTTTAAATAAATGCGAATGATGTCCTCCAGGTAAATAAAATATTTTTTATCTGCTATTTCCGGCAATTTGATAAAACGATCAAATTTATATGTTGGCACTTCAATCAAAGCATACTTTGGACGCTTGCCTTTTCTATGAATTTTTACTGCTAAATAAAACCGTTCATCTTTTAATATGGGAAAATCTATAACATCATTTAAAATTAACACATTAAAAGAATAGGCTAATCTTGTGTGGTAAAATTCATCCAAAAAAGAACGGTGTTCTTCTAAAATGGTTTCTTCATTTATAATTATAATATTATTTTCTTCCAGTCCTTTTAAAACATCCGCATACGTTTTATCAAATTCTAATGTTTGTTTAGCTACTTCTTCATTAATCTCTTTTAATAATTCATCTGCTGTTTGATTTTCTACAATATTTCGATACGAATTTCTTGTGCCAAACAAAACAGCTCGACGAACGGTTGCATACCTCACTTTATAAAATTCATCTAGATTATTGGAATAGATTCCCAAAAATCGCAATCTTTCAATTAAAGGAACTTTTTTATTTTTTGCTTCTTGAAGAACTCTTTCATTAAATTTAAGCCAACTTATTTCTCTATTTATATATTTCATAAAAACTTTCCTCTTTAAAATGCTTAATGTACTATTTTTTTAAATTACTATCATAATTCAAAATTCTATAAACAAAATATCACTTTACTTCAATTACCTTCCCTTCATATCCTAATTCTACTTCTTGAAATATTTTTTGAGCTTCTTTTTTAAATAATTCCATATCTGAATATCGATTGGAATAATGCCCTAAAACCATTCTTTTCACATTTGAAGCTTCTGCTATTTGAGCAGCTTCTAAGGCTGTAGAATGCCCTGTTTTTTTTGCCAAATCCTTTTTATCTTCTAAAAACGTAGCTTCGTGATACAACAAATCTACATTTTTTATTAGGGGTACAATGGCTAAATTAAATTTTGTGTCAGAACAAAATGCATACGACAATGATTTTGAAGGAGGAAAAGTGAGTCGCTCATTTTTAAGAATTGTTCCATTCTCTAAAATATAGTCTTTACCATTCTTTAAATTTTGATAATCACATTTTTCAATCTCAGGATACTGTGATACAACATCAATATTAATTCTTCGTTTTTTAACTTTTTCTCTAAAAAGATATCCGTTACAGTATATTCTGTGTTTAAGCGGAAGCGTAAATACTTCTATATAGTCATCTTCGAATATTAATTCAGTTGTTTTTGATTCCAATTCATGATAACAAATTTTATACGTCTTATATGATTGTGTTAATCTTAATTGAACTTCTATAATTTCCTGAATACCTTTAGGACCATACACATGCAAATCTGTAACTCTTCCTAATAGCTGGAATGTAGAAATTAGACCTATTAACCCAAAAAAATGATCTCCATGAAGGTGGGATATAAAAATGTGATGAATTTTATTAAACTTAGCTTTATATTTTCTCAACTGCATCTGAGTTCCTTCTCCACAGTCAATTAAAAAATAACGATCCGCAAATTGTAAATACTGTGCTGTCGGATAGGAATGGGTTGTAGGTTTGGCTGCACTGCATCCTAAAATTGTCAATTTAAAACTCATTCACTTTGTCTTATAGGTATCAAAAATACTGGTTTTCTTTAAACTAACTATACTGTTTTGCACTCTTCTTTTATAAAATTATTTTTTCTTGTAAAATTTAAACACACGAACAAAATACTTCCGTATGTGGGTTCTTTATACTAAATTTACAAAATTTCTCCTTATAAAAAGAGTTAATTTACTGTACTAAATGAAAGATTTACTATTCGTTTTTATTGGAGGTGGCTTGGGAAGTATTTTACGATTTCTAATTGGGAAAGAGTTAAATACAACATTACCTTATGGTACTTTACTTGTCAATATTATTGGAGCTTTTGTTATTGGGGTTCTTTTGGCTTTTTATGAAAAGGAAATTATTTCAAATTCATCACGACTACTATTAGCTGTTGGTTTTTGCGGAGGGTTTACAACATGGTCAAGCTTTGCTTTTGAGAAGTTTCATATGCTTCGGGAAGGAGCTATCCCTCATTTTATATTATATATAGGCATCAGTATTCTTTTTTCATTAATCGCTCTATGGCTTGCTTATAGAATAGTTAATTTTTTTGATGCTTCTTAAACCCATTATAATAATTTTAATCATTTGTATTTTTTCTTTCAAGCAATCACGCCACTAAAAATCAACTCACTCCCCTTGTAACAAGTTGTAAATTGCCCTCCTGTAATCGCTTCCTGATCGTTTTCAAAAACTACATAATACCCTTCTTCAAAACGGTATAAAACTGCTTTTTGTAAAGGTTGTCGGTAACGAATTCTAGCTTCTACTTCTAATTTTTCTTCTACTTGTATTTGTAGATCTTCTCTAATCCAGTGTGCTTCATTATTTGAAACGTACAAGGCTTTTCGTAAAAGACCTTTATGGTCATGACCTTGCCCTGTATAGACTACATTCTCGTTTACATCAACTTTAATAACAAATAAAGGCTCTATCGTTCCTCCTACTCCAAGCCCCTTTCTTTGACCGTTGGTAAAATAATGAGCTCCTTGGTGTTTTCCTACTATCTTACCATCAGACTTTGTGTACTTAATTTCAGTTGAAAGGTAATGTAATTCTTCTTCTTTACTTTCAAAAACAGGCATTTTACGATTGTATAAATCTGCCTCTTTTTCTATCTCAATAATAGCCCCTTCTTTAGGTTTTAACTTTTGCTGTAAGAACTGAGGCAAACTTATATGACCTATGAAACATAATCCTTGCGAATCCTTTTTGTCGGCTGTTATTAAATTTAATTTCCTTGCTATTTCACGTACTTTTGACTTTTTTAAATGACCTATAGGAAATAATGCTTTACTTAATTGAAACTGATTCAATTGGCATAAAAAATACGATTGATCCTTATTTTGATCTGCTCCTGCAATAAGTTGGTGAATTTTTTTCCCCTCTTTTTCAAAGCTTTGCTTTTGACAATAATGACCGGTAGCTACATAATCTGCACCTAATTCCAAGGCCGTTTTCAAAAAAACATCAAACTTTATTTCACGATTGCATAATATATCTGGATTCGGTGTCCGTCCTTTTTCGTATTCTGCAAACATATAATTTACGATACGCTCTCTATATTGTTCACTTAAATCTATAACCTGAAAAGGTATTCCTATTTTTTCTGCTACTAACATAGCATCTGCACTATCTTCCACCCACGGACATTCATCTTCTAAAGTAACAGAAGCATCATTCCAGTTGCGCATAAAGAGCCCGATCACTTCATACCCCTGCTCTTTAAGCAAATAGGCTGCAACACTCGAATCAACACCTCCTGATAATCCTACTACAACTCTTTCCAAACGATATCTTTTTATCTTACAAAATTAGAAAATTTTACTTTAACGCTTATTGGAAAAAGAAAAAACCATGGAATATTCTTATTAAGATACTAAAAATAATGTAAATTGCTTTATAACGTTTCCATTAAATTACATCTTATGAAATTAATTTCTCTTCTCGTTGGGTTTCTTTTTTTCAACTCCTATATTGTTGCTCAAACTTATAAAAATAACTTTGACAGATTTACCTCTACTACTTTAAAAATTGATCGTTATAATATTAATGTTGAAACCTTAGGGAAGGGTGACCCTATCATTTTCTTATCAGGTGGACCTGGAAACTCTCATGATTATATGCAAGGTAGTTTTGGACACTACTATAAAACACATCAAGTTATTTTTATTGATTTATTGGGGCGTGGCCTTTCAGATGATGCCAAAAGTAAGAAAGAATATTCTATTAATCACGATGTTTATATCGTAGATGAGGTTCGAAAGGCTCTTCAATTAAACAAAATAACCTTAGTTGGTCATTCTTATGGAGCAATTATTGTCCAATCATATGCCTTAAAACATCCTGAACATGTTCATAAAATGGTTTTAATTAATGGTTTTCATAGTGGTGAAATGTGGCAAGCCAATTGTGATAGTTATAACCGCTATTCTAAAACTCATTTTCCTGAAATTTGGAAAAAAATAGACTCTTTACGTGCACAAGGTTACGTTTCTAGTGATCCTATTTTTAATAAAGTTTATAGTCAGCTCCCTACAAAGTACATATATTACCATAATACTTTATTGAAGCAACACCTACCAAAAACCCAACACCGTGGTTGGAATTCTGATGTTTATTATGAAATCGTAGGGCGTGATGGAGATTTTTTTGTAGGTGGTGATATGATTACGATTGATTTTCGTCGTAAACTAAAGGATTTAACCATTCCAACACTTATTATTGCAGGTCGATATGATGGTGTTTCTACTCCTGAATATGCACTGCAATACAAACAATTTATGCCACAAGCTCAATTTGTAATGTTTGAAAAAAGCGGTCATAATCCTTATCTTGAAGAGCCTAAAAAGTTTCACACGTTACTTGGCCACTTTATGAATACTAAATAATGGTAAACCGTTTACAAAAATCGTTCTTCTAATTCAGGAGTAGGTAACCAACAGGTATCAGATTTTCCAAAAAGGGAATAACGATTTTCAGCAATTAATCTATAAATGCTGTTTCGAACAAAAGAGGGAATATATAATAATAAGCCTGTAAAACGATACCCTTTTAACTGGCTTAATACTTTTAAGCCTGCTGTGCTTTCTATCGTGTATTCTTCTCCTTCCATTAAAATAAACGAATCAAACGATTGTGTATCCAATGCATATTTTTGAAGGAATTGTTGTCCAAAATCAGATTGTAATGAAGCAAATTGAAATACTTCTTTTTCATCATGCTTTAACACAAATTGAACAAACCCATTACATAGGTTACAAACACCATCAAATATGATTATTTTTCTTGTTTTTTCCACATTAAAAATATGCTTACTTTTACACATCAAAGATACAACATTATGCCCTTACAAAAATACTTTTTTAAACAGGTTGATATTAGTCCTCTAATTGTTTTTCGAATTTTATTTGGTTTCTTAATGGTTATGGAATGTTGGGGTGCTATTGCTACGGGATGGGTTAAAGAAACTTTTGTTGACCCTGAGTTTACATTTACTTTTATGGGATTTGAATGGACTCAATTTCTACTAGGAAAAACCATGTACCTCTACTTTATCATAATGGGTTTTTTTGCATGGGGCGTAGCATTAGGTTACCGTTATCGTATTTCTTCCATAGCGTTGGCCTTTATGTGGTCTTTGGTTTATTTCATGCAAAAGTCACATTATAACAATCATTATTACTTTGCTGCTCTCATTGCTATTATCCTATGTTTTGTTCCTGCTCATCGTTATTATTCTCTTGACACAAAATATAAACGTATTCAAGAGCAACAAACTTGTGATTTTTGGTGTTTGTGGATATTTGCAGCTGAAATCACTCTACTTTATACTTATGCGGCTATTGCTAAATTTTACCCTGGGTGGATTCAAGGTGATTTCATCGCTCTCAAATACGATACACAAGCTTTTTGGTTTGAAAACCAATTAGGCTGGAACACCTTTGCTACCTTATTACGAAATTCTACGCTGCAAAATTTTGTCCTTTGGGCAGGTATCTTCTTTGACTTACTTATCGTTCCGTTTCTTTTATATAAAAAAACACGAACTCCTGCTCTACTTTTAACCTTTGTTTTCCACCTTTCAAATTCTATTATACTACATATCGGAATATTCCCTTACTTCGCGCTTAGTTTTGCTTTATTTTTCTATAATCCAGAGACTATACGAAATCTTTTTTTTAAAAAGAAATCTCGCATTAAGCATCAACGTTATTCTAGCTATAAGCCATTAGTTGTAATCATTATTTGTCTTGTATTAATAGTTCACACTTTGTTGCCTTTACGTCACCACTTTATTAAAGATGATGTATTTTGGACTGAAGAGGGGCACCGTATGTCCTGGCGTATGATGTTACGAAGCAAATCAGGGCATACAACCTTTACGATGGAAACCCCTGATGGAAAACGCGCTATTATTAACCCTAGAGAGTACTTAACACCATTACAAACTTCCGTTATGCAGACCAAACCTGATATGATTTGGCAATTTGCTCAATATGTAAAGAAAAAGCAGGCTGAAAAAGGCCTTTATCCTATTAAAATATTTGCAAAAGGAAAATTAAGCCTCAACCGAGGTGAATATCATAATTTTATTTATGATACAGTAGATTTAACGCAAGTAAAATGGCGTGTTTTTAGCCATGAGAACTGGTTAATACCTTCTCCTAAATCATTCAACGTTTGGAAATAATTTTAATTTTTTTATAAAACAGATACGCAACAATTAACTCTTCACATAATTTATTTTAATAATGGATTAAAATGTTACACATCCCCATTTTGTCCCGTCATAGACTTTTAAACACCTTGCTGTCAAATCATAAAAAAGCGAACCTGCCAACAAAGGCTTCTCTGTAGGATTAACAACTACATTTTCAGAAGTTGCAACAGGAATTCTCAATGGATATATCTTAGAATTAGACGTAAGGTGTGTTAAATCCAACACACCATTGGGCGACTCATTTCCTATTCCTACTCCTACATTATTCTGAGCATTAACTAAGCATGCAACTAAAACTAAAAAAACACTTACTATCTCTCTCATACTACTGATGTCGTTTAAATTATATTAAAATTAATAGTATACGCAATAGTGTAAGTATCACAAAATGAACTTGTTTCGTTTAACCAAAATAGCCATTTACAGTTATTTTAAAACTAAATCACCTCTAAAAAATTGATTTATAGTGTAATTGTTTTTTTTTTACATTAGAATTACTATTATACATGGTATTTGAAACTTCGATTTTAGAACTGTTTTTAACGACCAATGGAATTAACTTCTATCAAAAAAAGTTGCTCACAAAACTGTGAGCAACTTTTTCATATTTCTAGCTCTAAAAGCTTTTTATATCTCCTTCATTTAAAATTCAGCTTCCTCTAAACGAACTATCATTTTCGACTCACTAATAAGCCATGCTGTGTTTGAATAACCATCTGATCTAGTTATCCTAAAATCCAAAGATGCTGTTATGATAATTTCTCCACCTACACCTACTTTACTTTTAAAAGTAGCTACATCCGATACTCCTACAGCAAATGATGCACCGTCAAATGAAACACCATATTCACTAAGCAATTCCGAAACTGAAGCAACTGAAACTCCATTTACTTTAATATCTCTTAGTCTTACATCATTGTAACAACTACCATAAACGCTAGTACATGAATAATTAGACACAGTATATCCTTCGGCATTTCCAGCAGCTCTTAAAAAGAAATAAGATCCCTCGTATTGCCCTAGATTACCAACACCTCGAAAATCTACAGCTTTTCCACTCCAAGATCTAAATGTCGTATGGTCATACTCGTTCGCTGGAAATCTTGTTTTCTCTTCAGCTGTCATCGAAGCTCTATGAGGCTCATTATACAAATCATAAAATTCTGTAGGGCTTACTGATTTTCTCAACATTCCTAAATACGGAACATCTACATTCAATGGAGTTGCTGGAAGCACCACTACATCTACAAAACAAACCTCTCCACTTACTGCAAATTCAAAACGAGCTACCCCTCCTACAGTAGAAGATGTTCTTCCTGTTATATCCAATCTAAAATTACCTCCTTGGTTAGAAGATGATAAATTACCTGCTACTAAAGTAGCTGTTAAACCGGTCATACCTGTTGAGTTAATCGTTTTAGAAGTATAAGAAGATCCATCCCCTCCAATATAAGGAACCAATACAAATACACCCTCTACAGGTCTTGAATCATAGATACTTCCATTTAATAAAGCTTTTCCGCAATCCATACTAAACGAAGCTCTTACATCATAACTCACGCTACACGTTTTTCCCATTATAGAGACGTCAAATGTTGCCGTTCCTGCTTCACTTGGTGTTCCACTTACCGTAAATGACAAACTTCCTGATCCACTATTTAAAGATCCTGAACTAAGTGAAGCTGTTAAACCTGTCACACCTGTAGAAACTACACTGTAGTTACTGTATGACCCTCCATTTCCACCTTCGTAAGGGATACTAAAACTTACACCTGAGGCTGATGTTCCTGAAGTTAAACTTCCGTTCTTCGTCACTCCTCCACAATTCACTGATGTAATAGTTCCAGGTTTAGCTTCTACAGGAATCCCTAATGTACATGTTTTTCCTGCTAATTCAATATCAAACTGAGCCGTTCCTCCAACTAAACCACTTGGAGTACCCGAAATCGTTAAAATCACATTACCGTCACCTTCCTCTAATATACCTAATGGTAAAGTAGCTGTTAAACCTGTAATGGTTTTTGAACTAAAGGTCTTTTTCTCATAAACTCCTTTATTACCTCCTGTATAAGGAATGGTTACCACTACACCTGTAGAAGGCTCACCTGCAGTTAAGACTTGTGAAGTCACAGCAGACGTACAGTCTAAGGCTGTTATACCTCCTTCCGGAAAACCTTCACATTTCCACTGAGTGCCATCATAAACCTTTAAACAATCTTCCGTTAAATCATAATAAACAGAACCTACTGCTAAAGATTGCCCTGGTCTTGGATTGATTACGTTACGCGAAGCATCCGCTCCACTTTTCGTAGGAATTACTAAAGGATATACTTTTGAATCTGTATTGGAATTTGTCAAGTCCAGCACACCATTAGGTGTACTATTTCCTATTCCTACTTGAGAAAAACTCATGCAAAAACAAAATATTCCTAAAAAAGTAGTAAAAATATTTTTTCTCATTATAATTTGATTTTTAATTGTATTTTTTTCTAAATAAATTTCGTCTATTTACGATGCAATAAATCGTATACACTTCCACTGGATTCCGTTATGAATCTTTAAGCATTTTGTTGTTGAATCATAAAAAAGAGAACCCGCTACTATAGCCTGACCTGTAGGATTAATTACTGCACTTTCAGAAACTGCAACTGGGGCAATTAAAGGGTATACTTTCGAATCAGATGTAGAATTTGTTAAATCCAACATACCATTGGGTATACTATTTCCTATTCCTACTCCTTCATTATTTTGAGCATTGATACTACAAAAAGCCAATACCAAAATGATAAAAATAATTTTCCTCATATATTTATTTGTTTAGTTATCAATTTTTATACGTCCCAAAGAACGTTTCATGTTTC
>JBKDZS010000086.1:0-4718 GCA_047971445.1 Flavobacteriales bacterium
ATGACAAACCTAATGTCTATAACACTCCCTTGAATTAACTTAATTCTGAAAAAAAATTATATAGCTATTCTAGTGAATTAACTTACTTACTAATACGTATATACCATAACTCCTAAAAAAAGGACCTGAAATCATTCTCTATAATAAATTCGTTTAACTCTTGGAGAAATAGAAGTCAACACTTCGTAAGGAATGGTTTTTTGCCACTGTGCTACTTCTTTTAAAGAAGGATATTCACCAAGAAGTATAACAACATCTCCTTCTTCGCATGGAATTGTAGAAACGTCCACCATAAGCATATCCATACATATGTTACCTATAATAGATGCTTTTTGATTATGTATCCAAACATAGCCTATCTGATTTCCTTGTAAACGACTAATTCCATCAGCATAACCAATCGGAATAGTTGCAATTCGCATTTCTTCTACTGCCTTAAAATGACGACCGTAACCTACCGTATCACCTTCTTTTAACGTTTTAATTTGGGAAAGTGTACTTTTTAATGTTCCAACATGTTTAAGATATTGCTGAACTTTAGAATCAAAATTATATCCGTAAATACCAATTCCTAAACGAACCATATCAAATTGATACTCACTAAAATGTGATATTCCTGAAGAATTTAATATGTGTTGAATTGGTTTATACCCTAAACTAGAGGAAAGATTTTTATACAATATCTTAAATTGTTGAATTTGTTTAATTGTAAAATCTTTCTCCTCAGGAATATCAGCTGTAGCCAAATGTGAAAAAATCGATTGAACATGAATCCATTCCTCATATTTTGTTAATAACAATTCAAGTCGTTCTATATCTTTTTCTTCAAACCCTAAACGATGCATACCTGTATCTAGTTTTAAATGAATTGGATATTTTTTTTGACCCGTTTGTTTTAGTTTTTCAACAAAAGATTCTAAAACTCCAAAACTAAATATTTCTGGCTCTAACTGATTTTCAATAATCGAAAAATGACTTGAAGTGTTTGCATTCATAACCATAATAGGCATTTGAATACCTAAATGACGTAAAGTAATTCCTTCATCAGGATAGGCAACTCCTAAATAATCTACTTGATGAAATTTAAGTAAATTAGCTATTTCATATACACCACTACCATAAGAAGAAGCTTTAACCATTACCATTATCTTGGTAGCAGGATTTAACTTCGCTTTAAAATAATTTAAATTATGAACTAAATGTTCTAAATTAATCTCAAAAATAGTTTCATGGTTTTTCTTTATCATTTTTTGAAGTACTCTTTCTAAACCAAAAAAACGAGATCCTTTTAAAAGAATGGCCTCATTTTTAAAAATAGAAAAGTCCGTATTTTGGAGAAAATCTTCAGTACTTTTATAATAAAATACATGTTCTGCTAGAGTAGTATCTTCTTCAAAATCACCAATCAAAACAAGATGCTTAAGTTTTAACTTTTTAATAATAACAAAAACCTCTTCATTAAATGATCTAAATGCTGTTAAAATCAATGATTTTGAAGAATATTCTTGATGTGCCAAAACGTCTAAAGAAATTTTAACAGAATCTAAATCAGCATTGTAAATATCTGATATTAAGAGGTTTTCATGTATTCCTTTCAATAACTCTAAACGCATTTTTAGAGGTTGTAACTTACTGATTTTTTGATTAATTTTTCCTTCAGAGAACCCAAAATACAATAACGCGACAATAGTTGTTAAAACATTATCAATAGAAGCTTGATCTACAAAAGGAATTTTAAACTTAACATTAAAATGATTATGGACAGCCTCTATTTTTGTATAATTTTTTCTTGTTTTTAAACGAATAATTCTAAGATAAGACTGCTCTGAAAAACCCCATGACAAAAGTTTTTTATTTGGAAATCGTTTTATAATGTGTTTATTAACCCATTTTTTTAAAGAAGGAAAAATAAGGATATCACAATGAATGAATAAATTCAATTTTTCTTCCAGCAACTCCTCTTTTGAAAGAAAGCTTTCTTGATGTGCCGATCCTATATGAGTCAAAATTCCTATTTTGGGTTGAATAATAGACTCTAAATGTGTCATTTCCCCTACTTGAGAGATTCCAGCTTCAAAAATCCCTAAAGTATGTTTTGCGTTTATATTCCAAACGGAAAGTGGAACACCAATTTGTGAATTATAACTTTTAGGACTACGAATAATTGAAAAAACATCATTTAAACATGTTGAAAGCCATTCTTTTACAATCGTTTTACCATTGCTTCCCGTAATTCCAATCGTTTGTAAATCATATGACTCTCGATGGTATTGGGCTAAAATTTGTAGTGATTTTAACGGATCTTGAACTATAAGAAAACAAACTTCTTCATTTAACTTCAAGTAAGTACTTTCTACATGAGAAACAACAAAGCATCGAATTCCTTTTTTATAAGCATCTTGAATATATTCATGACCGTTTTTTTGGCTTCCTGTTAGTGCAAAGAATAATGTATTTCGAGAATTCTCAATCGTTCTTGAGTCAATCGAAAGGTGTAGAACAGAAGTTCTTAGCGTTCCTATAATTTGAGCGTTTACAATTTGGGCAATATGTTCAATAGAGTAACTCAAAATTAAGACTCTTCTTTTCGGATTTCATTCCAGTAAGCAACACGACTTAGTGGTTCATATTCCTGCTTCTCCCCTAACATAACGACTTGATTCCCTTCAGCAATTCGATGAGAATAGTGAGCTAAATTTCCTGTTTTTGAACAAACAGCATGAACTTTGGTTACATATTCAGCTGTAGCCATTAAAAAAGGCATCGGACCAAAGGGTTTCCCTTGAAAATCCATATCCAACCCTGCTACAATAACGCGTTTTCCACTATTAGCCAACTGATTGCATACTTCTACAATTCCTTCATCAAAAAACTGAGCTTCATCAATCCCAATAACTTCTGCATCTGAAGCTAGTAAAAGAATGTTCGCAGAAGATTCAACTGGCATACTACTAATTTCATTGGAATCATGTGAAATTACTTTTTCTTCATCATATCGAATATCAATAGAGGGTTTAAATATTTCCACTTTTTGCTTTGCAATCTGCGCTCGTTTTAACCTGCGTATCAATTCTTCTGTTTTTCCAGAGAACATCGAACCGCAAATTATTTCAATCCATCCACTTTGTTTTGTATGATTTATCGTGTTTTCGAGAAACATTTCGTACTTTTATAAATTGAAACAAAAGGTAAGTAACTCATTTTTTGTTAAACAAACCCTAGTAAAATTGAAAATGAAATCAAAACCTAGTAAAAAACTTACCCAAGCAAAATTACAAATTTTTGAACGATATGATCGGTAAAAATATCAACAATGCAAAAACAGCTTTAATGACTGAAATTAAAACAGTCTGCGAGGCTATTCAAAAAACACAAACTTTTTCAGGATTAATTAGCCTAGAGTCTAGAATAAATGAAATGCATGAAAAATTAGTTATCTTAAAATATTTAGAGCAACAGTCTATTTTAGAAACCTCTAAAATTAAGCTAGATAAAACAAATACTCCTACTAAAAATTATAATTTTCCAAAACTGGCTTTAAGTTTAAATGATAATATAGCCTTCCAAAATCAATTATTTAATAAAGACAAGAAGCTTTTTGAAAATGTAGTAATGCAATTAAATAAAAGTGCGTCCTTGGAAGAAGCAAAAAAAATTTTAGAACCCCTTGCTACAAAATTAAACTGGAATTCTAAAAAAGAATTTGCTCAGCGTTTTGAGAAATTGATTGAAAAAAGATTTCTGCAATAATGAGTACTTTGTATATTATACCCACTCCTATAGGAAATCTAGAAGACATGACGCTTAGAGGTATTCGGCTTTTAAAAGAAGTCGATCTAATCTTAGCTGAAGATACTCGAACAAGTGGAAAACTGCTAAAACATTTTGAAATCACAACACCTATGAAATCTTATCATATGCATAACGAACATAAGGTTGTAGAAACGTTTATTGAAGCACTAAAATTTAATCAAAAAATTGCCTTAATTACCGATGCAGGAACACCTACTATTTCAGACCCTGGTTATTTATTGGTAAAAGCCTGTATTGAAAACCACATAAAAGTAACATGTTTACCTGGTGCAACAGCGTTTGTTCCTTCTTTAGCAAGTTCTGGATTACCTACAAATGAATTTATTTTTCTAGGTTTTATTCCTGTAAAAAAAGGACGTCAAAAAAAACTATTAGAATTGAAAGACGAATCAAAAACAATGATTTTTTATGAATCTCCTCATAAATTAAAAAAAACCCTCTATGATTTTTCAATCCATTTTGGAGAAGACCGACTTGTTTCAATTTCAAGAGAATTAAGTAAATTATACGAAGAGCATATTCGAGGTACATTAAAAACCGTTATAAAACACTTTGAAGAAAAAAATCCAAAAGGAGAATTTGTCATAATAGTACATGGAAATAAATCAAAAAAATAGATGGGTTTTAAAGCCTAACGTAAATTCAGAAATCATACAGCACTTAGTTACTCAGTTAAAAATAGATTCTAAAATAGCTCAGATTCTAGCTTTAAAAGGAATTCATACATTTGAGGATGCTCATGTTTTTTTTAGACCTCGTTTAGAAAAATTACATGACCCCTTTTTAATGAAAGATATGGCTAAAGCAGTGAATCGTATTTTGAAAGCCATTCGTAATCAAGAAAACATTATGATTTATGGGGATTATGATGTAGATGGCACAACTGCAGTATCTATGATGTATCT
>JBKDZS010000087.1:0-8452 GCA_047971445.1 Flavobacteriales bacterium
AAATATTTTATTTTTTGCTCATCACTTCCAACATTATAAATAGGATACATCACCAAGGAAGATTGTACCGAAGCTGTAGAACGAATAGCTGAATCACCTCGTTCCAACTCTTGCATAATAATTCCATACGAAATTTGATCTAAACCTAATCCTCCGTATTGTTCAGGTATATAACATCCTAAGGCACCTATTTCTCCTAGTTTTTCAAACAAACCTTCAATAGGTTGATGTTTTTGATTGGCTTCATCTATATAGGGGATAATTTCTTTGTTTACCCATTCACGAGTAGACTGTCTAATGAGTCTATGTTCTTCTGAAAGTAAATCGTTAACTAAATAATAATCGGTTTTGGACATAAAAAAATCTTAATAATACTCCTTAAAAATAAGGATTTTTTATTAAAATAAGTTTAACAAAGAGAATTTTTTAAAAATAAATTGTAAATTAAACCCACAAAAAGATGAAAAATGAGCAATTTTAAGAACAAGTCTTTTTTTATCTTTTTCTAAATAAACTAAAATATGATACAAGAAACATTAAGCCAATTAGGTTTAAAAGAAATAAACGATGGAACATCAACAGGTTCTATTTGTTTTTCAAATGGTGAAATCATAGAATCGTATTCACCCGTTGATGGTACACTAATTGGTAAAGTTAAGGCAACCACAAAAGAAGATTACGAAAAAGTAATAAGCGTGGCAACAGAAGCTTTTAAGTCTTGGCGTATAATGCCTGCTCCCCAAAGAGGTGAAATTGTGCGGCAATTTGGAGAAAAATTACGTGAATTAAAAGAACCTTTAGGGAAGTTGGTTTCCTATGAAATGGGAAAATCCTATCAAGAAGGTTTAGGGGAAGTTCAGGAAATGATTGATATTTGTGATTTTGCAGTAGGTTTATCACGTCAATTACATGGGTTGACTATGCATTCAGAGCGACCAGGACATCGTATGTATGAACAATATCATCCATTAGGGATAGTAGGGATTATTTCCGCATTTAATTTTCCTGTAGCTGTTTGGGCTTGGAATACAGCTTTAGCATGGATTTGTGGTGATGTATGTGTTTGGAAACCCTCTGAAAAAACACCCTTATGTGGTGTGGCGTGTCAAAATATAATAGCAGAAGTATTAAAAGAAAATGCATTGCCTGAAGGCATTTCTTGTTTAATTAATGGTGATTATAGTGTAGGAGAATATATGACTCAAGATCAACGTATTCCTTTGATTTCAGCGACAGGCTCTACTAGAATGGGTAAAATTGTAGCTAAAGAAGTTGCGGGGCGTTTAGGAAAATCTTTATTAGAATTAGGTGGGAACAATGCCATTATTGTAACTCCAGATGCAGATATTAAAATGACTGTTATTGGAGCTGTTTTTGGAGCTGTTGGAACAGCAGGGCAACGTTGTACCTCCACTCGTCGATTGATTATTCATGAATCCATTTATGACCAAGTAAAAAATGCTGTAGCAGATACCTATAAGCAACTAAAAATAGGAAATCCTTTGGATGAAAATAATCATGTAGGACCACTGATTGACAAAGATGCAGTTAAAATGTATGAAGTAGCTTTAGAGAAAGTAGTAACAGAAGGAGGTAATATTATAGTTGAAGGAGGTGTGTTAGAGGGAGAAGGCTATGAAAGTGGTTGCTATGTAAAGCCTGCTATTGCAGAAGCGAGAAATGATTTTGAAATTGTGCAACATGAAACTTTTGCTCCGATATTATATTTGTTAAAATACTCGGGAGAAATTGAAAGTGCTATTGAATTGCAAAATGGAGTGGCTCAAGGATTATCTTCAGCTATTATGACGAATAATTTACGAGAAGCAGAACATTTCTTGTCTCATAGAGGTTCCGACTGTGGAATTGCAAATGTAAATATTGGAACATCAGGAGCAGAGATTGGAGGAGCTTTTGGAGGAGAAAAAGAAACTGGTGGAGGTCGTGAATCGGGTTCAGATGCTTGGAAAGTATATATGCGTCGTCAAACTAATACGATTAATTACACTACTCATTTGCCTTTAGCTCAAGGAATTAAATTTGATTTGTAAACGTTTAATTTAAAAAAGTTAAAATCACTTTATATGCTTACTGATACAGTATACAAAGTGATTTTAACATTCTTTTAGTATAGAATTTAAAGCAATAATAAGCAGATGTTTTAAAAAAAATAGCATCTTGCGTGAGTTAAAAACGCATGAATAAATGGATACAAATCAACAAGTAGATATTTCAGCTTTAAGTCAAAAAATTCAACAAGAAAGTCAGGCTATTGATCGCTTAATTCATGAAATAAACAAAGTAATTGTTGGACAAAATTATATGGTTCAACGCTTAATGATCGGTTTATTGGGAAATGGTCATATTTTATTGGAAGGAGTTCCGGGGCTAGCCAAAACTTTGGCTATCAACACGCTTTCAAAAGCTGTTGATGGTAGTTTTTCAAGAGTTCAATTTACACCTGACTTGCTTCCTGCGGATGTAGTTGGGACTATTATTTATAATATAAAGGAAAATAATTTTTCTGTAAAAAAAGGACCTGTTTTTGCCAATTTTGTATTGGCTGATGAAATTAATCGTGCTCCTGCGAAAGTTCAATCTGCTTTATTGGAAGCTATGCAAGAGCGTCAGGTTACAATTGGAGAAGAAACCTTTAAGCTAGAAGAGCCTTTTTTAGTTATGGCAACTCAAAATCCGGTAGAGCAAGAAGGAACTTACCCTTTACCTGAAGCACAAATGGATCGTTTTATGCTAAAGTGTGTGATAACATACCCTAATTTAGAGGATGAGCGAGATATAATGCGTATGAGTTTAAATGATACGTTTGGTAAAGTAGAACCGGTTATTTCCTTACAAGATATTATCAAAGCACGAGAAATGGTGAAAATGATTTATATGGATGAAAAAATAGAACAATATATCCTAGATATTATTTTTGCTACCCGATTTCCAGAAAAATACCATTTAGAAAACTTAAAACCTTTAATTTCTTTTGGATCTTCTCCTCGAGGAAGTATCCATTTAGCTACTGCAGCAAAAGTTCATGCTTTTTTAATGAAGAGAGCTTTTGTAATTCCTGAAGATATTCGTGCTGTAGTTAACGATGTGTTACGTCATAGGATTGGAATTACCTATGAAGCAGAAGCTGAAAACATGACTACAGATGATCTTATAAATAAAATCATTAATACCGTACAAGTTCCTTAAAACTATAATTCGAAACGATTAAACCGATATCTTGGACGCTAAAGAAATTATAAAAAAAGTACGAAAAATTGAAATTAAAACCCGAAGATTAAGCAATCATATATTCTCGGGGGAATACCATTCTGCTTTCAAAGGTCGTGGAATGACTTTTTCAGAAGTACGTCCGTATCAATTTGGTGACGATGTTCGAACTATTGACTGGAATAAAACTGCTCAGTTTAATGAACCTTATGTGAAAATCTTTGAAGAAGAGCGCGAGTTAACTTTGATGCTTATGGTTGATGTTAGCCAATCTTTATTTTTTGGAACTCGAAAACAACTAAAAAGAGAAACTATAACCGAAATAGCAGCTACATTAGCTTTTGCTGCTATTCAAAATAACGACAAAGTAGGCTTGTTACTCTTTAGTAGTGAAATAGAACTGTATATTCCACCCAAAAAAGGGCGGTTACATGTCTTACGAATTATTAGGGAGCTCATCGATTTTGAACCTTCAGAAACACAAACAGATTTAATAAAAGCTTTTCAATTTTTGAGTGGTATTTTAAAACGCCATGCGATACTTTTTACACTATCTGACTTTACAGATTTGAATTATAAGAAAGCACTTGATGTAGTAGCAAGAAAACATGATGTAACAGGAATTCGTATTTACGACGAAAAAGAACAGTCTATTCCTAATGTTGGATTAGTTTACATGCAAGATATGGAAACAGGAAAGGTTAAAGCTGTGAATACTTCTTCAAAAAAAGTACGTTTGGAATATGCTAAATATTACCAAAAGCATTATCATTATTTTGTCGATAGCTTTACCAAGTCAGGAGCAGGAATCATTAATTTACAATCTAATGAGAATTATGTTGGAAAATTAATGGGGTATTTTAAACATCACATTTAATGAATCGTATTTTATTCTACATAATATTCTTTTCTTCTTCGTGGCTTTTTAGTCAAATAGAACCTATAATTGATTCTAATGAACAAAAAGTTGCCCAACCTTTTACCGTTATTTACGAGGTACCTAAAGAATCAATGTGGACATTTCCTGACTTAAAGAAAAAAGATGTTATTCAAAAAAATTTGGAAATCGTTGATTTAAAGCGTGATACTTTTTCAGAAAAAATACAACTTAATATACAGTTAATTGCATTTGATTCAGGTGTTTACAAAATACCTTCTTACCTGTTTAAAAAAGGTAAGCAAGAGATCCGTTCTCTAGCAAAAGATTTACACATTTCCAGAGTTAAAGTGAATACGCTTCAAAAACCTATTTATGATATTAAGCCTATCAAAGAAGTTTCTTTAACTACAAATGATTACTTTAATAAGTACCGTTGGATTTTAATAGGCTTTTTAATAGCACTTCTCTTTATTATAATAAGTTTTTTGATTTATTTTTTTATAAAAAACAAGCCCTTTTCCAAAAAAGAAAAACCCCAAATCCCTCCAGGAGAAGAAGCCTTGTTAGCCTTATCAAAACTTAGAGAAGGAGAAGTTTGGAAAAAGGATATCAAAACCTATTATTCAAAACTAACAGATGTCTTACGGCACTACTTTGAAAGAAAATTACATTTTGATGCACCTGAATCAACCTCAGATGAGATTTTAAGTGAACTAGAACCTCAACTTGAAAAAATTGAATACGAAAAATTACGTAATCTTTTGTACGAAGCAGATTTAGTTAAATTTGCAAAATCAATTCCTGAAGAATCGAAACATATTCTTTATATGAATGAATCACTACAACTGGTTCATTTATTAGAGGAGAAAATTGTTGAGAAAATCGAAGAAGAAGCCATTTTAGCACCTATTAAAATTAAAAAAAACTATTTTGATTTTTTAGGTGATCATCAAAAAGAGTTGCCAAAAGGTGATTTTGCTTTGTGGTGGAAAATAGATTCAGATGATTATTTTACAAACTCTAGTTCTCAAAAAATATGGGATTCACTTTATCAAGATGAATTGGCTTTTTCCCCTTATATTTTAGGAAGTATTTTATACGAAAAAGGATTGAATAAAGAGAAAAAAACAGTTCTATTTCCTGAATCGGAACAAGATTTTGCTTTTAAGAATGAGATGCTTAATGAGTATATTATATCCATTTCAAAAGAAAAAGGATTGACTATCTTAATGAATACACAGACTGTATCTAAAGAACAGCGACATGAGTTTTTGATAGAGTTTTTATCACAAGTCCAAGCTCTTATAAAAAATGAAATTACACCTCTTGAACAAAAGGAGTATAAAAATAAGTTGTATGGATCGCAGGCAAAAGACTGGTATCTTTTTATAAAGGGAATGGTTGTTAAGTCTGAAAAACAAGGAAAAGAAATTAATAGAATTGCAGGAAAAAAATGGGATTAATGATTAAAAAATGTTATCATTTTGGAGGTTGTTAATTAATATGTTGAAATACAAAATGAAGTTTTTAGAAAATATAGAATTTGAATCTCCTTGGATGCTCCTTTTATTGGTGGTACTTCCATTGTTTACGTTTTGGTTCTTTTTTAATAGAAAAGAAGGGGCTATACTTCGCATGCCTTCTATTGATCCTATATTCAATTCTTTTAATTTAATAGAAAAATTACGTCCCATTCTTTATGTACTACGTTTATTAGCTGTAACATCACTCATTATTGCTTTGGCACGTCCAAGAGCTGTAAATGAAGTACGAAAAGTTAATTCAAATAAAGGAGTAGATATTATAATGGCAGTAGATGTTTCAGGAAGTATGGAAACACCAGATCTTTCACCTACGCGTATAGGAGCTTTAAAAAAAGTAGCCATTCGATTTGCAAAAGAGCGAAAATTAGATCGCATTGGTTTGGTTGCCTATGCTGGAGTGGCTTTTACTAAAGTTCCTTTAACAACTGATCGTACCATTTTAATTCAAGCTATTAAAGAGCTTGATACGCAAGAATTAGAAGGAGGAACAGCTATTGGAAACGGACTGGGAACTGCTGTCAATCATTTAAAAGATAGTAAAGCTAAAAGTAAAATCATTATCTTATTAACGGATGGTATAAATAATGATGGGTTTGTTGATCCTATTATTGCTTCTGAAATAGCATCTGATAATCACATTAGGGTATATACTATTGGGATTGGAAGCAACCAAAGAAGTTCACTTTTTAATCTAGGGGGTGGATTAGATGAGAAATTACTTCAACAAATTGCTAAAAATACAGGAGGGTTTTATTTCAGAGCAACAAGTAGTACAAGTCTTTCCAGTATATATGATGAAATTAACCAATTAGAAAAATCTGAAATAAAAGATATAAAATATTATACTTATCAAGAGTTTTTTAGAACCTTTTTACTTTATGCGTTTCTTTTCATAATAATTGAAATTACATTAAGATTAACCTTTTATAGAAGCTTTATTTAGATGTTTGAATGGGATGAAATACAATATTTGTGGTTAACAATACCAGTTATTATTTTACTAGTAGGATATCTTTTCCTTGACTTGTGGAAAAAACAGGAACAAAAAAAATTTGCAGACTCGCATTTATTTCAACAGATTGTTCAAAATAAATCGTATTTTAAATATTGGTTCAAAGCTTTTTTAATTTTAGTTTCGTTATGTTTTCTGCTAATTGCTATTATAGGACCACAAAAAAGTGGCGAGATTCAGCAAATGAAAAGAGAAGGAATTGATTTAGTGTTTGCTTTAGATATATCTAAAAGCATGGACTCAGAAGATGTTTCTCCCAGTCGATTGATTAAATCAAAAAAGATTATAAAAGAGCTTATAACTGAACTAGCAGGAGATCGTATTGGATTGGTTGCTTATGCTGGAACAGCTCATAAAATGATGTCTTTAACAGAGGATTATTCTTCTATACGCATTTTACTAAGTGGAATTAATTCTAATATATTAAGTGTTCAAGGAACTTCTTTAGCAAATGCCATCAATCAATCAATAGATTTATTTAAAAAAGATTCCTATGGAGACCGAGCGATTGTTCTCATTTCAGATGGAGAAGATCATGAAGAAGATATTGATGAAGCTATTGATCGTGCAAAAGATGCTAAGATAAATATCATCACGGTTGGGATTGGAACTACAACAGGAGGACCTATTCCTATTTTTCAGAGAGGACAAAAAATAGGTTATAAAAAACAACAAGGTGAAATAATTACGACGAAATTAAATGAATCAGCTTTAAAAGATATAGCAGAGGAAGCAGGTGGGACTTATATACATTCTCATTCAAACAAAAAAATTATACAGGATATTAAACGTACTTTTTTAAATTATAAAAGAGTTCAAAAAGGAAGTGCGGATTATACTAATTACCGCTTATATTATCAATATTTTGCATTTATTGCACTAATTTTGATACTTTTGGATAGTTTAATGTTTAATCGAAAAACCCATTGGATTCAAAAGCTAATCACAAAAAAATGAGGTATTGTATTTTTATCATACTACTTTTAATAATCTGCTCATGTGATAAAAATTATGTGATAAAAGATCGCATAATTAATGGAAATACAGATTATCGTAACCGTGATTTTGAAAGTGCGATTACGGATTATAAAAAAGCTTTATTTTTAAGTGAATCTGATACCATCGCCAATTATAATATAGGAAATGGATTTTATAGAATTAAAGAATTTGGAGGAGCTGTAAAATATTATAAAATAGTTGATTCTTTAGGAATTTATTCTAAAATAAAAGCGGAAGCTAAACATAATGAAGGTAATGCTCATATCAAAGCTCAAAAATTTGAAGAAGCTCTAGAAGCTTATAAAGAGGCTTTGAGAAACAATCCTAATGATCAAGAAACACAATACAATTTGAATGTTGCTTTGGAAAAAATAAAACAAAAAGAAGAAAAAGAAAGGCGTCAAAAACAAAAAGAAAAACAGCAACAAAAAGAAAAACAGCAACAGCAAAAACAACAAAAACAGGAAGAAGAAAACCAACAAAAAAAGCAAGAAGAAAAGGATGAAAAATCCTCTTCGAATAAGCAGAATCAACAAAAGAATCAACAAAATCAACAAAAAAAGCAAAAAAAAGAGAAGCAATCTAAAGAGAATAAAACAGCTTCTTCTCAACCTGAAAATTCTACTGAAAAAAGAGAACGAGGGGAGAAGATAGAATTAAGTATTTCAAAAGAACAAGTAGAAGCTATTTTACGTGCTTTAGAAAACGAAGAAAAATCCATTCAGAGGCAAATGTTTGATAAAGAAAGAAGGACACAAAATGCTACTAAAAAAAGAGAAAAAGATTGGT
>JBKDZS010000088.1:0-7774 GCA_047971445.1 Flavobacteriales bacterium
AAAAACAACACTGAAAAATGCAAGAAAAAGAATTGTGGTCAAAATAATATGTTGCCAGTTTCTTTTTTTCGTTCGATTTTTTTGAGGTATTAAGAGGTTATTGAAATCTGATAAATCATGAAAAACTATATGCTCTTTTTCTTTAAGAAGATACCCTAAGTTGTCTATTAAAACAAATCCTTCTTTTCTTAATTGATTCTTCACTTCCTTCACAAATTCAAAAATCAATTTTAAAGACTCATTATAAGAGCACTTATATTCTGCAGATACATAATCTATTAAAAGTGATTTCTTTTCTTGATCATTATAATCAAAAGATAATATCCTTTTATCTAACTTTTCAGAAGATGATACCTCCTCGTAATAAAAATAACCTAAATTGGGTATTCTAACGAAATCATTTTCGAGCAAGTAATTATTTACACATTCAATTACTCTCATATATAATATATGTTACAACTTATCTTATACTTCTCAAAAACTACATTATTTCCTCCTGCGCTTTTAACTTTTCTGTATTTTCATGCATTTTCAAAGCATTAATCATTTCTTGACAATTTCCATTCATATAATCGGTTAAATTATACATAGATTTGTTGATTCGATGATCCGTTACACGACCTTGAGAATAGTTATAAGTTCGTATTTTTGCAGAGCGATCTCCTGAAGACACTAAAGACTTCCGCTCAGCAGCTCTTTCAGCTTGTTTTTTTTCCAACTCTACTTGATACAGACGTGTTCGTAAAACTTGTAATGCTTTTTCGTAATTTTTATGCTGAGAACGTCCATCTTGACATTCTGATACAATTCCTGTTGGAAGATGTGTCAATCGAATAGCCGACTCTGTTTTATTTACATGCTGTCCTCCTGCTCCACTAGCCCTAAATGTATCACGACGAACATCCGTCATGTTCAATTCTACATCAACTTCTTCAGCTTCTGGAAGCACAGCAATGGTAATAGCTGAAGTATGTACTCGACCTTGTGATTCTGTTTCAGGGACTCGTTGTACACGATGAACTCCAGACTCAAACTTCATTGTGCCGTATACCGCATTTCCAGTAACTTCCATTATCAATTCTTTATACCCTTTTGTACTGCCTTCAGTTGAATTAACAATTTCATAACTCCATCCTTTCTCCTTAAAATACATAGCATACATTCGAAACATATCCTCTACAAAAATACACGCTTCATCTCCTCCTGTTCCTGCACGTAATTCTACAATAACATTTTTATCATCTTCCGGATCTTTTGGAATTAATAAAAACTTTATTTCCTCTTCCATTCCCGGCAAATCAGACTTAGCTTCTTCTTTCTCCATTTTTGCCATTTCCATCATTTCAAGATCAGAAGACTCTGCTATAATCTCATCTGCTTCTGCTATTACATCTAATCTTGATTTGTATCTCTTATAAATCTCTACAACTTTTTCTAAATCCTTATATTGTTTATTAAGCTGAATATAGCGTTTCTGATCTGAAATAATTTCAGGTTGAATAATCAAATCTGCAACTTCATCAAATCGTTGTTTTAAAGCCTGTAATTGTATTAATAATGATGGCATACACTTGTTTTAACAGATGCAAATATAAAGAATTCACCATACATTAAAAAATCACCCTAAAAACTCCAGAATGATTTTTTGAGTTTCGCTACTAACCCATTTTATGAATTAGAGCTTTATAATATCCGCAACATTCTATCTGAAAAATAATAACTCTCTATACTTAGGCAATGGCCAAAGTTCATCATCTACCATCATTTCAAGATCATCAGAACATTTTCTTACAACGTCAAATAACGGCTTTACATCAAAGCAAAAAGCTTCTGCCTGCTTTTGAGCATCTTCTATATTTGATGCTTTCTGCTTTGCTTTTAATAAGCTATCAACACTTGATTTAATTTCTAATATATTATTTGAAATTGATGTTATCAAATCCAATTGTTCTTTAGCATATTTTTTAAATTCTTCTGAACCAAACACTTCTTTTAATCCCTTTACATTTTTAATTAATGTATTTTGATAACGAACAGCTGTCGGAATAATATGATTTCGAGAAATATCACTCAAAACCTGAGCTTCAATTCCAATTAAAGTAGCATATTTTTCTAGTTTGATTTCATTACGAGCATAAATTTCTCTTTCGGAAAAAACATCCATTTCTTCATATAATTGAATTACTTCTTTTGTCAATTCAGACTTTAAAGCTTCTGGAGTTGTTTTATAATTGGAAAACTTACGCTCTTTAGTTGCTTCAATCTCCCATTTTTCACTGTACCCATCTCCTTCAAAAAGAATAGATCGTGACGCTTTGATATATTCTCTCAACATATTGAAAATAGCATCATCTTTCTTCATGCCTTCCTTTACAAGTCGATCAACTTCTTTTTTAAATTCTTTTAACTGTTTAGCTACAATCGTATTTAAAACAGTCATTGGTTCAGCACAATTAGCTGTAGAACCAACAGCTCTAAACTCGAATTTATTCCCTGTAAAAGCAAATGGAGATGTACGGTTACGATCTGTGTTATCCAATAAAATTTCTGGAATTTTACCTACAACATTTAATTTTAGATCGGTTTTTTCATCAGGAGATAATTTCCCTTTAGTTACCTTTTCCAATTCATCTAAAACCGATGTTAATTGAGATCCTATAAAAATCGAAATAATTGCTGGCGGAGCCTCATTAGCTCCTAAACGATGGTCATTACTTGCCGAAGCAATAGCAGCCCTTAATAAATCCGCATATTTATGTACTGCTGCAATTGTATTTACAAAAAAGGTTAAAAACTCTAAATTTTTCTTAGGTGTTTTACCAGGTGCTAATAAATTATTTCCTGTATCCGTCCCTAGTGACCAATTATTATGTTTTCCCGACCCATTTACCCCTGCAAAAGGTTTTTCATGTAATAATACGCGTAAACCATGTCGACGAGCTATTTTCTGCATAACATCCATTAACAAAGAGTTTTGATCTACTGCACGATTGGCCTCATCAAACATAGGAGCTAATTCAAATTGTCCTGGAGCTACTTCATTATGTCTTGTTGTTACTGGAATTCCTAAACGAAGGGATTCTATTTCTAACTCTTTCATAAAAGAGATTACACGATCGGGTATCGAACCAAAGTAATGATCGTCTAACTGTTGTCCTTTTGCTGGAGCATGACCTAACAAAGTTCTTCCAGTTAATTGTAAGTCAGGTCGTACATTATAAAGTGCCTCGTCAACTAAAAAATATTCTTGCTCCCAACCTAAGGTTGCATTTACTTTCTTAACCTGTTTATCAAAATATTGAGCTACATCTGTTGCTGCATTATCAATAGCATTCAATGCTCTTAATAAGGGTATTTTATTATCTAATGTTTCTCCCGTATACGATATGAATACTGAAGGAATACAAAGTGTTGTATCAATTACAAAAGCTGGAGAAGATGGATCCCAAGCGGTATAACCTCTTGCTTCAAAAGTATTACGAATTCCCCCATTAGGAAAAGAAGAAGCATCAGGTTCTTGCTGTATTAACATAGAACCATTAAAACGTTCCATAGCACGTCCTTCTCCTATAGGCTCAAAAAAAGCATCATGTTTTTCTGCTGTGGCTCCAGTTAAAGGCTGAAACCAATGTGTGTAGTGTGTCGCTCCTTTTGACAATGCCCAATCTTTCATTGCTACAGCTACTTGATCGGCTAAAGCATGTTCAATTTTAGTTCCTTTATTAATTGCTCCTAAAACAGCTTTATAAGCATCTTTTGTCAAAAATTCTTTCATCACCGATTCAGAAAACACATTTTCTGAAAACAAGGAAGATAATTTTCCTGGCACTTTTATGTCAACAGGCTTCCTATTATAAACTTCTGATAATGCTTTAAATCTTAATGTAGACATATCTATTGTTTTATATTTCAATTTTTCAAATATACTGTTTTTGACTCTAACCCTTGTTAAAAATAAGCACATATCGTTTATTTTACAAAAAAATAACATTACCCCCCCTTATTTAAACTTTATTTTTTATAAAAATTTAAATTTATTAATTCAAACACTTTTTTACTTCCTATATGAAAAGAAATATATAAAAATGCTCCATAAAAGATGATTTTTGACATAAAAAACCCATACTTAGTGTGTTTTATACAAGAATATAATTATATTTTAATATCTTTAAGGAATCAAAGTAGCAATATTATGGAAACAAACCCTAGAATTAAACGTTACAACGAATCTGTCGTGTCCAAGTACCAAATTTACAACAGTATTTTAACTACTCTACCTATTCATCGAGTTCATAAAACAGGCGTTATGCTCCCTCTTTTACGTGAATTGTGTGAAAAGGGTTATCAAAAAAAGGAAACTCCAACAGAAATTATTCATCAGTTTTTTAACACCTATTATAAGGATTTATCAGAAAAAGAACATATTGACATCCTATTTCAATTTATACAATTTATTGAACGTCAAGTGGTTCTTTTTGATGCTGTTGAAGAAGCTTCCTTTGATGTAGTCAACAATATGGAAGAGCACTCTATGCGTATGACAAAAGAAGATGCTAAGTCAAAAAATACACTCAAAGAACTACGAGTATTTTTAGAAGATTTTAAAGTACGTATTGTTTTAACCGCACATCCAACACAATTTTACCCAGGTCCTGTTTTAGGCATCATAAATGATCTAGCTGACGAGGTAAAAAAAGGAGATATTTTAACCATAAAGAAGTTATTAACACAATTAGGTAAAACTCCCTTTTTTAAAAAAAAGAAGCCTACTCCTTATGATGAAGCAATCAGTATTATGTGGTATTTAGAGAATGTGTTTTTTGAGACCTTTGGAAAAATTCATCATTACATTCAACAAAATATTTGCAAAGAAAAATCCATGGACAACTCTGTTATCGATTTAGGATTTTGGCCTGGAGGAGATCGAGATGGAAATCCGTTTGTTACACCTGAAATCACTGAAGAGGTTGGGAAAAATTTACACCAGACGGTAATTCAATGCTATTATAATTCGATTAAAAATTTAAAAAGAAGATTAACTTTTGTTGGCGTCTATGATATCATCGTTGAATTAGAAAAAAAATTATACCAAAATACTATAAAACCTTATCATGATGCATCGTTTACATTAGAATCTTTTTTAAAAGATTTAGAGACTATAAGAACTAAATTAATTAAGGATCATCGATCTTTATTTTTAGAGCAATTAGACCTATTAATATGTCAAGTGAAATTATTTGGTTTTTACTTTGCTTCTTTAGATATTAGACAGGATAGTCGCGTACATCATAAAACATTCATATCCATTGTAAAAGAATTACAAAGTCAAGGCAATTCATTATTTCCAGAGCATTATGAGAACCTTTCTGAAGAAGAGCAGCTAAGCATCTTAGGAAAAATAAAAGGGAGGATAGACCCTGACTTATTACAAGATGAAATGGCACGTAAAACTATTAAGTCCATTTATGCTATGCAAAATATTCAGAAACGAAATGGAGAACGAGGTTGTAATCGTTATATTATTAGTAACAATCAAACAGCTCTCAATGTTATGGAAACCTATACCATGCTAAATTTAACAGGTTGGAAAAACTTAACGGTTGACATTATCCCATTATTTGAAACAATTGAAGACTTACAAGGAGCAGATCAAGTTATGAAAAAGCTGTATACCCATCCAGACTACGCCGCACATCTAAAATCTAGAGGGAACAAACAAACCATTATGCTAGGATTTTCTGATGGAACAAAAGATGGAGGATATTTAATGGCTAATTGGGCTATTTATTGTGCTAAAGAAACTTTAACTGCAATGGCTCGTAAATACGGTATTGAAGTAGTATTTTTTGATGGAAGAGGTGGCCCCCCTGCAAGAGGTGGCGGACAAACACATCGTTTTTATTCTTCTTTGGGACCAACAATAGAAAACAAAGAGATTCAATTAACTATTCAAGGACAAACAATTAGTTCTAATTTTGGTTCTAGTAAAGCTGCACAGTTCAACATAGAACATTTAATTAGTGCAGGAGCTAGAGGAAAATTATATAACACTCAAAAATCATTCTTAAACGAGGAACAAAGAACCATTATAGAAACTTTAGCAAAAGTTAGTCATGAAGCATACGATAATTTTAAATCTCATCCGAAGTTTTTACCTTATTTAGAAGAAATGAGTACTTTGAAATTTTATGCTAAAACAAATATTGGCTCACGTCCTTCAAAACGAGGAAATGATACTGAGTTAAAATTTTCGGACTTGCGTGCTATTCCTTTTGTAGGCTCATGGTCACAATTAAAACAAAATGTTCCTGGGTTTTATGGTGTTGGAACTGCTTTAAAAAAATATGAAGATTCAGGGGAATTTGAAAAAGTACTTCAACTTTACCAATCTTCTAGATTTTTTAAAACTTTAATAGGAAATAGCATGATGTCCTTAAGTAAATCCTTTTTTGATTTAACGGCTTACATGCAAAATGATCCTGAGTTTGGAGATTTTTGGTCTCTTATTTACGATGAATACGCATTAACCAAACGTTTGATTTTAAAACTAACGGGCTATGATGAATTAATGGAAAATAACCCCACAGGAAAAGCCTCTATTGATGCTCGGGAATCCATCGTACTACCCCTATTAACCATTCAGCAATTTGCACTAAAAAAAGTACGTGATATGCAATTGAAAAATGTTGACAAAGAAGATGAAGTGCTTAGTATCTATGAAAAAATAGTAACCCGTTCATTATTTGGTAATATTAATGCCAGTAGAAATTCTGCTTAGAAACCTTAGTATGAATTTTTGCACCTTTACTTTTCAACTCGCATTACATTTTAAAACATTGTAATGCGGGTTTATCATTTTAACTTAAAAACAACAGTGAAAACTTTCTTTACAATAAGGAAAAATGAACCAAAGATTGAGTAACGCTACAGTATAAAATTTGAAAATGTGAGCCAATTTACCCATGCTAGGCGCGACAGATGAACTAAATATCTTCTAAAGTGATGCCTTTTTTAACTAAAATTTGTGATAATGATTCTTTAACAGCCAATTGTTTTTCCAACTCAATCAATTTTCCTAGAATAGGGTGCTTTTTACATGATTCAAAACGGTCAATAACATATTGTATTTTCTCTTCATCTAAAGTATTTGAATATTTAGAATCAGGCTCTGATGCAAGGTCTAACTCCCTAAACATTTCTCCCTTTCCTGTTAGAAGCCAAGCAGGGTTAATATCATGAAAAACATTTAAAATATTGTTCAACGTTTCATCTTTAAGATTGGAGTTCCTCTTAAGTGCAATTTGAATAGAGTTATTAGATAACCCAACCTTTTTTTCAAAAGCACTAACAGATAATCTACTTTTGTTTATTATTATTCTTACTCGCTCTATTGGCTTCATAAAAAGACCATTTCTTTTACATAAAATAAACTAAAAACAAAATAAAGTTTGTAATTTTAGAATATTGTTTGTATATTTGCATTAATGTTTTCTACAACAACGAAGATATGCAAAAAAAAGCACACGAAATTTTAATTCATCATGAATTATCAAAAAACATAGCTAAAGAACTCGGGATAACGCACCAGACTGTTTTGATGTCTAAAAAATACATTAACAATTCTGCAACTGCTAAAAGCGTACGAGTCTTGTGTAAAATTGCTTTATTAAAAGAAGCTGGAAAAATTAAAGTTCATCCTATAGAAGATCTAAGTCTAGAAAAGGAAATTAAAAACTATTTAAACTCAATACAACAATAAAGAAGGGGTAATTAG
>JBKDZS010000089.1:0-4749 GCA_047971445.1 Flavobacteriales bacterium
TATCCATATCAGGATTCACATCAAAAAGTAATTGTCCTTCTAGGTTATAGAGTCTTGTTTCCACTTCATCTGTATCTTTCAATTCATACATTTTAGGAGTAATAACACCCACAAGATTGGTTTTATCAATATATTCTGTATGGAAACTCATAGCATAATCCAAGGTGGTTCGAATTCGTTCCTCTTTCCTAAAAAGCCGTGCAATATTATATTGTTTAACCGTATTAGCCGATTGAAAAACGGCTATAACAACAAAAGCTATAGAAGTCAATGATAAAACTAAAACAATAGCTAAAAAAATTTGTTGAAAAAGTGAAAGTCGATTCAAAAAATTCATTTTACTTACGCATCAATTTAGCTATATACTTCCCTAAAATATCAAACTCTAAATTCACCAAATCTCCAACCTTAACATGTTTTAAATTCGTATACTTCATAGTGTAAGGTATAACAGCTACAGAAAATTGATTTGTCATTGAATCAACAACAGTTAAACTAATTCCATTAACACTTATAGATCCTTTCTCAACAGTAGTATTCCCTTGAAAAAGGTATTCAAAAGTTAAAATTGTACTTCCATTAGCATCCTCAACTTGAATACATGTAGCTATTTGATCTACATGCCCTTGAACCATATGCCCATCTAATCTACTCCCTACTTTTAAACAGCGTTCTAAGTTAACTTCATCTCCTATTTCTAATTGATTTAAATTTGTTTTCTCCAACGTTTCTTTTATCGCTGTCACTGTATATTGATCATCCTTTATATCAACAACGGTTAAACAAACACCATTGTGAGCAATGCTTTGATCTATCTTTAATTCATTTGTGAATGAAGATAAAATCGTAATATGCATATTATTCTGATCTCCTACCCGTTGCGTTACTCTTCCTAAATCTTCAATAATACCCGTAAACATGGCTCATTTATTTTTTATAACTTTGTAAAAATAAGAATTTTTATATAACACAGGATTTATTGAATGAAAAATCATAAAAACAAAATTAGAGTAGGAATTAGTGTAGGTGACACAAACGGTATAGGGCCTGAAATCATTTTAAAAACATTGCAAAAAAAAGGATTATTAGAGTTTTTCACACCCATTATTTTTGGATCAACCAAATTATTCTCTTACTACAAGAATGCGCTAAACATTACCACAAACGTCAATGGTATACGAAATGCTGATAGTGCTGTAGACAATAAGATCAACGTAGTTAATATTTGGAAAGATAACTTAACTATAGAAATGGGTGTTACAACAGAAGCATCTGGAAAATATGCTTTTGAATCGCTTCAGGAAGCAACCAAGGCTTTGAAAGAAGAAAAAATAGATATTTTGGTAACAGCACCTATTAATAAAAAAAATATCCAATCTGAGCACTTTTCTTTTTTAGGACATACAGAATATCTTGAAAATGAACTAGAAGGGAATTCACTAATGTTCATGATTCATGATAAGATTAAAATTGGACTGGTTACCAATCATATTCCTTTAAATGAAGTGTCTGAACATATTTCAAGAAAAAAAATTCAAAAGAAAGCTCGACTAATTCACAAATCTTTAGTACAGGATTTTCAAATTTCAAAACCCAAAATAGCTATTTTAGGTCTAAACCCACATAATAGTGACAAAGGTTTGATAGGGAATGAAGAAGCTGAAAAAATTATTCCTGCAATAAAGCAATTAACTCAAGAAGGTATTTTAGCTTTCGGACCTTTTTCTGCAGACAGCTTTTTTGGATCAGATGAATACTTAAATTATGATGCCGTTCTAGCTATGTATCATGATCAAGGATTAATTCCTTTTAAAAACATTACCTTTGGTGAAGGTGTTAACTTCACAGCAGGATTAAATAAAGTACGTACTTCTCCTGATCATGGAACAGCTTATGATATTGTAGGTCAAAACAAAGCCAATGAATTTTCTTTTCAACAAGCTATATTTAAAGGCATAGAATTATTCAAGATTCGTACAGAGTTTTTCGAATTAATAGAAAATTCGTTGCAAAAGCAAGATATAGAAATGAACTATAATCAAACTTCCTCAAATGATAAAGGGATCAATACTGAATTAAAAGAATTAGAATAAATTCGAGAATAAACATTTTTTTTATTAACTTTGCCTCCCGTTTATAAAGAAAATGGATAAACTAAAAAATTATGATGTTTCATTTATTGGATTAAAAAATGGAACTCATCGATTTAATTTTAAAATAAATACAGAGTTCTTTGATCTTTTTGATTTTGATGAAGAGTTTGAAAGTCCGCAGTTGAACGTTCTTCTTTACTTTGAAAAAAGAGATACTATATTGGATTTCAACTTCAAAATAAAAGGGAATGTGATTCTTTGCTGTGACATAATAGCAGAACCTTTTCGATATCCTTTAAGTAATGATTTTCATATGATTGTGAAATTTGGTGAAAATGATTTAGATGAAGGTGATGATGTTGTCATTGTACATCATGCAACACATACTATCAATGTAGCACAATGGATTTATGAGAATTTTATGCTATCATTACCCACTAAAAGAGTACACCCTAAAGTACTAAGTGGAGAATTGAAAACAGATGAGCTCTCAAAATTAGAAGAATTACAACCTAAAGAAAAGGATCAAATTCAAAATGAAGAAGAAATGGATCCTAGATGGAATAAATTAAAAGATTTATTATAATAATATTAAAAATATAAAAAAATGGCGCATCCTAAACGAAAAATCTCAAAAACAAGGAGAGATAAGCGAAGAACGCACTATAAAGCAGAAACACCAACTCTATCAACATGTTCAGAGACAGGTGAAACTCATTTGAGACACCGTGCTCATTGGCATGAAGGAAAACTTTACTATAGAGGAAAGGTAATAATGGAAAAAGAAGTTACTGAAATAGTAGATTAAAAATGCAATCTAACTACTCTTCTATAAGTATAATTAATACAATTATAAAATATAGTAGATTAGGAACTAATATATTATGCAAGCATAACAACTTATCTTATTTTTAAATAGGAAGGGTTGTTTTTTTATTACACGTAATTCAATAAAGATGAAAGCTTCAATTACAGCAGTTGGAGGATATGTCCCTAAAGATATTCTGTCTAATAAAGATTTAGAAAAAATAGTCGACACCAATGATGAATGGATTAAAACAAGAACAGGTATCGAAGAACGAAGAATCTTGAAAGATCCTAAAAAGCCTACTTCTTACATGGCTATTAAAGCTATTCAAGAAATCATTGAAAAGAAAAAGTTAGATCCTAAAACAATTGATGTCATTATTTTAGGAACCATCACTTCTGATTATGGAGTTGCAGCTACAGCAGCACACATAGCTACCCAAATTGGTGCTACAAATGCTTTTGGGTATGATCTTACTGCTGCCTGCTCAGGGTTCTTATATGCTTATTCAATGGGAACTTCCTTAATTGAGTCAAATCGTTATAAAAAGGTATTAATTGTATGTGCTGATAAAATGTCCAGCATTGTTGATTATCAAGATCGAAACACCTGTATTATTTTTGGTGATGGTGCAGGAGCCGTTTTATTAGAGCCTGGAAAAGAATTTGGATTTGAAAATGAAATTCTTCGCTCAGATGGAAATGGTGCTGATTTTCTTAAAAGTGAATACGGAGGATCCATGAACCCCATTACAATTGAATCCGTAGAAAAAAGACTACATTATTTTAAACAAGAAGGAAAACAAGTGTTTAAAAATGCCGTTTCCAAAATGTCACAGGTATTTAATGAATTGTTAGAAAAAAACAATTTAACAGCCGATGATATTGATTGGGTTCTACCACATCAAGCCAATAAGCGAATTATTGAAGCTGTTGCAAAGCATGGTAAGATACCTATGAAAAAAGTTTTGATAAATATTCAACACTATGGAAATACCACCAATGCTACTATTCCTTTATTATTATCAGATTTTGAAGCTAAATTTAAACAAGGTGATAAAATTATTTTTGTTACTTTTGGGGGAGGCTTCACTTGGGGAGCTACATTATTAACTTGGTCATATTAAAAAATTACAATATGGAACTTAAAGACATACACAATCTAATTAAATTTGTTTCCAAATCAGGTGTAAAAGAAGTTGATTTAGAATTTGAAGATATTAAAATCAAAATTAAAAACGATTCTGAATCTGAAAAAACTATCTATCAACAAGTACCCTTACAACAACCTATAGCAGCTTCCATTCCTACACCTGCTGCTTCTGAAATAGCTCTAGACACTTCTTCTACAGAAAAAGAAACAGCACTCAATAATAATTACATAGAAATCAAATCTCCTATGATCGGTACATTCTATCGTAAGCCAGCTCCTGATAAAGACCCTTTCGTTAAAGTAGGAGACGAAATTTCAGAAAGCTCGGTTGTGTGTATGATTGAAGCTATGAAACTATTTAATGACATAGAAGCTGAGGTTTCAGGTAAAATTGTTAAAGTCTTAGTAGATGATGCTACACCTGTAGAATATGATCAACCTCTATTTTTAATCGATCCTTCATAAGAAATTTTAAATTATAATCGAATACCTAGTTTGTCGTATCGTTATAATACTTAAAAGTTTAAAAAATTTAAGAAAGATGTTTAAAAAAATATTAATCGCCAATAGAGGAGAAATAGCACTTCGTATTATTCGTACTGCAAAAGAAATGGGAATAAAAACAGTTGCTGTATATTCAACTGCTGACATTGAAAGCTTACATGTTCGATTTGCAGATGAGGCCGTTTGTATTGG
>JBKDZS010000090.1:0-3250 GCA_047971445.1 Flavobacteriales bacterium
GCTAAGAAGATAACCCTGCTCTTTCTATCAAATATTTTTCAGAAGGCTCTTTTCCTCTAAACTTTTTGTATAAATCCATTGGGCTTTCAGTTCCTCCCTTTTCTAAAATGATTTGCTTAAATTTAGATGCTGTTTCTTTATTAAAAATACCCGTTTCCTTAAAATAGGCAAAAGCATCTGCATCCAAAACCTCTGCCCATTTATAAGAATAATACCCTGAAGAATAACCTCCTTGAAAAATATGTGAAAATGAAGAACTCATAAGCGTTTCTTCCACTTCAGGATACAATTCAGTTGAAGCAAATGTTTTATTTTCAAATGCTTTAATCGATTGAATCATTTTCGGATTTTCCCCATGCCAAGCCATATCCAGCAAACCAAAACTTACCTGCCTAACGGTTTGATATCCTTCCATAAAAGATTTTAAATTTTTAATTTTATCAATATATTCTTGCGGAATATTTTCTCCCGTTTCATAATGTTTTGCAAATAAATCCAACGCCTCTTTTTCATAGCACCAATTTTCAAGCAATTGTGAGGGTAGCTCTACAAAATCCCAATAAACATTGGTTCCTGATAAACTTTCATAGGTTGTATTTGCTAACATTCCATGCAACCCATGCCCAAACTCATGAAATAAAGTAGTTACCTCATTAAAAGTCAATAAAGAAGGTGTTTTTGGAGTTGAGGGTGTAAAATTACAAACATTGGAAATATGAGGCCGTTGTTGATTTTCATTAACGTTAGATTGTCCTTTATAAGAAGTCATCCAAGCGCCTCCCCTTTTTCCCTTTCTAGTGTAAAAATCAGCATAAAAAATAGCTACTAGTGCCCCATGATTATCGGTTACTTTATAAGTTTTTACTTCAGGATGGTATTTTTCAATATCAAAGATTTCTTCAAACTGCAATCCAAATAATCGGTTGGAAACTTTAAATACACCATCAATTACATTTTCCAATTTAAAATAAGGCTTTAAAAGTTCATCGTTAAAATTATATTTTTCTTGCTTTAACTTTTCAGCATAATAAGCATGATCCCAACGTTCTAAAACTTCAACCCCATCTTTTTTAGCTATTTTTTCCAACTCCTTTAATTCCTTTTCAGCAAAAGGTTTAGCTCGACTTAATAGGTTGTTTAAAAACAATTTAACCTTTTCAGGTGTTTGAGCCATTCGTTCTTCTAAAACAAAATTTGCATGGGTTTTATATCCTAATAAATTGGCTTTTCTATGACGTAGGTTCACTATTTCAAGAACGATGCTTTCATTATTATGATCATTCTGTTTATAGCCTTTTGACCCAAACGCCTTAAATAGTTTCTCACGTAAATCACGATTTTTAGCATAAGTCATAAAAGGAATATAACTGGGGTATTGTAAAGAGAATATCCATCCTTGTTTATTTTGATTTTCAGCCAATTGAAATGCTGAATCCTTTACAGATTGAGATAATCCATCTAAATCCTCTTCATTATCTATAAAAAGCTCATAACCATTTGTCTCAGCTAAAATATTCTCTCCAAATTGTAAAGAAAGTTGGGCTAATTTTTCATTAATTTTTCTTAATTCCCTTTTTTGATCATCCTGTAAAAGTGCTCCGTTTCGACTAAAACTTTTATAAGTTTTTGTTAACAACATTCCTTGCTCAGGGGTTAAAATATCTTGTGAAGTGTTTTTGTAAACAAAAGCAACCTTTTTAAACAACTTTTGATTAAGGATAATATCGTTACTATGTTGTGTTAAAATAGGTGATATTTCTTGTGCTAACTGTTGTATTTCTTCATTAGTTTCTGCAGAATTTAAGTTAAAGAAAATACGAGAGATTGTATCTAATAATTTCCCTGAGGTTTCTAGTGCTACAATAGTATTTTCAAAAGAAGGTGTTTGTTCATTTTTAATGATAATTTCAATTTCTTTTTTAGCTTTTTTTATAGCTTGTAAAAAAGCGGGCTTATAATGTGATGTTTGTATTTGTTCAAAGGGAACACTATTGTAGGGTGTATTAAATTCCTTTAATAACGGATTCATACTCTAAGTTTTTAATGATTTTAATAGTCCAAAAATACAATTTATAAGAAAGAAAGTAAAATGATCATCTATGAATTGCAATATTATATTTTCTTATCTTTGAAAAAAAGAATATGATGAATAAAAATCCCATGATGACAGGATTCGTTATCGCTATTTTAGTAGTTGTTTTTTCATATGGAATTTCAAAATTAATGAACCAAAAGAAATTAGAGTTTATTATCGATAACCCTACAAGTGAAAAAATTCAAGTACAAATTGATGAACAACATTATGAAATTGCTGCAAAATCATTTAAAAAAATAGAATTAGAAAAAGGGGATCATCTTTTAAATGGAAAACATTCCTTTACATATGATTTTATTCATCATGGTGTGATTAATCCTACAAAGTCTACCTATTATTTATACAAGCGTTTTTATGGAAGTGTTGCTAAAAAAGATTCTATTTTTCAACATGCTCCCTTTTTAAAAGTTAACAAAAAAAAATACCTATTTACCGATACTATTTCAGCATATTTTATACAAGATTTTTATTATAATTTGAATGAAGATTTTCCAAATTGGACAAATTCTCAAAAAGATAGTTTAAAAATAGATGCTCGAAAAAAAATATTCAGAAAAGAAGATTTTGAAAATTTTTACAAAAAAGAAAATGACTAATGAAATTTAGAACGGAACTTCTTATTCCAAAGGAATCTTTTGAATTGAGCTACTCTAGCAAACTATTTTTTATAGGCTCTTGTTTTTCTACAACAATGTACGATCAGTTAAAAAACCGAGGCTTTAAATATTTATCTGGAAATCCCTTTGGAATCTTATTTAATCCCATTTCTATTGCAAAATCTTTAAACTACACCATACATCTAAAAGAATTTAAAAACGAAGATTTTTTTGAAAATCAAGGTGTTTTTCGTCATTGGGATTTTGGATCTCAAATTTTTGAAAAAGATTTGGAAACTACCGTTGATCAACTAAATAAAAAAATCAAGATTCAATACGATTTTTTAAAAACAGCTAATGTGATCTTTATTACACTAGGTACTTCTTGGGTTTATGAACTGATTAAAAGCAAAAAAGTAGTAGCTAATTGTCATAAAATGAAACCTTTATTATTCAAAAAAAGGTTATTAAAAATTAATGAAATCAACACAGAACTCGTATTACTAATAAAAAATATCCAAAAAATAAATCCCCAAGTTCATATAGTCTTTACAGTGAG
>JBKDZS010000091.1:0-6785 GCA_047971445.1 Flavobacteriales bacterium
AAACTATTGTACGCAAGTACAAATACAGAAAGTTCAACAATAAAAAATTGCCAAACAAAACGGTTATTGTTTAAAAATCAAATGAGGTAAACTTCGTGTAGTTTATGAATGTTCCTGACGATAAGAGGTGGTGGATGGTCTTGGTACGGGAACTTTTCTTTCTCTATGCTTCCATAAAGATTAATGTAAGTTTGGAAGAATGCAACTACTAATTGTTGTTGCTCAACAGTTAAAGTTGTATAAACAGTAGTTTCTAAATCATCCTGCCCTTGAATAATTAACTGTTCATCACTACAACAGTTCTTTTTACTAATGGAACAACCATCAAAGCTTTTATCATTAGTTTTGCCTTGTTCCATTCCACAGGTTTTAGCTTTGCCAAAAAAAGAGGTTCCAACTAAATGATTCCCACAATAATGCATATCAATAGTAAACGACATAGTAGAGAACATTACTACTAATGGCATTATAAGTGATATTATTTTGTGAAAAATGGACTTCATTCCCACAAAGATACGTATTTTTTGAAGAAGAGCAGGTAGTAAAAATTTATTCTTGAAGATAATTGTCATAGTTCTAAAGTTTCCATACCTTATAATATGACAAGCAGATAGTTCTTTATTAGCACTCTGTTGATAAAACAAAAATCTCTTAACTATCTAAAAAATAAGATTGTTAAGAGATTTTTTAAGCGGTCTGGACGGGACTCGAACCCGCGACCCCATGCGTGACAGGCATGTATTCTAACCAACTGAACTACCAAACCGTTTTCAAATATAAATTTTTCGCTTTAACTATATTCCAAAATTTATATTCTTAAAAGCGATTGCAAATATAGTATTTATTTGATTTTTCCCAAAAAAGATTTCACTTTTTTTACTTATTTTGAAAAAATAAATCAAGCTACTTTCAAGTACATTTACATTAAAGCTTCTAATTTTGCTGCCAAGACATCTTTTGTTGCAACTCCCACGTGCTTATCTACTACTTCTCCTCCTTTAAAGAATAAAATGGTTGGAATATTACGAACTCCGTAAGAGGCTGCAGACTCATTATTATTATCCACATCTACTTTTGTAATAACGGCTTTCCCGTCAAAATCGGTTGCTAAGGCTTCAATAGCTGGAGCAATCATTTTACATGGTCCACACCAGGTTGCCCAAAAATCTACTAGTACCGGTTTTTCTGATTTTAATACTACTTCTTCAAAAGTTGCATCTGTTACATCTAATGCCATATTTTTACTATTAATTTTTATTTATTGTTCAAAAATACAAACTGTTATTAGTATTACAACAATTATACCATCATATTTAACTATAAGTGGATATATTTTATTGTTAGTTTAATTTGTATTGTAAGTCATCTATTGTTTGAATTTGATTGATAAAATGTTTGTCAATTAAAACTTTTTCTTTTCTGGACGGGAGGTTCATATAGACTCCTGAACGTTCATCATGAAGAATCAACTTAATTTGACTTTCCCCTTTACTGCTTTTAATAAGTTCTGTCAGTTTAGCTGTCATAGTGTCTGTTAAATCATGAATTTCGATAATTAATGAAATGGATTTAGCTTGATTTTCCATGACTTCTTCTAACAATTGAATAGAACGTATATTGGTGTAAAAACCATCCCCATTCCGTTTAGGTGTAATGGATACTTTGAAATGTAGGAATTTTTCTAAGACTAAGAAATGGCGCATTCTTAAATAGTCTTCACCAAAAAGCATAAAATCTTTACTTCCTTTATAATCTTCCATTGTTAAAATAGCAAAATCTTTACCCGTTCTTGCAGAAGTTCTATGCTGTATATTGGTTACAATTCCTGCAAAAGTCATTTCTTTATTTACCAATTGTGCTTCATTTCCATCCAATTGATCTAAGGTCATATTGGTAAAATGCTCAATTTCATATTTATAATCATCTAATGGATGCGAAGTAATATAAATCCCTACAACTTCTTTTTCCTTGCTTAGTCGAAGCATGGTAGGCCAGTCATTACAATTGGGTATTACAGGTTCTGTAATAGAATCGTCTAATGCCTCTCCAAATAAAGAAGCTTGTGTCATCAATTTATTTTCCTGATACTTTTGCCCAAATTTGATGATTTTTTCTAGCGTAGTCGTTTCTTTTTCTATATGAAAGAATTGGGCTCTTGTTATATTTCCAAAACTTTCAAAGGCTCCTGCATAAGCTAAATTTTCAAAAGCTCTTTTATTCGCTGCTCTTAAGTCAATTCGTTTTACAGCATCCACTATAGAGAGGTATAAACCTTGTTCATTACGTTCTTTTACGATAGCTGCTACAGCACTTTCTCCAACTCCTTTTACAGCTCCCATGCCAAAACGAATAGCACCCCGGTCATTTACCGTAAATCGGTAATTACTTTCATTAATATCCGGTCCTAAAACTTCAATCCCCATTCGTTTACATTCTTCCATGAAAAAGGTAACGGATTTTATATCGTTCATATTATTTGATAGAACAGAAGCCATATATTCTGATGGATAATGCGCTTTAAAATAAGCTGTTTGATAAGCAATCCAAGCATAACATGTTGAGTGTGATTTATTAAAAGCATATGATGCAAAGGCTTCCCAATCTTTCCAGATTTTATTTAACATTTTTTCATCATGACCGTTTGCTTTTCCTCCATTTACAAATTTGGGTTTCAGTTCTTCTAGTAGAGAAAATATTTTCTTTCCCATTGCTTTACGTAAAACATCTGCCTCACCTTTGGTAAAATTGGCTAATTTTTGAGAAAGAAGCATCACTTGCTCTTGATAAACTGTAATTCCATAGGTTTCTTCTAAATATTCTTTACTAGCCTCTAAATCATATACAATTTCTTCATCTCCATGTTTTCTTTTGATGAAACTAGGAATGTATTCAATAGGGCCAGGGCGATACAAGGCATTCATTGCAATTAAATCTGCAAAAACGGAAGGTTTTAATTCTCGCATGTACTTTTGCATTCCAGCTGATTCATACTGAAATACACCTATTGTTTCTCCACGTTGGAATAGTTCATATGTTTTTTGATCATCAATGGGAATGTCATCAGAAATAATTTCAATTCCATGACGTTCTTTTACAAATTGTACAGCGTCTTTGATTAAAGTTAAGGTTTTTAACCCTAAAAAATCCATCTTCAATAAACCAGCACTTTCTACGACAGAATTATCAAATTGAGTTACGTATAAGTCGGAGTCTTTTGCACGTGCAATGGGAACAAATTTGGTGATGTCATCGGGAGTAATAATGACACCACAAGCATGAACTCCTGTATTTCGAAGAGAACCTTCTAAAACTCGTGCTTGATTAACAGTTTTTACTTCTAACGGATTACCTTTTCCTTTCGATATGTTAATAAGTTCATGAGCATTTTGTAATAAATCAGGGCTTGTTTTTAACTTAGCTTCTAATTCTTCTTGACTGAAGCCAAATAGTTTTTTTAGCTTCATATCGGGTACCAACTTTGCTAATCGATCGGCACTTCCTAAGTCTAAATCAAGTGCTCTAGCTGTATCACGAATGGCTGATTTAGCTGCCATGGTACCGTAAGTAACAATTTGTGCTACCTGATTGGCTCCGTATTTATCAATCACATAGTTAATTACTTTTTGACGTCCTTCATCATCAAAATCAATATCAATATCCGGCATGGAGATACGATCTGGATTTAAAAAACGCTCAAATAGTAAATCATACTGAATAGGATCTAAATTGGTGATCCATAGACAATAAGCTACGACTGATCCTGCGGCAGAACCTCGTCCAGGCCCAACAGAAACACCCATTTTACGAGCTTCACGAATAAAGTCTTCTACAATTAAAAAATAACCTGGATAACCCGTTTTTTCAATAACGTCTAATTCAAAATCAAGTCGCTCACGAATTTCATCTGTGATTTTATCATAACGTTTTTTAGCACCTTCATAAGTTAAGTGTTTTAAAAAAGCATTTTCCCCACGTTTTCCTCCATCTGATTGATCTTTTTCCGAAATAAATTCTTTTGGAATATCAAAAGCAGGTAATAAAACATCACGAGCTAAAATAAAGGGTTCTATTTTATCAACAATTTCTTGAATATTTAAGATGGCTTCAGGCAAATCTTTGAACAAATCTTTCATTTGATCTTGTGATTTGAAATAATACTCCTGATTAGGCAATCCGTATCGATATCCTCTTCCTCGACCAATGGGTGTATCTTTTTTTTCTCCATCTTTAACACATAGCAAAATATCATGTGCTTCAGCATCGTTTTGATTTAAATAATAGGTGTTATTTGTTGCTACTAACTTGATATTATGCTCTTTAGAAAAACGCAATAAAGTTTCATTCGCCCGTTTTTCATCTTCTTGATTATGACGCATGATTTCTATATATAAGTTTTCACCAAACTGGGTTTTCCACCAAAGAAGAGCTTCTTCTGCCTGTTTTTCTCCTATATTTAAAATTTTACTTGGAACTTCTCCGTATAAATTTCCGGTTAAAACAAGAATGTCGTCTTTATACTGTTCTATAATGTTTCGATCAATTCGAGGTACGTAGTAAAATCCTTTTACATAAGCAATGGATGACATTTTGACTAAATTATGATATCCTTTTTTATTTTTAGCTATCATAACCACTTGGTAACCATTGTCTTTTTTTGTTTTGTCTAGATGATTTTCGCAGACAAAAAATTCACATCCTACAATAGGTTTTAAAGTGGAATTATGGTATGCCTCTCCTTTTTCTTCGGCTTGTTTTTTCTTTTCTAGAATTTTTTGATTATGATTTGATACCGCTTTTACAAAATGAAAAGCAGCCATCATATTTCCAGTGTCGGTAATTGCAACAGCAGGCATTTTTTCTTCCACTGCTTTATCTACAATAGCATCAACTTGAATCGTTGATTGTAATATCGAGAATTGTGTGTGATTATGTAAATGAACAAATTGCGCTTCTTTTAAGCGGGCAATATTATCGTTTAAATTTTTTTTAGAAGTTTTTGAATCGGAAAACTTGATTAGTTTAGCGCTCTCTTTCTTTAAGTTTATATGTTGTAAACCTACTTTATCAAATTCTTGTGTGTTTTTTTGACGAAACTCCACTAAATATTGTGGTTTATTTTGGAGTTCTTCGGGTGTATAAACATCTGTTACACGTATCAATTCGAAAAAGCAACGAGTTGTTGCTTCTACATCTGCAGTAGCATTATGTGCTTCTGAAAACGGTTGATGAAATAAATATTGGTGTAATTCAGTTAAAGTAGGCAGTTTATAACGTCCTCCTCGTCCTCCAGGTATTTTACATAAACTAGCAGTAGCTTCATTACATGTGTCTAAGACAGGAAGTTTAGTAAGTGTAGTTTCTGTGTTCATTCTAACGTATTCACAACCCATTACGTTTACATCAAAACCTACATTTTGACCTACTACAAATTGAGCATGGCCCAAAGCATGATTAAATTCTTTTAAAACTAATTCTAAGTCTACTCCTTGTTTATGAGCTAAAGCGGTCGAAATACCATGTATTTGTTCTGAGTCATAGGGAACATCAAAACCACGGGGTTTAATTAGATAATCTTTATGTTCTATTAATTGTCCCCATTCATCATGCAGTTGCCATGCAATTTGAATTGCACGAGGCCAATTATTTGTATCAGTAATTGGCGCATTAAAATCTTTAGGTAATCCTGTAGTTTCTGTATCGAAAATTAAATACATTTCGCTTTTTTCCTTATTATTTTATCTATTCTAAAAGTGAAGGGTAAAGATACTGTTTTTGAATAATGAATGGGTTATTTCATTATTAAGTTATAAACATAGGAAGCTATTTTATATGAATATTTTTAGTTTAGAAATAGCTTTGGAAATAGGAAGAAAGTGTTTAGCAGGTACTTGCTAGATGGCGTCGATGCGCTTTATAATTAATTTTTAAGGGTAGAATAGTTATTCATAAAACCGTACCTTTGCTAAAAATAGATTTATGTATGTTTACAATATTACCTTTAATATAGAGCCTTCGGTTTTAGAGAATTGGAAAATATGGTTTGAAGAAGTTTTTGTTCTGGAAATACAAAAAGCTCAGTTTCATGAGAAATTGGAAGCTTTTGAAGTGCTTTCAAAACATAATTCGGGGCATACTTTTACCTTGCAGTTATACATAAAAGATCATACTGTTTTTTCACGATTTGAAATTAACCAATTACCTGTTTTAAAAGAAGAAATTCGAAAAATATTTGAGGAGAAGGTATTGCTTTTTGAAAGTATATTGAAAAATTTATCTATGGATTTTAATTTTTAAACTTATGGGAGAGGTAAAGGCAAAAAAATATTTTGGACAACATTTTTTAACAGATGAGAATATTGCTCAAAAAACAGTTGAAGCTATTGTTTTTAAAAATTATAAGAAAGTATTATAAATAGGACATGGAATGTGTATGCTAACACAGTTTCTATTAAGAAAAAAGGAGATCGAAACATATGTGGTTGAAATAGATAAAGAATCTATCGTTTATTTAAAAGAACATTACCCTGTATTGAATGGTCGAATTATTGAAGGAAACTTTTTAAAGTTAGATTTACAAGATCATTTTAAGGAGACTTTTGCAGTGGTGGGAAATTTTCCCTACAATATTTCTTCTCAGATTTTATTTAAAACAATTGAAAACCGGAATTTAATTCCTGAATTTGTAGGAATGTTTCAAAAAGAAGTAGCAGAAAGAGTATCAGCAAAGCATGGAAATAAAACGTATGGAATTTTATCTGTTTTAATTCAGGCATACTATGATGTGG
>JBKDZS010000092.1:0-3113 GCA_047971445.1 Flavobacteriales bacterium
GCTTTATAGTTTCCAAATGTTCTAACACCCTGCATATCGCATTGCATATTGTACAATCGTAATTTATTGTTGTGTTTGGCTACGGTATAAAATCCTTGTGAGAACCATTTTAAGGTTGATACCAACTCGGTGTTCAAATTTTTTAACAAGTGGTCATTTATTGGAAATGCTGTAAAAGTTATGGGTGCAGTTTGAAAATAGTTGAATTTGCCTATGTATAAACTGTTATCCGTTTTGGCTGCACCATACCAATTTAGGCTAGTTGACTTGACTGGAACGGTTAATAATGTTTTGTATACAATTCCCTTTTCTTTTAATTGGACATCAAATTTTTGATTTACAGAATGCTTTATCCATAAAGTTAAAAGCAGATAAAGCGTACTGAAGCCGAGCCCTATTTTTGTATAAATGCTTCTATTGGGTTTCTTTCTAAAAAACCAAATGCTGAATAATATACCAATCAATAACGAAGCGGTATAAATAGGATCAACAATGTTGATACTATCAAAACTAACCCTATAGTTAGAGAACGGTAGAAATAATTGTGTGCCATAAGTGGTAAAAGCATCTAATAAAATATGTGTGAATAATACCAGCCAGCTGAATAGCCATAGACTGAAATACTTAATGCTGTTTGTCCACTTAATTTTGGACAAGATAAAGGCTATTAAAAATGCACCTATCAAACTGAATACAATAGAATGACTAAAGCCTCTATGTATGCTTATCTGTTCTAAATTAGAATAAAAGGGGAGTAAAGCAACATCGAGGTCGGGAATAGTGGCTATGATTGCTCCCAATATAGCAGCTTTGTTCCCAATCTTTCGACCGAGTAAAACTTCGCCTACGGCTACTCCTAATGTTGCTTGTGTAATGCTATCCATTTTCTAATTAATGATTGTGTCCACTTCCTTTATGATCTTCATTCTTTACATAATCCATTCCACAAACAGGGCATTCTCCTTCTTTGTCGCTACCACTTCCCTTACAATGCATTGGGCATATGTAGGCAGAGGTATATTCCTTCCCTTGCTTTTCTGCTTGCTCTGTTTGGGTAGTATTTTCAGTTTTTTTGTCTTTGCAAGACTGGATTACAAATAGTGCAGTTGCTAAAGCTGCGATTGTTAGCATTGATTTTACGTTATTCATTTTATAAATTTTAATAATTGATAATTAATTTGTTATGTAATGTATTATTGCTTGTTGTGTATAATGGTTTTTTATGGCTTCTATTTGGTTGGTCTGAAATTTTAATTGTAATTCTTGTATATCCAATACTTCATCAAAATCTACAACACCAGTCTCGTAAGTTTTAACTAAAATGGTTTCGGCATTTTTGGCTTGTTTTAGGTTCTTCTCCAATATGGAGTAACTGATTTTGGCTGCCTCTTGCTTTTTCAATGCTGTATTCAATAGTGTTTCTAGGGTGTTAAATCTGCTCTGTTGCTGAGCTTTTAGTTCCTGTTGTTTCAACTCATTTTGAGCTGTTTTAGACTTATATTTCTTATTGAAAACGGGAATTGAAACAGATACCATTGGCATTAAAATATCTTTTCCATTATCACTAAAATCCAAATCTGGACGTTCGGATACGTTAATGTAATCCAATCCCAATCCAATTTGTGGTTGACTTTCCTTTTGGTTTAATAATTCTGATTGTTCGATAGATTCAAACAGTTTGTCATACTTGGTTAATTCAGGTTGTAGTGTTAAATCGTTATTTAAAAAATAGCTATCTAAAGTAAAATTCAAACTATGGGGAACATTAACTCCTATTTCATTGTCTCTATTTAACAAATTATTGAAAGCAGTCTGTTCTGCCAAAAATTCCTGTTGTAACACCTGAATTTTCTCATCCAATTCGTTCTGCCTGATTTGCAGTCGTAATACATCAACTGCTGATGCTTTTCCAACTTTTATCGCTGTTAAAGCTAGTTTTTCGTGAGTTTTGAGCAATTGTATATTTTCTCTCAAAACATTTTGTTTGGTTTTAATGGCGTACAAATTATAGTAGGATTGTGTAACAGACATTGCCAATTTTCTTTTTACTATGGCAATATCTACATATTCGGCATCTGCCATAGCATTAGCATAATTCTCTCTAGCTGTAATTGTTCCAAACCAAGGGAACATTTGTCTGGCAGAAAGTCGAAAAGTTTGCGCCCCTGTTCTGGTTTCAGGTTCACTGATAAAAACGCCTGCACTTAACTGAATATTGGGTAACGTATTTGCCTCATTTACTTTTTCTTGAACTCTTTCGTATTTCAGTTCGAAGGCTTGAACGTCTGGATTACTCTCTAAAGCAGTATTTATATATGAATTTAGGTCTTGCCCTAAAATATTGCTTAGAGAGCCTAAAAATAGTAGTAAAACGATTATTAGTTTCATTTTGATATTCTTTTTAATCTAATTTCTTCTTTCAAACTGTACAATACAGGGACAATAAAATAAGAGGTAATATCTATGAGCATTCCGCCAAATATGGGAATAGACATAGGTATCATTATATCACTTCCCTTTCCTGTTGAGGTTAGAATAGGCAGTAGCGCTAATGTTGTTGTAACCGTAGTCATTAAACAGGGTCGAATACGTTTACTTGCTGCTTCTAATACGGACTGTCTTACACTTACCCTGTCCGTAGGATTATTTTTTGCAAATACTTGCTTCATATAAGTTGCCTGAACCACGCCATCATCTGTAGAAATACCAAATAGCGCTATAAATCCAACCCAAACGGCTACACTTAAATTGACTGGTTGCATTTGGAATAACTCTCGTAAGTTCTTGCCAAACAGGATAAAATTCATAAACCAATCCTGCCCATAGAGCCATATCATTATAAACCCACCTGAAAAGGCAACGGCTATGGCAGAGAAGATGATAAACGTAGTCGTTACCGAACGGAATTGAAAGTAAAGTATTATAAAAATAATCAGCAATGCCAATGGTATAACTACGGATAGTGTTTTTTCTGCTCGCAATTGATTTTCATATGTTCCTGTAAATTCATAACTAATCCCTTTGGGTATGATTAACTCACTGTTTTTTACTTTTTGGTTTAAATAATCTTGTGCTGCTTCTATTACATTAACTTCGGCATATCCATCCAGTTT
>JBKDZS010000093.1:0-8624 GCA_047971445.1 Flavobacteriales bacterium
GCTGGTCCCATATTTTTTTGAGCTCCGGCATAAATCATTCCAAAGTCAGCTATATTAATTTTTCTACTAAAAATATCAGATGACATATCACAGATTAAGGGTTTATCCGTCTTTGGAAAGGCTTTAAACTGTGTTCCAAAAATAGTATTATTAGAGGTGATATGCAGATAATTTGATGTCTCAGGAATTGAATATTCTTTTGGAATATAGGTGAAATTTTGATCTTTTGATGAAGCTATTTCTATAATCTCACCTAATTTTTCAGCTTCTTTAATAGCTTTGTCAGACCATGTTCCTGTATTAATATAACTTGCTTTGCCCTCTTTTTTTAAAAAGTTATAGGGTGTCATAATAAACTGTAAACTAGCTCCTCCTTGTAAGAATAAAACTTGGTATTCTTTAGGTACGTTCAAAAGTTCTTTAACTAATGAACGTGTTTTTTCCATAACCTCTACAAAATCTTGACTTCTATGTGAAATTTCTATTAACGACAGACCAGAATCATTGAATTCTTTTACAGATTGGGAAGCCTTATTTAAAACTTCGGGAGGTAAAATACATGGTCCGGCACTAAAATTATATTTTTTCATATTATAAGTATGGCTATCAAAATTTCGGTTCAATATATTAAAAAAAGTCGTTCAAAGAGGACGACTTTAGATTAAACTTATCTTATTTTTTATGTAAAAAAAGCTTCTTTTCATTCAAAGATTCATCATCCTCAACATGATTTTCGTCGGGAATACAACAATCTACTGGACAAACAGCTGCACATTGCGGTTCTTCATGAAAACCAATACATTCTGTACATTTATCTGTAACAATGAAATAAATATCATCTGAAACAGGTTCTTGCATTTCGTCTGCATCAACTGATATACCAGACTTAGAAGTAATCATTCCCTTTAAAGCAGTTCCTTCAGCAAAGGACCACTCCATTGCACCTTCATAAATTGCGTTATTAGGACATTCTGGTTCACATGCCCCGCAATTAATGCATTCATCGGTTATAATAATTGCCATTCTTCTCTTTTTTAATTGTTAAAACCTTTGTATGTTTGCTAGAATACAAGCCACGAAAGTACAATTTTTTTATCAAACTAAATGAGTTTAGCAGAACGTATTCATAATATATCTCAATTTCAACTTTTTTTGACAGAGTTCTTAAGTGTTGATTTTCAAGATGATAGAGAATTGAGTTTTCCTGAGCATTTTTATTTGGAACTGAAAAAAATTACGGAAACGGTAGTTCACCATAACGGTTGGTTTGTTAAAGAAAATGTTTTACATGCACTCTCGAATTGGAAAGATAATTTAACGCATAAAAAACTAGTGAATTGGATTAAACCTTATCACTTGAAGGAAGTTACACAAGAAAAAAGAATTGGAATCATTATGGCAGGAAATATTCCTATGGTTGGATTTCATGATTTAATTAGTATTCTCCTTTCAGGACATCATGCTTTAATTAAATTGTCATCAAATGATGATCAGTTAATTCCTTTTTTAGTGAAGGTCTTGATTCATATTAATCCCGAATTTAACAGTAAGATTACATTTGTTCAGCAAAAGTTAGAAGGTTTTGATGCTGTTATTGCGACGGGCAGTAATAATACAGCACGTTATTTTGAATATTATTTTAAGGGAAAGCCACATATTATTCGAAAAAACAGAACTTCTGTAGCGGTTTTAACAGGAATGGAATCTGAAAAAGATTTAGAAAATCTAGGGGAGGATATTTTACGCTATTTTGGTATGGGATGCCGTAATGTTTCCAAACTTTTTATTCCCAAAGATTTTGATTTAGATCGTTTTTTTAAGGGTATTTTTTCATTTCAAAATCACATACATCATCATAAGTATCAAAATAATTATGATTACCATAAAGCTATTTTTTTAATGAATCAGGATTCTATTATTGAAAATGGATTTTTAATTTTAAAAGAAGATTCCAGTTATCATAGCCCTATTAGTACATTGTTTTATGAACGTTATGAAAATTTGGAGATCCTTCAAAAACGTTTAAAAGAAGATGCTGAAAAGTTACAATGTGTTGTAGGTCAAAATATTTTAGAAAACGAAGTAGGGTTTGGAGAAACCCAAAAACCTGATTTAACTCAATATGCAGACGGTATTGATACAATTGAATTTTTAAAAAACTTATAAGAATATGCATGTAATTTTTTATTCCAAAAAAGAAGAAATAGCCAATGCTGTTACACATGGACTTGGAATAGTACTTTCTATTATTGGATTGGTTTATATGCTTATTTATTCCATCCAAAATGGAGGTGCTTCACACGTTGTGAGCAGTGTCGTTTTTGGAGCTACTTTAATTCTCATGTATACATGTTCTACATTATACCATATTTTTCAGTCAGAAAGACTTAAACTTTTTTTCAGGAAATTAGATCATATAGCTATTTATTTTTTAATAGCAGGTTCTTATACGCCATTTACTCTGATTACATTACAAGATACTGCTTGGGGTTGGTGTATATTCTTTATTATTTGGGCATTAGCTTTATTAGGTGTAGTGTATAAGTTAACCCCTCTAAATCGTTACAAAAAGTTTTCCTTAGTCTTATATCTAGGAATGGGATGGTTAATTATTTTAGTAGCAAAGCCTATGATTGAATCTTTAGATTCTAAAGGGTTATGGTTATTAGTACTAGGAGGACTTACGTATACCTTAGGAGTTGTTTTTTATGTTTGGGAAAAATTGCCTTTTAATCATGCTATTTGGCATGTGTTTGTATTAGGAGGTAGCATTTTTCATTTTTTTGCGATTTTTTGGTATGTGATTCCTTGAATTCCTAATAATTTCTATTAGATTAACAAGTAATAAAAGGATCAAATATGAACTTATGAATGAAGTTTGGAATATTCCGTAATTTTATGAAATGAAATCGTTTTTAGATCAAGTTGTAGAGAAAGTAAATTCCGATAAAACGGATAAAAATTTAGTTTTTATTTTACCTAGTAAACGTGCTGGGATTTTTTTAAAAGAAAGCTGGATTCGTTATTTTAAGGAAAAAACAATCTGGATTCCACAAATTTGGACAATTGAAGAATTTATGGAAATAATTTCAGGATTGAAGCAACTGGACTCTACAACACTTCTTTTTGAATTTTATCAAGCTTATAGTGAAACACATAAAACACCAGAATCTTTTGAAAATTTTTTAAAATGGATTCACACCATTATTTCAGATTTTAATGATCTTGACCGTAACTTAATTGATGCTTCTAAGTTTTTTGAATATATAGCTTCTGTTGAGAGAATGGATAAATGGAAACCTAAAGAATTAGATTATGAAACCGATTTAATTCAAAAAAATCTTCTTTTTTGGGAAGAAATGAAAAAAGTATACCACCGGATTCGCCAAAATTTGGAAAAGCAATCTTTTGGGTATCAAGGTATGATTTTTAGAAAGGCGTATGAAATGATAGAAGACTTTACAAAGAAAAATAAAAATCATTTTGTATTCACTGGTTTCAATGCATTGACAAAGTCTGAAGAAAAAATAATTCGTTATTTAAAAAGGGAGCAAAGAGCCTCTGTATTTTGGGACTCTGATGCATATTATTTAGATGATTTAACACAAGAGTCTGGGATGTTTTTACGAGAAATAAGAAAATGGAATATTTATGAAAAAGAGGCATTTTCTTTTGTTGGAAAAACATTGTCTCAAGAGAAAAATATTCATCTAATAGGAACTCCTAAACAGGTAGGGCAGGTTAAATTAGCAGGATCGCTATTACAAGATTTGATTGAAAAGGGAGAGAAATTGAATGAAACGGCTTTTGTTTTAGCTGATGAAAATTTGTTGAATCCTGCATTAAATGCTTTTCCAAAAGTGATTGAAAAAGTAAATGTGACCATGGGGTATTCTTTACAAAATATTCCCTTAAGTACTTTTATAACCTCCTTTTTAAAGTTATATGTGAATTATACAAAGTTTGATCAAAAAGGATTGTATTATGAAGATGTTTTGTCTTTTTTAAAAAACACTTATACAGATTATTTACTAGAAGATCGAACAGACTTTATGAAAGAGTTGGTACAGCAAAATAACGTTTTTATTTCGATTAAATACTTAAGTACATTTTCAGAAGCCTTTGCTTTCTTATTTGACTTTAAGGGAAAAATTGACGCATTTCAATTGGTTAAAAAAGTACAGTATGTACTACAATTTTTATCTAAGAATGAACTTTTAAGGAAAAGTACCCTTGAAATGGAATACCTTTTTCGGTTTGCTACAATTTGGGAAAACTTAAGCATATTAGTGACAAAATTTCCTTTTGTAAAGGAATTGAAGATACTGCAAACATTGTACAATCAAATTCTTTTTAATGAAACATTATCATTTTATGGAGAACCTTTGAGAGGGCTACAAGTAATGGGAATGTTAGAGACCCGTTTGTTGGATTTTAAAAATATTATTATAACATCTTTAAATGAAGGGATTTTACCAAAAGGGAAAACATCAAACACCTTTATTCCGTTTGATATTCGAAAAAATGTTGGATTACCAACTTTTCAGGAAAACGATGCTATTTTTGCATACCATTTCTATCGATTGATTCAACGAGCGGAAAATGTATACTTAATTTATAATACGGAAAATGATGATTATGGTTCAGGGGAAAAATCACGATTTTTAACACAGTTAGAAATTGAATTGCCATATAAAATTAAACATCATATTGCAGCTGGAAGTATAGCTGAAAAATTAGAAAAGCCTCTACAAATTCCTAAATCACCTAAAATGATGAAGCGTTTATATGAGATGGCTGAAAAAGGTTTCTCACCCTCATCCTTAAACGCATATATTCGTAACCCTTTAACTTTTTACTACCAAAATGTACTAGAATTACGTGATGTTACTGAAATTGAAGAAACTATTGAAATGAAAACTTTGGGAACTGTAGTTCATAATACGTTGGAAAAATTGTATCAACCTTATGTTAATGAAGTTTTAACTATTGAAATTATTCAAAAACTACAAAAGCAATTTGAAAAAGAGTTGCAACAGGAGTTTAATGAGGTTTATAAAAATGGAGATTATTCAAAAGGTAAAAATTTATTGATTTACAGTGTTTCAAAACGTTTTATTCATAATTTTTTACTTTATGAAAAGGAGGTTATTTTAAAGGGAAATCAAATTATAATTAGACATTTGGAAAAAGAATTGAAAGCTTCCTTTGATTTGAATGAAAGGCAAATTCATATAAGGGGTTTTGCAGATCGAATTGATCAATGTAATGGTGTGACAAGAATTATTGATTATAAGACAGGAAATGCTGAAGCTAACAAGTTAAAATTAAAAGATTTTGATGAGGTTACGCTTTCAAAAGATTACGATAAGGCGATGCAATTATTGCTTTATATTTATATGTATCATGATGAATATCAGGAAGAAAAAATAAGTTCAGGGATTATTTCATTTAGAAAACAGAAAGAGGGGATTATGTTGTTGAGCTTAAATAAAAACACCTTAATTTCAAAAGAAGACTTAACAGATTTTAAACCTAAGTTAGGAGCGTTATTGGAGGAGATTTTAAATGAAAAAATCCCTATAATGGAAAATGTAGAAGATAATTAAGCTATTTGAAAGTGGTTAAAAAGAAACTTGGTCATGTATGTAGAACCCATCCTCACAATAAATGGCCAAATGATTTTGGATAAAGTCATAAATCACAGAAGTATCTTTTTCAGGATAAAGAAGGTGTACATTAGCTCCAGCATCTAGTGTAAAATAGAGGTCAATGTTTTCGCTGTTTCTAAAATCCCAAACTTTATGAATAATTTTTAATGTATTGGGTTGCATGAGAATAAAGTAAGGAATAGAGGTCATCATCATAGCGTGTAAAGTCAAGGCTTCACTCTCAATCAATTCTCCAAAAGCTTTTAAGTCACCTGATTTTAGAATAGTTTGCAGTTGCATGATATTTTCAAAGGCTTGCTTAAAACGTTTTTGAGCATAGGTATGGCGGTGCATTAAATCATGCCCTTGCGTACTTGAGACAGTCTTTTGACCTTTATGAACAATTAAAATGGTATCGTTAAATTTTTTAAAAATAGGATGTATTTCAGATCGTAAAGGTTGTGCAATTAAATTTGAACTGTAATCAATTTTAGGATGTTCCCCCCATAAAACCAACCCTTCGTAAATGGATCGAGAAGCACTTCCAGAACCTAATCGAGCAAGAAATGAAGCTCTTTTTAATTGTTCATTTTTTGAATATTCTGCTCCCATTATTTTTTCAAGATTTACTAAACATAGTGCCAAAGCACTCATACCACTTGCTGAAGAGGCTATGCCACTACTATGCGGAAAGGTGTTTTTAGTGTGAATTTCAAATTCAAAATTGTATAAATAAGGGCAAAATTGGATGATTTTTGAGAAAAAAACTTGAACTTTTTTATTAAAATTGTTGTTTTATTTTCCTTCAAAGATGGTTTGAACTTGAAAACGTAAATCCCTTGTTTTCTTAGGGCTAAATTTTAAAGTAGTATTGGTTTTACATTGAGTTAAAGAATAGGATATTGACGGGTTTGCAGGAATTTGATTTTCCATTTTTCCCCAATATTTAACCAAAGCAATATTTGAAGGGCTTGAAGCAGATACTTTTCCTTGAGTTAAAACAGCATTACTTTTAAATTTTAGAGGAATGTATTGAGGCATTATTTCTTTATTGAATCGTTTTTAGATTTAGAAGGGCAATACTTCTTATTCCAAACACGCTCACTTATATGCACCTTGTCTTGCACAGAAAAAGCACCTTTAAAATTTTTGCGTATTTTTCTTAAATCAGTTTCCATTTTTTTCGTTGTAAAATAATCGCCTACATAAACCTTATAATTGGGTGTTTGATAACGAGTAGAAGCATGAATACCCGGATACATTTTTGAGAATTCAACAATTTTACGGTCTGCTTCAATTTTACTTTTAAAACGATCTAGTTGAATTTTATAACCTGGAACCATCCCATTTTTAGGATAAGGATGGCAAATATCTTTGGGAGTTTCTGCTGTGATAACTCTAGATTTGTTAGAAGCTCTTTTTTTAAGAATAAGACTATCAATTGAGTCATCATGTTCCACGGTTAGATTACTCAAATTTTGAGGAGGTTGAATCGTGTCATTTTCTTGTGAAAAGGCTAAAAAAGATAGAAAAAAAGAAAGAATTAAAAATGTGTTTTTCATAAAGATGATTTCTAAATTTTGGTGTAAATGTACTTAAAAAATTTGAAGTATTTTGACTGTTTAATTTTAAAATTGAACCTAAAAATTATCAGTATATTTTGAACGTGATTTTTATGCCATTTTTTTACTTCAGTTTCTGAGTTGGAAACTCCAGTATATACTTTATAATGAGGTAACGTACAGCAATATAATGTTTGCTGTACGTTACCTCTAATGATTACAAGATTTCTGCTTTTTGGAAAGAATATACGCTCTATAAGCATCCCAAAAAACGCTCAAAACCATAGAAAATAAAATGAATTATACTTCAGACAAAACCTTATTTGATGATAAAATAACCCATACCAAGACCCTAATCAAATTAATCTATTAGATTAAATAAAATAAAAAAGTAGAATGATTAACTCCCTTAAGTAGGAATAGGTTTTGCCTTGCTAGAAAGATTTAATTTTTCTAGTGGTTACTACATTAATCTATCGTTGAGACAAAAGATACTGCACCGCTCCCGTTTCCTAATCCTGAACCCCTAGATTTCCCGCCAGTAATTCTTATGTTATCACTACTATTAGTTCCATCACTTTTTATAGCTGCTAATGTAACTTTATAAGTTCTTGATTCAAATTCATTAGTTGAAAACTTAGTTGATTTAGTATTGAAATCAAGCCACTTATAAGTTGTTGTTGTTCCTGAATAATTATTATCAACAAGTACACTATTATCCGAAGTATCTTCTACCTTGACATTAAGTTGGAAAGGACCTGTATTTACATCTCTTACAATTCCCAAAATTTCATACACACTGTTTGCTGGTAATTCTATGGTTTGAGATAAAACACCCCCTGAAGAAAGAATAACTATTGAGTTACCTCCACTATTATTATCTGTAGCTCTCACAGCTGTTCCATTTTCAATAACCCAATCATTTTTCCCATCTATAGATTCTCCTATATTATTAACATTTTCAAGTAAATAATTGAAAGCAAGTTCATCATTTTGAGCCACCCCTAAAGAAAAAGTACATGAATTAGTGTTTGGACTTTCTATTGTACCTTGTAAAACACCTCCTTCCGTTGCAATTCCATCAATAGAAAATGTCAATGTATTTAATCCTTCATTTAGTAAAATAACAGAAGAGTTTATTCCTGTTATACCAGAAATAGGATTTATAATATTAGATTCTGGAATAAATATTGTAGGAGTCAGAGATATTGCATCTATAGAAAATGTTGGGTTTACATTACTACCTCCATTAAAAATATTCTCCTGAAAATTGATAGTATTACAATCATAAGTAATATTCATTTCCTGAGAAGATACACAATTCCATCCTGAAGAATAAATCATAACACATGGGATAGAAGGGTTAAATAGAATCATGCCGTCAATAGGATTAGCAATGTCTTTTGGTTCA
>JBKDZS010000094.1:0-13597 GCA_047971445.1 Flavobacteriales bacterium
TCAGTTGCATCTAATGCAATTTCTTTTTTTGCTAAAATACCTGTCAATCCTTTTAATTGAATTTGAACAATATCTCGAATTTCTTTTTTACTTAATGGCTTAAACATAAGAACTTCATCAATTCGATTTAAAAATTCGGGACGAATTGTCTGCTTCAATAAACCAAACACTTCTTTTTGAGTAGTTTCTATTACAGCGTTTACCTCTTTCCCATTTAAATTTTCAAAATTTTCCTGAATAATATGAGCTCCCATATTGGATGTCATAATAATAATTGTATTCTTAAAATTGACTGTACGACCTTTATTATCTGTTAAATGCCCCTCATCTAGTACCTGTAGTAAAATATTAAATGTATCTGGGTGTGCTTTTTCAATTTCATCCAGTAAAACAACTGAATAAGGTCGACGACGCACAGCTTCTGTTAACTGACCACCTTCATCGTATCCTACATAACCTGGAGGAGCTCCTATTAACCGACTTACCGAATGGCGTTCTTGATATTCACTCATATCAATTCGAATCATGTTATTTTCGTCATCGAAAAGGTATTCAGCTAAAGCCTTTGCTAATTCAGTCTTACCTACTCCAGTAGATCCTAAAAACAAAAAGGATCCTATTGGTTTCTTTTCATTCTGCAATCCTGATCTTGAGCGTCGGATAGCATCCGAAACTGCCTGAATAGCTTCATCTTGACCAATCACTCGGTTATGCAATTCATCTTCTAAGTACAATAGTTTTTCACGTTCACTTTGTATCATTTTCGTAACAGGAATCCCTGTCCATTTAGCTACTACTTCTGCAATATCTTCACGATTCACTTCCTCTTTTATCAAACGGTTGGTGTCTGTATTTTTACTTAACTTTTCTTCATAATTTTGAAGTTGTTCTTCAGCTTCTTTCATTTTTCCATAACGAATTTCAGCTACCCTACCGTAATCACCTGAACGTTCTGCTTGTTCTGCCTCAAACTTTAAATGTTCAATTTCTTCTTTAGTTGCTTGAAGAGTTTCTACCACTTCTTTCTCACTCTTCCATTTAGCATTAATATCGTTTCGCTCTTCGTTTAACTCCGCTAAATCTTGTTTTAATAAAGTTAATTTTGCTTCATCATCTTCCCGTTTAATTGCCTCTATCTCAATTTCTAATTGCATAATTTTCCGATCCAATACATCCAACTCCTCTGGTTTGGAATTAATTTCCATACGTAATTTCGAAGATGCTTCATCTATTAAATCAATGGCTTTATCAGGTAAAAATCGATCTGCAATATACCGCTGTGATAATTCTACTGAAGCTATAATTGCTTCATCTTTAATGCGCACCTTATGGTGAGTTTCGTATTTTTCTTTAATTCCTCTCAAAATAGAAATAGCAGATTCTGTATCAGGTTCGTCTACCAAAACTTTTTGAAAACGTCTTTCAAGAGCTTTATCTCTTTCAAAATATTTTTGATATTCATTTAAAGTTGTTGCTCCAATAGCTCGTAACTCACCTCTTGCTAAAGCAGGTTTTAAAATATTCGCAGCATCCATAGCTCCTTCTCCTCCCCCTGCTCCAACCAGTGTATGAATTTCGTCAATAAATAAAATAATTTTACCGTCTGAATGGGTTACTTCTTTTACAACTGATTTCAAACGTTCTTCAAATTCTCCCTTATATTTCGCTCCTGCTATTAAAGCTCCCATATCTAAGGAGTATAATAATTTATCTTTCAAATTCTCAGGAACATCTCCTTTAATGATTCGATGTGCTAATCCTTCTGCAATAGCTGTTTTACCTACTCCAGGCTCTCCAATTAAAATTGGATTATTCTTAGTTCTACGAGATAAAATTTGCAATACACGTCGAATTTCTTCTCCTCTTCCAATTACTGGATCTAACTTTCCTGTTTCTGCCTGTTCATTTAAATTATTAGCATATTTAGACAATGAATTATACGTTTCCTCAGCAGAAGCTGATGTTACTCGTTCTCCCTTTCGTAATTCTACAATTGCTTCTGACAACATCTTTTTTGTCATACCCTGATCTTTCAATAGCTGTGAAATCGTATCACCTGAATTTAATAATCCTAATAATAAATGTTCTATGGAAATAAATTCATCCTTCATTTTTTTAGCTTCCTCTTGTGCTATATTAATAACTTTTCCTGCATTTTGAGATAAATGTTGCTCTCCTCCCTGAACTTTTGAATAACTACTTAGTGTTTTATTCAATACGGTTTTTGTTAATTCTACATTAACTCCCAACTTTTTTAAAAGGAAAGGTGTTACATTTTGATCTTTTTCAAAAATAGCTTTCAAAATATGACCTGTGTCAATAGCTTGATTCTCCATTGCAAATGCCATTTGTTGTGCTTGCTGGATAATCTCCTGTGATTTTAATGTGAAATTATTTAGATTCATTTATTTTATTAATTTTTTATTAATGATTTAAAACCTTACAACTTCTGTCGTTCAAAATCATAACCAAATAAAAAAAACAGTCAAAATGACTGTTTTTTATTTAATTCACATTATTTATAGTGACTTTTTGTCTTATTTTTAAGTTGTTATCAACTATTCATAGATAATAAAAATTCTTCATTACTCTGTGTACGCTCTATACGTTGCTTTACAAACTCCATAGCTTCTACAGAGTTCATATCGGCTAAATGACGTCTTAAAATCCACATACGTTGAGCTGTTTTTTCATCTAATAATAAATCATCACGACGTGTTGATGAAGAAACTAAATCAATAGCAGGAAACATTCGTTTATTAGCAATCTTACGATCTAACTGTAACTCCATATTTCCTGTTCCTTTAAATTCTTCAAAAATCACTTCATCCATTTTAGACCCTGTATCAATTAAAGCCGTAGCAATAATCGTTAAAGATCCTCCTCTTTCAATTTTACGAGCTGCTCCAAAAAAACGTTTCGGCTTATGTAACGCATTAGCATCAACTCCTCCAGATAAAACTTTTCCGGATGAAGGAGAAACTGTATTATAAGCACGGGCTAAACGGGTAATGGAATCTAGTAAAATAACTACATCATGTCCACACTCTACCATGCGTTTGGCCTTTTCTAATACGATATTGGCCACTTTAACATGATTTTTTGCTTCTTTATCAAAAGTTGAAGCCACAACCTCTCCTTTAACATTACGTTGCATATCCGTAACTTCTTCTGGACGTTCATCTATTAACAAAATGATTTGATAAACCTCAGGATGATTATGAGCTATCGCATTGGCTACTTCTTTCAGTAACATCGTTTTTCCCGTTTTAGGTTGAGCAACAATCATTCCTCTTTGTCCCATTCCAATTGGTGAGAATAAATCAATAATTCGTGTTGACATGGAACTACCTAATCCTCCCAAATTAAATTTCTCTTGAGGAAATAAAGGTGTTAAATGTTCAAATGCTACACGATCACGAACATATTCAGGAGAACGTCCGTTAATTTCTGCCACTCGAATCAGTGGAAAATATTTTTCACCTTCTTTTGGAGGACGGACATTCCCTTTTACAGTATCTCCCGTTTTTAATCCAAATAATTTAATTTGAGACTGTGACACATATACATCATCAGGGGATGATAAATAACTATAGTCTGAAGAGCGTAAAAAACCATAACTTTCCTTATGGTTATTATCTTTCATAATATCCAATACCCCTTCACAAACAATAATACTGTCAAACTCATAGTCGGGAGCTCTAAATTTATTTTTTCCTTGATATCCATTATTCTTTCCACCATTTTGATTTTTCTTATCATTTCTAACGCTATGCTTATCATTTTTGGTGTTTTTGTTATAATGAGGATTGTTGGGATTATTACTATTACTCTTATAGTTTTGTAACTCTCGATCAGGTTGTTGTTTTCCTTCCTTTTGTTTACTTTCTTTTTTATGTTCTTTTTTTTGAGCTACAGGCTCAACTTTCTTTTCAGAAAACTCTTTTGTTTCTTGATGACCTCCTGTTTTTCGAATCCCTTCTCTTTTCTTTTTTTGTGCAGATTCATTTTTAGGTTTTTCTACCGCCTTTTTCTTAATGGCTTTAGGTTTTTCTGTCTTTAAATCCTTTATTACAGAAGGGTTATCCGCTTGAAAATCTAAAATTTTATAAATTAGATCTAATTTTTTTAATTGTTTGTATTTTGGAATTCCTAATTTTTCAGAAATCTCATGTAAATCAACAACTTTCTTGTTTTTTAATTCAGAAATGTCAAACATTTAAGATGATTTTAATTTTGAAATGAAATTTAATTAAAGATTAAATGGAAATCATAATTGAAATGAAGTAAATCCTTTTATTTCCGATGCAATAATACAATTATTTTTTATTAATAAATATTAATATTGGGATATTTTTTTAAATTTGTCTCGAAATTAATGTTTTTATGATCCAAAGAGTACAAAGTGTCTATTTACTTATCGTTTCTATTTTAACTGGAACTGTGTTTGGTTTTTTTAATGATAAGTGGATAAATGAACAGTACTTTGGAATCTTGGGAATGGTTGTTGGATCATGTATACTAGCCTTGATTGTTTTTTTCTTATTTAACAAAAGAGACTTTCAAATGAGGCTAAATCAATTAAATATTCTTTTAAACCTGTCTATAATTGGATTATTGACATATCGTTTACTAACTATATCTGGAGGAATTAAATTTCCTGAGAAAGGTATTGAGTTAATCATGCCCGTTGGAATTTCTGTATTAGCTATTGTGTTCTTATTTCTTGCTAATAGAGCTATCAAAAAGGATGATCAACTTGTAAAATCTGTAGACCGTATTCGATAAACATTCAACTTAGTATATATTTGTGTGAACCACTCTAAACTTTTAGAGTGGTTTTTTTATAAATTTATCTTTTAAGCATCTTTTGCAAGAGGTATACCTACATATTGATAGTTTTAGTAGATTCCTTTATACTTATCAGGCTTAACCTCTTGCATAAATTCGTACACTTTTTCCACAATATCTTCTATTTGAGGTTTTGAGAAATAATCTCCATCAAACCCTGAAGGGGTTCTATGTTCTACAGCCGTAATCGTTAAAGGTTTACTATCTAAATAATGATAGGCATCTTGTTCTTCTAAAATTTTTTGTAAAATGTATGATGAAGATCCTCCAGGTACATCCTCATCAATTATAATAAGACGATTTGTTTTTTGAATACTTTTTATAATATCATGATTCAAATCAAATGGTAATAGAGATTGAATATCTATTACCTCTATTTCAATATTCAACTCAGCTAATTCTTGTGCGGCAGTAGTAACTTCTCTCCAAGTCGAACCATAGGTTACCACGGTAATATCTTTTCCCTTTTTGGTTACTTCTACTTTTCCTAGCGGTAGTTTAAATTCTCCTAAATTAGATGGCATTTTTTCTTTCAAACGGTATCCATTCAGAGGCTCAATGACTAAAGCTGGATCATCAGAAACAACTAATGTATTATAAAACCCTGCTGCTTGTGTCATATTGCGTGGAACTAAAATGTGTATCCCCCTTAACATTCCAACTAAAGCACCTAAAGGAGAGCCTGAATGCCAAATTCCTACTAAACGATGTCCTCTTGTTCTAACAATAACAGGAGCTTTTTGTCCTCCTGCTGAGCGATAATGAACTGTTGCTAAGTCATCAGTTAATTGAGAAGCTGCGTAATAAATATAATCTAAGTATTGGATTTCTGCAATAGGACGTAATCCACGCATGGCTAATCCTATCCCTTGTCCTAAAATAGTTGTTTCTCTAATTCCAGTATCTCCTACGCGTTCTTTTCCATATTTTTCCTGAAGACCTTCAAAGCATTGATTAACACCTCCTATTTTCCCTGTATCTTCTCCAAAAGTGATTAATTCTGGATGTTTTTCAAACAATACATCAAAATTATCTCGTAAAATAAGACGTGCATCCACTACAGGGGCATCATCCGAATAGGAAACTTTTACTTCTTCAACTTTTAAAGGAGAGTCTTTAGATTCACTATACAAATGTGATGCGTATAGTATTCTATCTTTAGCTAAATTATGTTCTAACCACTGTGATAATTCTGAACGATCAATAGCCTCTTTAGAAAGAATTCTCAAAACTTTTCTTCCTACCGTATAAATATCACGCTTTAATAAGCGCTCTTTACTTAATTTATCCAGTAAGGGTTGAATGAAATTTTTATTAGAACTTTTTGTTACAATGGGTTCTACAGCTTCTAAAAATGATTTTTTAAGGTCTATGATAGAGGCTTGAAAAGCATTCCAACTCGTTTTCCTAATCTCTTTAACTTCCCTTATAACTTCTTGATGAACTGTATTTAATTCTTCTTCTGTAAAAATATGCTTTCCTTGAATTTCGATAGATAACAACCATTCTCTAAACTTTAATATACAATCGTGTTTTCGCTCCCATTCCAAACGTTCTTTTGATTTATACCGTTCATGAGATCCTGAGGTAGAGTGCCCTTGTGGTTGTGTCAATTCTATAACATGTACGAGTACTGGAACATGTTCTTCTCTTGCTATCTGTTCAGCTTTTTCATAAGCTGTTATTAAAGCTGGGTAATCCCAACCCTTTACTTTTATAATCTCAAACCCTTTTTTATCTGAATCTCTCTGAAATCCTTGTAAAGCTTCTGAAATATTTGATTTTGCTACTTGTAAATCATTTTGTACTGAAATTCCATAATCATCATCCCAAATAGAAATAATCATAGGTACCTGAAGAACTGCCGCTGCATTTATCGTTTCAAAAAAATTTCCTTCTGCACACGAAGCATTTCCTATAGTTCCAAAAGCTATTTCATTTCCATTAGATGAAAAATGTGTTAAATGACTTAGATCTTTTAAATTTCGATATAATGTTGAAGCTTGTGCTAATCCTAATAATCGTGGCATTTGCCCACTTGTTGTAGAAACATCCGGACTTGAATTTTTGATCTTTGTTAAATCTTTCCATGTTCCGTCCTCATTTAATGAACGCGTTCCGTAATGACATGTCATTTGTCTAGCTCCTGAATGCGGATCATTTTCTATGCCAACATGGGTATACATTTGTGCAAAAAATTGTGAAGGAGTTAATTGTTCAATAGCCATCATGAAAGTTTGATCTCTATAGTAACCTGAACGAAAATCACCCTCCTTAAAAACTTTTGCCATAGCTATTTGAGGTAATTCCTTTCCATCCCCTACAATTCCAAATTGGGAACGTCCGCTTAAAACTTCCTTTCTACCAATCAAACTTAATTCTCTACTCAACATCACTAAACGAAAATCATCTAATAATATTTCTTTATAATTTTCAAAGGATAATTTATTTTCTGAATCTCTTAGTTCTGTGATCATAAATTTTGCAAATTTAATTCCTTTCAAAGATACTATTTTTTTAAAAAATTAATGATTATACATCTAATTTTTATTTGAATATCCGTAATCTAAATGCACAACTGGTTTTCTTTTTTTATCAACTTCATCAACTAAAAAATAATTATATTTGCCTTCGATGAAACGATTTGAAAAAAAGATTTATTTAGAACTACCTAAAGAACGTTTTTTTTTATGGGCTAATCAAAGTTCTACATCTCTCATATTAGATTCAAATCATTATCCTAATCAATCTGACAATTTTGACTTTGTTGTTATAAAAGGTTCTGAAAGCACTCTATTATTAACTTCCGCTAAAAATGCTTTTAAACAATTAGAGCAGTTCAAAAAAGAAATAAATGATTGGATTTTCGGCTATTTTTCCTATGATTTAAAAAGTGATATTGAAAAAATCACTACTAAAAACAGGGATGTATCTGCATTTCCTGAATTATTGTTTTTCCAGCCTAAAAAAATAATCTTTGTTAAAGGATGTACAGTTACTTTTTCTTATTTAAAAAAATACAGCCATGAAATAGATTCGGATATATCTATTTTAAATCAACTTGACTTAAAATTCTCTCCTCATTCTACTCCAATCTCTTTATCTAGTAGAACTTCAAAAAACTCATACTTAAATAAATGTAAGCAAATCCTAAAAAAAATTCATCTAGGTGATATTTATGAAGTTAACTACTGTATTGAATTTTTTGATGAAAAGACACTTACTTCACCTATTCATTTATTCATTAAATTAAACGATTTGAACAAAGCGCCTTTCTCAACTTTCTTTAAACATGAAAGTTTCCATATTTTATCCAGTTCTCCCGAACGCTTCTTAAAAAAAGAAGGTACTAATTTAATTGCTCAGCCTATTAAAGGAACTCGGAAACGAGGTAGAACAAAAAAAGAAGATCTGCAGTTAATTCAAAATCTGAATACCTCCATTAAAGATCGCGCTGAGAATACTATGATTGTTGACTTAGTTCGTAATGATCTTTCAAAAATTGCTAAACGAAATTCTGTCAAAGTGACTGAATACTGTAACATTTATACGTTTGAAACGGTACATCAAATGATTTCTACAATTCAATGTAAAGTTGAAAACACATTATCCCCTATAGAAATTATAAAAGCAAACTTTCCAATGGGCTCTATGACTGGAGCACCAAAAGTAAATGCTATGAAATATATTGAACTTTTTGAAGATCATAAAAGAGGCGTTTATTCAGGTGCTATCGGTTATATTACTCCAAGTGATGATTTTGACTTTAATGTTGTTATTCGAAGTCTGTTATATAATGCTAATACAAAATATATATCCTTAAGTGTTGGAGGAGCTATTACCGCTTTATCTAATCCTGAAGATGAATACGATGAATGCTTAACCAAAGCTAAACCAATATTAGATCTTTTAAAAAAAGGCTACTAGTTTTAAATTTTTCTTTTTTAGAATCTAAAATTTTAATAGAAAAATCAACACGTGGAAGAATAAAAAATGGCAAGCGACCTGTATCACACCGCTACAACCTTTTACCCTTGCTGTGTTCCCACCCTGGGGGATTCAAAGGGAGCTGGTTGTACAGGACTTGCCTCCGCAAATATAAAACAAAAAATAATTTTCTATCTTTGTTTATTAGAATATTTTTTGATGAAATCAATATTTATACGTAATGGACTCATTTTAGGAATCTTATGCATTCTTCTTTTTTTAATTACCCGATTTGGTTTTTATGATGATTTTCTATTTGCCTCTGCAGTAGTTAATATAACAATTCTCCCCTTTTTATTTGTTGTTACAGGCTTTTTTTCTACTTGGAAACTCAGTAAAACAATAAAAAACCTTAGTTTTCGAAAAGCTTTTAGTGCTGCTTATATTACGCAAATGGCTGCAGGTGCTTTTTTTATGTGTTTTCTTTATTTGTTCTTTAACTTGATCAATCCAGAAAGCGTACAAATTATTCGAAATGGATTATTAGAAAACTTAAGTCATATTGAACACCCTACTGAAGACACTTCATTCCTTATAGATTCGTATAAAAGTGATTATTTATTATCCGCACAATTCTTATTTTTAGTATTTTTATGCCCTATTATGTTGCCTTTTTATGGTTTAACTTCCTTAATGATGGCTTTATTTTTTAGAAACAAGTAATATATGGATATATCAATTGTAATTCCTTTATTAAACGAAGCTGAATCTTTATATGAATTGCATAGCTGGATACAATCTGTTATGAAAAAACACCATTTTTCATACGAAATCATCTTTATTGATGATGGTTCAAAAGATCATTCTTGGAAAATTATTGAAAATTTACACTCAGAATATAGTCAAGTCATAGGTATACAATTTCAACGTAATTTTGGAAAATCACAAGCACTAAATGCTGCATTTAAGATTACAAAAGGAGATGTTATTGTTACAATGGATGCAGATTTGCAAGATAGTCCTGAAGAAATTCCAGAACTTTATTCCATGATTAAAAATGATGGATATGATATCGTTTCTGGATGGAAAAAAAAGCGCTACGATCATAAGCTTACTAAAAACTTACCTTCAAAACTATTCAATTGGGCTGCTCATAAAACTTCTGGAATTGCTTTACACGACTTTAATTGTGGTTTAAAATCCTATAAATCTGATGTCATCAAGAATATCGATGTTTATGGTGAAATGCATCGTTATATTCCTGTTTTAGCTAAAAATGCTGGGTTTGAAAAAATCACCGAAAAAGTAGTTAAGCATCAAGCAAGAAAACATGGTGAATCAAAATTTGGGGTAGAACGTTTTATCTATGGTTTTCTAGATTTAATTTCTTTATGGTTTATTGTCCGTTTTGGCCGACGTCCCATGCATCTATTTGGAGCATTGGGAACCCTAATGTTTATTTTCGGTTTTTTATCCTCTTTATTTATCGGTGCTTCAAAAGTTTACAAAATGTACGCTAACCTAGAATATAAACTCATAACCGAAAACCCTTGGTTTTATATTGCGTTAACAGTTATGGTATTAGGAACACAACTCTTTTTAGCTGGCTTTTTAGGTGAGATTATTATCCAACAAAATCGAAAAAATCAAGATTTTTATCAGATCAAAACCAAATTAAACCTTAATTAAGTGTAAAAAGAACAATTTATACCTTAAATTTGAATTAATGTTAGACTATTTCATAAATTTCACTCAATATGTGGCTCTATGATAAAAGTTGTATTTAACAAAACTAAAAAATGATTATATAAAATATTTTATAAATGGATAATGCTATTTTAGATAAAGCAAAAGCTTGGCTGAGTGATGATTTTGATACAGATACTCAGAAAAAAGTACAAGATTTAATAGATAATGACCCTAAAGAACTAGAAGAAGTTTTTTATAAAAATTTAGAATTCGGAACTGGTGGAATGCGTGGAATTATGGGTGTAGGAATTAATAGGTTAAACCAATATACTTTAGGTATGGCAACTCAAGGATTAGCCCGTTATCTAAAAAAGCAACTCCCTAACAATAAACAGATCAAAGTTGCTATTACACACGATGTTCGAAATAACAGTACTGAGTTTGCTAAAATCGTAGCCAATATTTTGTCTGCAAATGGTATTAAAGTTTTTTTAACTGATGGTTTTAGAGCTACTCCTATTCTTTCTTTTGCTGTTCGTCATTATAACTGTGATGCAGGAATTGTTTTAACGGCCTCTCATAATCCTCCTGAATATAATGGATATAAAGTATATTGGAGTGATGGTGCCCAAATTGTACCTCCTCATGATCATGGAATCATTCATGAGGTAAATCACACTAAGGTAAACGATATTTTATTTCATGGAAATGATGAATTAATTGAATGTGTAGGAGATGAATTAGATCAAGCTTTTATTCAAGCTTCTATTTCCCATATTTCCAAAGACAAAACAGGGTTTGAAAATGTTAAAATTGTTTTCACCTCTATTCATGGAACTGCTATTAAAACAACACCTTTAGCGTTAGAAAAAGCAGGTTTTACTGATGTGCATATTGTTCAAGAGCAATCCACTCCAGATCCTTATTTTTCAACTGTAAAATCACCTAACCCTGAAGAGCCTGAGGCCTTAAAAATGGCCATAGATTTGGCCAATGAAATTGATGCTGATATCGTAATTGGAACGGACCCCGATGCAGATCGACTTGGGATTGCTGTTCGTGATTTTGATGGTAAAATGACACTTTTAAATGGTAATCAATCTAATGTTGTTTTAACCCATTATTTACTACAAAAATGGGAAAAAGAAGGGAAAATTAACGGAAACCAATTTATTGGTTCTACCATTGTTACGTCAGATGTGTTCTTTGACCTAGCCAAAGAATATAAAGTTACTTGTAAAGCTGGTTTAACAGGCTTTAAATGGATTGGAAAAATGATTCATGATGCTGAAGGTAAAGAAGATTTCATTGGAGGTGGTGAAGAAAGTTTTGGTTATATGGTTGGTGATTTTGTTCGTGATAAAGATTCTATAACTGCAACACTATTAGCCTGTGAAATAGCAGCAGTAGCTAAATTAAACGGAAGTTCTTTCTATAATGAATTAGCCCAAGCATACACAAAAGTTGGGTGCTACCAAGAACATCTCATCTCTTTAGTAAAAAAAGGTCTAGATGGTGCTGAACAAATTAAAAATATTATGATTCAACTACGTGAAAATCCTTTAACTGAAATACTGGGAGCAAAAGTAATTCGAATCGATGACTACCAATCTAGTATAAGTAAAAACAGGTTGACAGGCGCTGAAACAGACTTAACAATTCCTAAATCTAATGTATTAATCTATTATACAGAAGATGGTACTAAAATTGCGGCAAGACCATCAGGTACTGAACCTAAAATTAAATTCTACTTTAGTGTTAAGGATAATTTAAATCAAGCAAAAGATTTTCCTGAAGTTCAGAAAAAACTGAAAGAAAAAATTGAACAAATTATTCTTGAAATGAAATTAGATTAAAATTCATAAAAAAGTGCCTATTCTTAAATGGAATGGGCACTTTTTTTAATTTTTTCTGAGGTATACCTTAATTTTATGCTTGGGTATTTTTCTTCTGTCATTGTAATAGTGAAAGGTGAATCTGCTAAAAATACTAATTGATTATCTTTATCTCGAGCTAAATAACGTTGTTTTACTCGTTTAAATTCTTTAAAGTCCTCTGAACTCTCATCTTCAACTTCTAACCAACAAGCCTTATGAATGGCAATATTTTCATATGTACATTTTGCTGAATACTCATGTTCTAAACGATATTGAATTACTTCATATTGAAGTGCTCCCACTGTTCCAATTACTCTTCGATTATTCATTTCTAATGTAAAAAGCTGAGCTACACCTTCATCCATTAATTGATTGATCCCCTTATTCAACTGTTTAGCTCTCATAGGATCATCATTATTAATGTATCGAAAATGTTCTGGAGAAAAACTTGGTATTCCTTTGAAATGTATTTTTTCCCCCTCCGTTAAAGTATCTCCTATTTTAAAATTTCCCGTATCATGAACTCCTATAATATCACCCGGGAATGACTCTTCCACAATTTCTTTCTTATCTGCAAAAAATGCATTTGGAGAACTAAATTTTAACTTTTTATCATTCCGAATATGCAAATAATTTGTATTTCGTTTAAAAGTACCTGAAACAATTTTTATAAAAGCCAAACGGTCACGATGCTTTGGATCCATGTTAGCATGAATCTTAAAAACAAAACCTGTAAATTTAGGCTCACTTGAATCTACATAACGAATATTGGTTTCTTTCCCTCTTGGTGATGGGGCTATTTCAATAAAAGCATCTAATAATTCCCTAACTCCAAAATTATTCAATGCTGAACCAAAAAATACAGGTTGTGCCCTTCCTTCTAAATAAGTCTTTTTATCAAATTTAGGATAAACCGCTGTAACCAGTTCTGCTTCTTCCCGTAAGGTATTAGCTGCTATTTCACCAACTAATTCATCAATTTTAGGATCATTTAGATCTAAAATTTCAATTGAATCAGCTACTTTCTGCTTATTTTCATCACTAAAAAGGTTGATTTTTTTTTCCCAAATATTATAAATTCCTTTAAATTCTTGTCCCATTCCAATGGGAAAAGACATCGGTGTTACTTTAAGGTTTAATTTTTCTTCAACTTCATCCATTAAATCAAAAGCGTCTTTTCCTTCTCGATCAAGTTTATTAATAAAAACAATCATAGGAATATTACGCATACGGCAAACCTGAACTAATTTCTC
>JBKDZS010000095.1:0-14158 GCA_047971445.1 Flavobacteriales bacterium
TCAAAAATGTGCTTTTGTAAATTTCTGTTTCCTATTAATTCCTTAAAAATCATATAAACAAAGATAGTGTAATGTTGTCAGGTTTCAATAAATTATAGCTATATTTAAGCTTGCAATGAGAAATCTATTTTACATCATTATATTAATGCCTATTTCATTATTTTCTCAAATAAATATTACTGAAAATCAACTTTTTAATGACTATTTTGGGGAAGAGGAACATGAGTTGGCTAATAGAAAAGCAGATCGATTAGTTGAGGAAGGTAATCATCAGGAGAAAATTACAGCGAACCTTATAAAATGCGGTTATACTTTGTATAAATATGATACCAAAGAAGCTCTTCAGTACTTAAATAAAGCTAGAGCATTATTGGATATAGAAGAGGACCCTGTTAACCTCTACATGTATTTTTACAGTAAAGGAATTTATAATATGTATCTAAATAAAAGCTTCGAGCAGTTAAAGAATTTTGTTGAGGCAGTTAAAATAAAAAAGAAATACGATATTATAGACCCTTTATTTGTGGTTGAATCGGGTTTAATGCAATATTACATGAAGATAAAAAATTACTCCAAGGTATTTTCTATGTCCAATTCAATCCTTAAACAATTAGAAGTTAATAAAACGAAATATAGTGCTATTAAAAGTTCTCTATTTAGGCTTAAGGCTATTGCTTCCCGAAATGTAAAAAAGTATGATGATTCTAAACGATTTTTGGATTCAGCTATGCTATATGCTAAATACTACAATGATTCTACTCAAATAGCAAGGGGTATTAAATACCAAGCAGATTTACTTTTAGACTTAAAACAATATGATAAAGCTCTTGAAATAGCTTTAAAGGCGAAAGCTCTTTTTGAACGTCATGATCATAAAAATATGGCGGTTATTTACAGCCTTTTAGGATTTATTGCATTTGAACAAAAGCAATATGATAAATCTAAAATGTACCTTAAAAAAGCTATAGACTATGATGCATATTCTTTATACGAATATATAAAAACATCACAATACTACAGAGCTATTTTAGAAAGAGAAGGCGAAACAGAAAAAGCATATTGGTATTTGAGAAAAGAAGATTCTATTAGGAATGTCATTTCAGGCAAAGATATTGATAATAAAATACTTGGTTTAGAGTTAAATTATCAGGAATTTCAGAATCATGCCATTTTAGAAAAAAGTGAAAATCGCATTAAATGGATTGCCTATATACTTATATTTTCACTAATAGGTGTTAGCTTATTAAGTATACTACTTTATAGACGACATAAGGATATTAAAAAACTTAAAAAAACTCAAAAAGAGATTAAGGATACAAATAAAAAGCTTAAAAAAGTCAATTTTAAATTAGAAAAGTTTGGAAAAATTATTTCACATGATCTAAAATCACCGATTCGTTCTATCGGTTCACTAGTAACATTTATTTTAGAGGATGAACCTAACCTAAGTGAAAATTCAAAAAAATATATAAACCTCATTCTTGATTCTGTTGTGTCTACAGAGAATTTAATTTTGAACCTGTTAACACTTGCTCGTGCTGAAAATAATTCCTTTGAGAGAAGTAAGGTCTCTTTTAATCAGATAATACAACAGGTAAAGGCTAATGTGCTTTACGACACAGGTAAAAGTAATACTAAAATTCATGTTATACGAAAACCTCAATTTATTTATGGGAATAAAATATTGTTAATTCAGTTATTTCAAAACTTTATACAAAACGCTATTCAATATCGAGATAAAAGTCAACCACTCATTATTGAAATTGATTATCATGAAGAAGAACACAAAATAACTTTACAGAATAATGCTTCCAAAATTAACCCAGATAATCTAGATAAACTTTTCAAAGCGTATAATCAAGAGTCCTTGGAGTCTGTAGATCAAGATATGGGATTGGGACTATACATAACCAAAACGGTAGCCAATTTTCATGAAATTAATATTAACATAACAACTCAAGAACAATCTAAAATAATAATTAATTTATATTTTCAGGAACAGCATATCCAATGATTAAAATGAAAAAATTATTAATTTCAATAATCTTTAGTCCTCTTTTATTTTCATGTGTTTCTACAAGTGAGAAAAATGTCATGGATAACTATTTATACTATTCATATTTTGGTCGAAATAATTACATTAAATCTATTGAAGAAACAGATTCTATTTTAAAAACAGGAAAAGGTGATGTTGTTGCAGCTAGTATTGTTAAGGCAGATTATATTTTGTACAAAGGAAATACAGAAGAAGCACTTTTTTATATTTTAAATGCTAAAAAACATTTACGAAAAAGTACAACTATTGACCCCATTAATGAGTATATGCTCTATAATATTCAGTCTATCTTTAATATCTATAATCAAAATCATTTTAGTCGCCTAGATAACTTTATAAATGCTAAAAAGATAAAAGATGAATACAATCTAATTGATCCCTATTATTTAGCAGAAGAAAATATCGTGTTCTATTACCTAGAACATGAAAATTACACCAAAGTTTTCGACATAATAAACGCTATTTTTAATGAATTAAAATCTAAAGGTATTAAATACCACCCCGTAAAAAGTACGTTCTTTCGCGCTAACTCTATTGGATTAAGAGAGGTAAGAAAATACAAAGAGAGTCAAGCCAATTTAGATTCTGCAAAGCTGCATGCTAAATATTACAATGATTCTACTCAAATTGCTCGAGTTTATCGATATCAATCACAATTATATTTTGCTAAAAAACAATATTATAATGCTTTAAAAACAGCTTTAAAAGCAAAAAATCTTTTTGAAAAGTATGATAAGAAAAATCTAATTGTTATAGATAAACTATTGGGCGAAACTTACTATCAATTAAACGATTATACCAACGCTAAAAAATACTTGAATAAAGTTATAAATGCATTTTATGTATATGATTTAAAGACATTTAAAAGTGCTTCTGGATTATATCAAAAACTCTTAAAAAAAGAAGGAAAGCTAAAAAAAGCGTATGAAATTTTGAAAAAAGAAGTAGAAATGAACAAAGAAATATCAGGTCAAAATGTTGATATTGAGCTTCTTAATTTAGAGTTGGATTATCAAAAATTTAAGAATAATACTCTTTTAAAAAAAAGAAAACAACGTATTTTATCCATTCTTTATGTACTTGTTTTTATACTGATAGCGCTTAGTCTTTTGATTTTTTTCCTTTATCAAAGAGCTATTCATATTAAAAAACTTAAAGAAAACCAAAAATCCATGAAAGAAGCTAATGAAAAGCTCAAAAAAATTAATTTTAATCTAGATAAGTTTGGGAAAATTGTTTCACACGATTTAAAAGCGCCTATTCGTTCGATTAACTCATTAACAACTTTTATTGAAGAAGATGAACCGAATCTTAGTGAAAGTTCTAAGAAATACATAGAGCTTATACATGAGTCTGTTATAAACACAGAAAGCTTAATTTTAAATATGTTAACGCTAGCTCATAGCGAAAATAATACCTTTACTAAAGAAAAGATTTATTTTGAGGAGATTATACAACAAGTGAAAGCTAATTTATTATACGATATTAATAGAAGTAATGCTCAATTTTTTTTCAGAAATAAACCTCATATTATTTACGGGAATAAATTATTATTAATTCAATTATTTCAAAATTTCATTCAAAACTCTATCAAATACCGTGATGAATCTCGAAATTTATTTATTGAAATAGATTATCATACGGAAGAAAATAAAGTAACGATACAAGATAATGGAATAGGGATTGACTCTCGTAATTTAGATAAACTTTTTGAAGCGTATAATCAACAGAAATTCGAATCTATTGATAAAGGTATCGGGCTAGGTCTTTATATTACAAAAACAATAGCAGATCTTCATGAAATTATCTTAAAAATAAAGTCTAAACCAAATGAAGGAACCTTAATTAGTCTACATTTTAAAAAAGATACGATTTTATAATCACTAGACATTAAAAAATCAAGTTAACTATAGTACTGGATTAGGGTTTTTATTGTGTATAAAGTGATTTAAACCATGCGATTAACGTTTCTCGATCTTCAGGTAATAGGTGTGCCTCGGGATGTTTATAAAGATAAGATTTCAAAGGCATAGATTGGTTTTCTAAGGTTTCAATACTATTCTTTATAATACTGTTTTTTTGGTCTTGATCGTATTTTTTCCACTTTGAGAAATTAGCATTTTTTCGCCCTTCTTCTATATGAAATTCAATATACCAGGAAAGGGGAGCGTATAGGGCATAATTTGGATATTGTGTTTCGTTAGAATGACAATCGTAGCAGGCTTTTTTTATAGAATAGGCTATCTTCTGAGGCGCTTTTTCTTGCCGTAGAATATCGTATGATTTGGGGAGCTTTTTGACAGATCGATCTATTGGGTAAAATTGGATGATAATACCAGTTAAAATAAGACCTAGGGCTATTTTTAAAAAAATGTTTATCAAGACTTTGGGTTTTTTTGAGATTCTGCGTTCTTTTTTATAGAGGGTTTTTGGGGAATATTCCATGTTTTTTTGACATCCCAATAAGCATTTAGTAGAATTTTCTCCTGATTAAATAAATAGGATTCAGGTTGTGTTTTTTTAAAGAAATGACCCGTATCCCATAACTTGTTATTATTTTCATCCACTATGATTTGTAAAGTATAAGTTCCGGGTTTTATATGGTTAAATTGTACAATACTATCTTGGGTATATTGTTCTCGTTTGACCTTTTTATTTTGCATTAGCTGTAACCAAAAATGAGATGAAGGTTTATTTTTAAGAGTAACCTCTAAATTAGCATAATCTTGTTCTTTAAGTGTTTGGAGTGAATGGGTAAGGGTATCGGTTGTTTCCCCAAAAAAATCAAGGATGGCATTGGGAAGAAACGTAACGGTATAGTTTTCTTCAAATTTTTTTTTAAAATCTAATTGAAATGTATAGGGATTTTTTTCTTCATGAAAAACTTTAAAGGGAATACGAGTGGAATCCTTTAAAACAGAAATAAGATTTTTATCAAAATGAACCAAAGGTGTTTCAGATGTAAATTTCATAGTGCCAAAATCGTGCTCAGAGGGCTTGAGATTTAAACTCAATTTTTTAGGTCTAAAATGGATTTTTTTTCTAAAGGTTATGGTATCAACAGGTTGCTTGTTATGGTATACAAAAAAATGAAGAGTATCTTTTTTACTTTCCTTCAATGTATCTTTTGCTAGTGGTTTGAACCAATAGATTAACGAATCTCGAGTTTGTGAAGCCAATTGCAATTCTTTTGTATAAGATTTATCTTGGTTTTCAACATGTATATGATTGGGATTACCTAAAAATTCAAAAATAATTTTTCCCCAATCTTTAAATGAAGGTGATTTTACAGCAAAGGGACTTTGCTCCGTAAAGAGTTTTAAGTGAGATTTTTCTTCAGTGGGTAACGAAATAGGTTCTTTTTTAAAGGCTAGTTTATCAATAATAGGATCGTACTTTAGGTTTCGATTCCCATCACTTATACCCATTAGAAAATAACGTCCTTCGTGTAAATATTTAAATTGGAAATTACCTAATGAATCGGGTCTTGTTACGTAATAGGGCTTTTGTTTGAAAAGGGTAGAGTCATTGAAAGCCGTATCGATCTTATATAAGCCTACCAAAGCTTTTTCATCAAACTCTAATGATTTTACATCATGTATTTTTCCTGAATAGGTCAAAGAATCCAATACCTCTCCTGTTGAAAAAACGTACACAAAATTAGAAAGCTTATTTCCTTCATTATAATCTTCAATACTTTCTCCAAAATTAATGGAGTAGGTGGTGTTTTCTTTGAGAGGTTCATTAAATTTTACCGTAATGTATTTCCGTGGAGATCCAAGGGGAGAAAAAGTAGGAGTAGTTTCCATTGGAGGTGAAACAATAATTTGATTTATAGCGTCCTTTAATGCAATGTATTCGTCAAATTCAATTTTAATTTCTTTTGTATTTATAGCAACATTTCTCGATTCATTTTCAATTGAGTATTTCAAAATTGTAGGAGGATATTCATCTTTGATACCTCCTGTTGGAGAAGAAATTCGAGCACAGGAATATATTAGAATAAAAAGCAATATTATATAAGTAGTATATAGGAGTTCTTTTTTCATTGAAAATAAAATTTTACGCAAGGTACGTTTTTTCAAAAAATTATCCTGCAAAGCTAATACAGGCGATACTTACTTTAACATTTTTTAATTGCAAAAGTGGATGAGCACAATTATAAATAGTAAAACCGGTTGTTACAATATCATCAACCAATAAAATATGTTTATATTCAAATTCTTCTGAATTTACAATTTTAAAAATATTCAGGGTGTTTTGTAAACGTGCTGTATGATATTTTAAATGTGCTTGCGAAGGGTTGTTTTTTATTCGAATTAAGTTTTTGGAATTAATAGGGATATTTAAGGTTTTAGCAATTCCTTTTGCAAATTCTTCTGATTGATTATAACCCCGTTTTAGTTGTTTTTTAGGATGTAGTGGAACAGGTACTATAGCATCAAAATTATCTGAAATTCGTTTTCCTAATAATAAGCCTAATTCATAACCTACTTGAGGTTTGTTTTTATATTTTAAAGTGTAAATTAAGTTAGACGTATTACTTTGATTTTTAAAATAGAGTAATGAATACGCTTTTTCCACCTTAAAAAAGCAAGCTAAGTTTTTCTTTAAGTCATTATGATGAGGTTGAGGCCGAAGGGGTAGTTTTAGGTAACATTTAGAGCAGATTATCGCTTCTTTTCTAAGAAGTGTATTTTGACAATTTGCACAGTAGTTAGGAAAAAACAATTGAAATAAGTCCAAAAACATGTAATTTCTTATAAATTTGTGTTAGATTAGGTTTTTCTAACCTTTAAAGTACGAAAATTTCTTGTATGAAAAATATTCGATTGACTAAAATATTTCGTTTTGAATCCGGTCATGCTTTATATGGATATGATGGGAAGTGTAAAAGTCTTCACGGACATTCCTACAAGCTTTATGTGACCATTTTTGGAACACCTATTGAAAATCAAGACGATCCGAAATGTGGAATGGTGTATGATTTTGGAGATTTGAAAGAGATTGTAAATCAAGAAGTCATTGAACCTTTTGATCATGCGATTATTTTGAATGAAAATACGCCTCACTTAGATTTAGGTCAACATTTGAAAAAAGAAGGTCATAAAGTCATTTTTACCGATTATCAACCAACTTGTGAAAATATGTTAGGAGATTTTGCTGTAAAAATTCAAAATAAACTTCCTTCTAGAATTCAGTTGCATTCGTTACGTTTATACGAAACAGAAAATTCTTATGGAGAATGGTTTGCTGAAGATAATAGATAGTATGAAAACAATTCATTTACAACCTCATAAAAAAGTATATTTTGCTTCTGATCAACATTTTGGATTACCTGACTATGAAAAAAGTTTGGTACGGGAAAAAATCTTTGTACAATGGTTGGATGAGATTAGGCAAGATGCTCAGGTATTATTTCTGGTAGGTGATTTATTTGATTTTTGGTTTGAGTATAAGAAAGTTGTCCCTAAATATTTTATTCGTGTTCTTGGAAAATTGGCTGAATTAGTTGATTCAGGTATTCAAATTATCTTTTTTACAGGAAATCATGATATGTGGATGAAGTCTTATTTGCAAGAAGAAATTGGAATGGAGGTCTATTTTGATAAGCAAGAATATTGCATCAATAATAAGCGTTTTTATATTGCGCATGGAGATGGTCTAGGCCCAGGAGATAAAGGATATAAACGAATGAAAAAAGTATTTCGCTTTCCATTTTTTAATGACTGTTTTAGATGGCTTCATCCCGATGTAGGAATTGCTTTAGGAGAATACTTATCGCGCAAAAATAAAGCTATTTTTGGAGAAGAAGATGTTCATTTTTTAGGGGAAGAAAAAGAGTGGCTCATTATTTATTCCAAAAAAAAGCTTGAAGAAGAACATCGAGATTATTTTATTTACGGACACCGTCACTTGCCGATGAACCTACCGATTGCTGAAAGAAGTCGTTATATTAATTTAGGAGATTGGATTTCGTATTTTTCTTATGCTGAATTTGAGGGAGATGAATTGATCTTAAAAGAGCTTAAATCACACTCCAAATTAGCGCACTTACTGGAAAATATAGAATCATAAACCACCTGATCCATTTATTTTTTCGATAAAATATGTACTTGCTTATCATAATAGAGCAAGGAAATATAACGAAAAGTATAGCGTTTTTTGACAATAGAAAAAGAAGGCTTGAGATTATCAATAAATATAAAATGAGTTCGTAATTTTTCTTGTTATGGGTAGATTGTTTGAACCCTATACGATAATGATCAACTAAAGCTAAAATGCTAAAAAAAATTAATGATATAAGTAAATACAATTGTTTTGGAGTGAAATCATAATAAACCAATTGAAAATGTGAAAGTTGATTTTGTAGATAATTCAAAAGATTAAAGTCCAACAAAAAGCTGATGCCAAAAGCAACCATAGTAAATATAAAAAGGCAAAATAGAGGTAGTACCCATGTAGAGAATTTTTTTATAGAATGAAAAAGTATTAAACAGTAAATAAAAAGAATATAGAAAATAGTTGGAGGATAACAAAGTAATGCTAAAAAGACTAATAAAGTTACTTCTATAAAAATAAACCGTCCGTTAATCATATAAAAATAACGCTCCGCTAGAAAAGCTAATAGAATGATAAATTTAGCCATTAATATACTGTTGTTGATTGTATGAAAATCAACTAAGACCAAAGAGGAGGTAAAGAGGATATTGACAATAAAAAGGGATCTAATTAAAGAGCTGATTTTGTTATAAAATAAAATCAATGTACAAATACTTATGGCGCAAATAATTTTGGATATTTCGATTTGATTGTAATAACCGGTTAGTACAACGACAATCAATACTAAAATAATGCTTGGAAAAATATTTTTTGTCCTTATAATGTCATCTAGCATCTTGACCCATTTTTGTTGCAAGATATAGATTCTTTTAGTTAAAAGAAAAAATCTATTAAGTTAACCTTTATTGGCTGTAAATTTTACCCTATTAAAAAGAAGGTAAGCAGGTTATCAATCCCTATGAAATTTTATTTTTCCTTGATTGAGAAGATAAAATAAAACATCAAGTTAAAGAAGACTTATTTTCTTTATATCTTTACTTTATGTTGAAGATAGTCACTTTTCAATCGCATGAATACCAAAAATTACTTGAATTACGTAATACAGTTTTAAGAATTCCTTTGGGAATGGATATTTATGACGATCCTTTATATGAAGAAATTCATGATATTCATTTTGGATATTTTGAAAAAGATCAAGTTATAGGAACACTTATTTTACGTGATTTAGGGAATAAAATTTTTAAAATGCGTCAAGTAGCTGTTTTAGAAAGTGCTCGGGGGAATGGAATTGGTCAAGAAATGGTGATTTTCTCTGAGCGATATGCACAAGAAAAAGGAGGTAAGCAAATGGAGCTAAATGCACGGAATACTGCGGTTTCTTTTTATGAAAAATTAGGTTATCAAAAAGAAGGAGATGCTTTTTTAGAAGTTTCTATAATACATTATAAGATGATTAAAAAATTAAATAGACTATAGCATATAGCATCTATTTGTTTAAAAAGATGTTTACAAATTCATTTTTTTAAATGTATTGATTAGCCCGTTTGTTGAAGGGTCATGTGAAGTAATTTTCTCTTCATGTTTCAATTCAGGTAAAATTTGATTAGCTAATTGTTTCCCTAATTCTACTCCCCATTGATCAAAACTAAAAATATTCCAAATAACACCTTGTACAAATATTTTATGTTCATACATGGCAATCAAAGACCCTAAAGTTTTAGGAGTTAATTCTTTAAATAATATTGAGTTTGTAGGTTTATTCCCTTCAAAAACTTTAAATGGTGTTAAAAATGCGATTTCTTCTAAAGATTTTCCTTCTAATTCTTTTTCAACGGTTTCTTTTGATTTACCAAAGGCTAAAGCTTCTGTTTGAGCAAAGAAATTAGACATCAACTTTGCATGATGATCTCCAATTGGATTTAATGTTTTAGCAGGAGCTAAAAAATCTGCTGGAATTAGCTTGGTTCCTTGATGAATTAATTGATAGAAAGCATGTTGTCCATTAGTACCTGGTTCACCCCAAATAACAGGTCCTGTTTGATAAGATACATTTTTACCCTCTCGATCTACGCACTTTCCATTACTTTCCATATCTCCTTGCTGAAAATATGCTGCAAATCGGTGTAAATATTGATCGTATGGAAGTAAAGCATAGCTATCTGCTCCATAAAAATTATTATACCAAACACCCAATAATGCTAATACTATAGGGATGTTTTCTTCAAAATCACTTTTTTGAAAATGTTCATCCATTTCATGAGCCCCTTCTAATAATTCAATAAAATGATCATATCCTATACCTAAACAAATGGATAAGCCAATGGCACTCCATAATGAATAACGACCGCCTACCCAGTTCCAAAATTGAAACATATTTTTGATGTCAATTCCAAAATTTGCTACTCCTTCCGTATTGGTTGAAAGTGCTACAAAATGCTTTGCTACAAAAGCCTCATCTTCTGCTGAGTTTAAAAACCAATTTCGTGCTGTGTGAGCATTAGTCATGGTCTCTTGTGTTGTAAATGTTTTTGAAGCAATAATAAACAAGGTTGTTTCAGGATTTAACTTTTTTAATGTTTCTGCAATATGAGTCCCATCAACATTAGAAATAAAGTGTAAATTCAATCGTGTTTTATAATGTTTTAAGGATTCAGTAACCATGACTGGGCCTAAATCAGATCCTCCAATTCCAATATTCACAACATCTGTAATGATTTCATCAGAGTACCCTTTCCATTCACCTGAAATTACTTTGTTAGAAAAAGTTTTCATCTGTTCCAAAACACTGTTAACCTTTGGCATCACATCCTTACCTTCTACAATGATAGGATAGTTTGATCGGTTTCGTAAGGCAATATGCAAAACTTCACGATCTTCTGTTTGATTGATTTTTTCACCATTAAACATGGCTTTTATGGCTTTATCTAATTGAACCTCTCTTGCTAAATCAAATAATAACGACTTTGTTTTTGAATTGATTAAATTTTTAGAATAATCAATTAAGATATTCTTGAAAAGAATGTGATTTTCTTGAAATCTGTTTGGGTTTTCCTTAAAAAGATCCTTTAATTTTTGTGAAGAGGTCTCTTGATAATGTTTTTCTAATTTCTTCCAAGATTTTGTTGTCGTTGGGTTTATATTGGGTAAAGCCATAATAATAAGTCATTATTTACTTCTCGCAAATATACGTTTTTTTAAATAAAAAATGTACATTTTACACTATTCTGTTTAATATTCCATTTGTTCAATAACTAACTGATAGTCAGTTGTGTTTTTTATTTAGGGTTGATGTGTAGTTACGGACAAGCTAATGTTTTTTTAAAAACTCTTTTGTTAATTTAACCGTACCTGCTAGGGAAGCTAATATTCCAATGACAATAACTGTAATGAATACAATTCCAAAATTGAACCCTGTAATTTCTACGGGATAAGATAAAGCTGAATTTACACGAACAATTCCAAATTGCTGTTGAGTTATAATTAAAATTAAACCTAAAAATATACCAATTACACCTCCTATAAAGGAAACTAAAAATCCTTCTATTAAAAAAATCTTTTTAATATGATTAAAATCCATTCCCATAGCATGTAGCGTTACTAAATCATCGCGTTTCTCAATAATTAGAATGATGATAGATCCTATGAGGTTAAATGTAGAAATAATTAAGATTAAGGTGAATATAAGATAGACCATGATATTTTCAGTTTTTAGCATTTTGTAGAAAGAGCCCAATTGATCTCGCTGTGTTAAAATCTTATACCCTGATCCTATTTCTTCTTCTATTTTTAGTTTGATATCTTCATCTGATAAAGTATGGTTGTGACTAATTTCCAAAGCATAAACTTGATTGCGATCCAAATTCAAGAGTTCTCGAGCTAATTGAATTGTTGTATAAGCAACGGGGTTTTCCTCATAAAAAACACCAGTCATCACTACATTTTCAATCTTAAATGCATTCTGTGGTGTGTTTATTTTGATTTTTCCAACCTTGGGGACATACAGTTTAATAGAATCTCGAGCATCTTCAAGTGTGATATCTAACTTTGCAACTACACTATTGGCTAAAGCGATTTGATCTTCATAAATTGGAAGTTCTCCAAAAAGGCGTAATGAATCTAGATTAGCTTCTTTATAAGTACTGTCAACTCCTCTTAAGTAAATAAAATCTCCACGTCCTTTGTACGTTAACTGTACTTTTTCTTCTATCAAACTTGCTACTGAAGTGACTTCTGAAACACGCTTTATCTGTTTAAGGAGTAAAGGGGTAACGTTTAATTTTTTTCCTGATTGTGGTTCTATTTTTAAAGTAGCATTTTTTTCAAAAAGAAGTTCAACGGTCAATTTTTCTAAGCCACTAAATGTGGATAAAATAATGAATAACGCCATTGTACCAATAATAATACCCAAAATTGCTGTGATATTAATAAAATTGGCAGAACTTGTTTTCTTCTTGGTTAAAAAATATTTTTTAGCAATATAAAATGATGTATTCAATGTACACTATAATTCTGGATTATCACCTTCCCCATTTAATTCTTGCTCTATGGTTTCAATATAGTCTAGAGAGTCATCTATAAAGAAATTTAAATCGGGGGTTTTTCTTAATTGTTGACTAATACGATCTGAAAGAGCTTTACGAATTTGCGGTTTTAAAACCTGGATATCATTTAAAACACCTTTTTTATCATCTAATGGAAAAATGCTTAAATAGACTTTTGCATGGGATAAATCTGGTGTTACACGAACTTTTGTAACAGTAATAAGTATATTTTCTTTGGCTGTTTTACTAATCTCTCGGAATATATCACCTAAATCATTTTGTAATAACTGTGCTATTTTCTTTTGCCTGTTGGATTCCATGGCACAAAGATAGTTTAAAAAGCAGAATAGCTTTAAAGGAAAGACGTTTTTATTTAAAATTTAATACCGTTGTAAAATACGTATGATTTTTTAACTGGATTTGATGTATTGATATTACTTACTTCGATTGATCATCAGTACACCTAAAATGATAATTCCAAAACAACCTACATGAAAAAACGTTATTTGTTCGCCATCAACAACGCCCCAAAAAAGAGCCACAATAGGCATCAAATATGTAGCAGATGAAACAAAAACAGCAGATGAATGTTGCATCAATTTATTATACAACAACATAGCTATTGCAGTTCCTACAATAGAAAGTACTGCGATATATCCTAAAGAAGAAACTTGTTTCGAAGAGAAATGGAAGTTTAGGAAGAATTCTGTATACAGTAAAATTACTAATGCAAAGAGAGCTATTGAAGAAAATAATCCTGTTGTTAAGGTTATGGGGTTTATGTGAGATAATTTATGTTTTATGATTAAAGAACTAAGAGCATACATAAAAGTTGCTAATACAATAAGTAAAGCGTGGTAAAGTTTGACTTCTTTTCCTAAAAAAGTAGTGTTATCATTGAGAATAGTAGGTAGAAATATTAATAAAATAGTACCTATTAAGCCTAAGAAAACACCTAAAAACTGTCTTTTAGAACTTTTATTTTTAAAAAAAAGAGCTCCTAAAATTAATATGAATAATGGAACTAGCGCATTGAGCACTCCAGCAACTCCACTATCCACCTCTTCTTCTGCCATAGGAAATAAAAAAAATGGAAAAAAATTTCCTAATAAGCCTGCTAAAAAGATCCATTTATAGGAGTGTAATGGAATTTTTGGCAATTGTTTTCCTCCAATTATGAGTAGAGAAAGCCCTGCTATTACAATTCGTAAAGCACCTACTTGATAGGGTGAGAAAGCAGTAAGCCCTTTTTTTATTAAAAAAAATGAACTTCCCCAAGTTAACGTCAGAATAATAAGAATACTCCATTTAAGATATTCTTTCATAAAAAAGAATTTTAATTCGTGTAAATGTATAAATTTGCGGATAGTTTTTATTAGCAAAAAATTAAAAAAATGAAATTAAGTAAAAATTTATTAAGATTATCTGTTGTATTTGCGGTAGCATTTACATCTTGTAAGAAAACTGACATTGAAACGGTTGAAAAGAATCCTACAGC
>JBKDZS010000096.1:0-2132 GCA_047971445.1 Flavobacteriales bacterium
GCAATTTTAAAAGCTGTAGAAATCAAATTTTCAAATGAAAAAATTAATACTATAGACGGTGTTAAAATTGATTTTTTAGAAGAGTGGGTTCATTTGCGTAAATCTAATACAGAGCCAATTATCCGTATTTATACAGAAGCTAAATCGCAGGAACGTGCAGATTCTCTAGCTCAAGAAATAATGCAAGTCGTGAAACGCTTGGTGTAAATTAACTTTAATCTATAAGGTATTTTAAAGAAGTAGTAAAGGATTAGGAACGATGTCAGTTTTAGACTTGATAAATTTATTTTATATGACAAAATGGTTATTAATGACATTTTTTCAGTCAAATAGACAGTCTATAACCAATGGCAGATTTTTTGAAAGGAAATAAGATGAAAATTTTTTATAATGAGTGATAAAGAAAAAGAAATTATAGAAGAAAACCAAGATATACAAACTCAATCGGAAGATATTACAACTGAGCAAGTTATTGAAACAAACGAAACAGAGAAATTACAGGCACAGTTGGAAGAGGAAAAAAATAAATTTTTACGCCTTTTTGCTGAGTTTGAAAATTTTAAAAAACGAACACAAAAAGAGCGAGTTGACTTATTCAAGACAGCTAATCAAGAAGTTTTACAAGCTATGTTACCTGTCTGTGACGATTTTGAAAGAGCTTTGGATAATATTCAGAAGCTAGAGAATGTAGATCAAGCTATTGTAGAAGGAATAGAATTAATTCAAAATAAGTTGAATTCTACTTTAGAAAGTAAAGGACTTACTAAAGTAGAAGTAGAGGTAGGGTCAGAGTTTAATACAGACTTTCATGAGGCCATTACACAAATTCCTGCTCCAAACGAAGGTTTAAAAGGGAAAATTGTAGATATAGTAGAAACCGGTTACACTTTAAACGAAAAAGTAATCCGTTTTGCAAAAGTAGTAGTAGGAAATTAAATGATATTTAATTTTTAATTAAGGATATGTCAAAGAGAGATTATTACGAAGTTTTAGGTGTAGCTAAAGGTGCTTCTGCAGGGGAGATTAAAAAAGCCTACAGAAAGTTAGCAATTAAATACCACCCTGATAAAAATCCAGAAGATAAATTAGCAGAGGAGAAATTTAAAGAAGCCGCAGAAGCTTATGAAGTTTTAAGTGACGACAATAAACGTGCTCGGTATGATCAATTTGGTCATGCAGGTATGGGAGGTGCTGCTGGAGGAGGCTTTGGAGGTGGAGGTATGAATATGGAAGACATATTTTCACAATTTGGAGATATTTTTGGAGGAGCTTTTGGAGGTGGATTTAGTGGAGGAGGTCGCCGTCAGGTTAAAGGACAAAATTTACGTATTAAAGTAAAGCTGACTTTAGAGGAAATAGCCAACGGGGTTGAAAAGAAAGTAAAGGTAACTCGTTTTAAAGTAGCAAAAGGAACTACCTATAAGACATGTTCTTCTTGTAACGGTCAAGGGCAGCAAACACGGGTTCAAAATACAATTTTAGGACGTATGCAAACAGCCGTAACATGCCAAACATGTGGAGGTGTTGGAAAAATAGCAGATCATATTCCTCCAGGAGTTAATAATCAAGGGCTTAAAAAAGAAGAAGATACGGTTTCAATAAAAATTCCAGGAGGTGTTTCAGATGGGATTCAGTTAAAAGTTTCTGGGAAAGGAAATGAAGCTCCAATGGGAGGTATTCCAGGAGATTTATTGGTTTTAATAGAGGAAATTCCACACGAATCATTAAAAAGAGATGGAAACAATTTACATTACGATTTATATATATCCTTTGCAGAAGCTGTTTTGGGTACTACTAAGGAGATTCCAATCGTAGATGGAAAAGCTAAAATTAAAATCGAATCAGGAACACAGTCAGGAAAAATACTACGTTTAGGAAAAAAAGGATTACCTAGTTTAGATCATTACGGAAATGGAGATTTGTTGGTTCATGTGAATGTCTGGACACCACAGGAATTAACAAAAGAACAAAAGAAATTCTTTGAAAACATGAAAGAAGATGCCAATTTTGAACCGCGTCCTGATGAAGAAAAATCCTTTTTTGACCGTGTTAGAGAAATGTTTTAAAAGCAATTAAATACAATGAAATCAAGTTGTTTTGAGAAATCAAGATGACTTTTTTTTTGAAAAATA